>CALHZT010000292.1 GCA_938040995.1 uncultured Pirellulaceae bacterium | reverse complement strand
GGCACCAGTTTTGGCGAAACGGATGAATTCGGTTTTTCTGCCGTCCGTGATCCTTTCCATGTTCACGACTTTCACGCCACATTGCTGCATTTGCTGGGGATCAACCACAAGCGATTGACCTACCGATACAAAGGATTCGATTTCCGCCTGACGAATGTCCACGGACATGTGATTGAAGATGTTGTCGCGTAGCAAAAAGCATCAATGGTAAACCCGTTGGTAAGATCATGATGTTGTAAGCCACCAGCTCTGCTGGTGCGAACCAAAAAGGCTCTGCCGTTTTATCTGAGTAGCACGCACTGGCCCAATGGCACTCGCTTTAAGCTCGCGGGTACGATTTTGGTCGCTTTGATGGAAGTCCGACGCGTAAGCGAGGGATGAACTTTTTTCAACACATCCCTCGCTTACGCGCTTTGAAGTTGCACACTTTTAACTTCGAACGGTCGGCCCCTCCCTAAATCCCTCCCCACGACGGAAAAACGACGATTGACTCGCCTTCAATCATCATTGCAATTCGACCCGACATGGTGGCGATCCAATCCGTTTTTCCGGGAGGAGGGACTTCAATTTCGCAAAGTGTGCAACTTCAAAACTTACGCGTCGGGCCTTCCTCAAACCACCGGCTATGCCGGTGGTCACTGATTTCCAGTCGCCTCGCCTCTGTCGATGCATCGCCGGAAATTAGATTCGAAAAGCTGAATGGTCGAATCTTGCTTCTTCGGAAAAGGCAATCGGATGTTGCAGGTGAAATCAACATCTCGCTTTCATATTCGCGTCTATTGACTCTCGACGTCGATGAATGGCTGCAGCTTTTCCTTGACGCCTGGAATGATGCGTGAGGCGTTTTCGTAGTAGACCTTTTTGAGGATCTCGTCGGGCAGCTTGATGCCGTAGATGTTCCAGAATCCTTGCGGCGGGAATTCCTTTTCCGAGTACGGGAAGTGCTCGTCGTAGGTTTCGAGGAAGCGAAAATAGAGATGCATGCGCGGTTCCGGCTTGGGGCCATCGGTTCCAAACATGATGCGATCGGCGTGATCCTGAAAGAATCGCCGAGCCGAATAGGGCTTGCGACCGAGTTCACCAATACGTGACGCGATCTCAACGTAAAAGTTCGGATACTTGTTTAGCCACCCGGATACAGTTTGGAGGTCTTCCGGGTAATTGCCGACGTGAGCGCCGATAAAGTTTGTTTTCGGATGGCGTTCGATAATGCGATTCCTTGCTGCGAGTAGCTCCGTGTGGCTGGGGAACTCGTCGCCGTGGAAGCTCCAGTTCGGATGTCGCGACAGCTCTTCGTAACGTTCGTTCGTTTCGTCGACTGGTTCAAAAAAAGCGACTGGATCCGCGGTGTGCATGATGACAGGAATGCCAAGTTCGCCGCACGCTTTCCAGATTGGATCCCATCGCGGATCGTCGATCTTGAGAAAGCTCCCATCCGCGTCGCGATAGCCCAGCCCGAATTGTTTGAAGAGTTTGAGACCGCTGGCTCCCTTCGAGACGGCGATCCTGAGTTGTGCGGCGATGCGTCGGGCAAAGTCGGGTCGCTGGCAATCCCATCCGGCTGGCTCTTTCCGCTTGCCATCGCCAATCCAGTCGATATTCACAAACTGGACAAAGCGAGCCTTGTTGTCTTTCCAGGCGAAAGCCGCCGATTCCTCGAATCCCTCTCCCAGCTTGCAATCGAGATTGACCGCGATGGCAATGTTGCAGCGATCCATCAAGCCAACATAATCATCCAAAGCCCGGCTGGAGCTTCGCAGGCGCCGATTCAGATGCGTGTGGACATTGACGACAGGAAACTTCGCTGACTGGATATCTGTCTTCTTGACGACCAGCATTGGCCGCGGCCGAAAATCCTGCAGCTCCAGCCGATTGGATTTTTCTTCAGGGGCTGCGCTTTGCGCCTGTTTGGCCTGCTCCCCTGCGCGTTCACCTTGTCCGTCGGACTCCTGCTGTGGTGTGGATTGTCCAGTCGCTGGTAACCATAAACCGGATAGCAGCAGAATCACGATCGACCGCAGGAATGGCGACTTTGTCATAATGAGGGCTTTGGAAGTTTAGGCGCGATTGCCGGGCGGTAGGGACGCGTTTACGATGGATTATACATCAAGCCGATTCAGCCGATTCAGTCGACTGGTTCCGTGCGTTCGATTTTCTCGCAAGCAATGTTGGCCGTCAGGGCGACGATGACGTCGGAACAAACACAATTTCAGTTGAGTGGAGACCGGCGACGCTCGTCGAAACTCAGCCAACAACCGACTCAGCCGCCGACCGCGGTGCCTGGCTACGCCCCGCAGCGATTTCTCGGTGCTGGAGCTTACGGGCAGGTGTGGGTCGCTGTCGACAAGAATACCGGGCGGCAGGTTGCCATCAAGTTTTTTGAGCATCGAGCCGGCGTGAACTGGTCGCTGCTTTCGCGTGAAGTCGAAAAGCTTGTCTTCCTGACCGCCGACCGCTACGTCGTCCAGCTTCACGAAGTCGGTTGGGATTCCGATCCGCCATACTACGTGATGGAGTATGTTGAGAACGGGTCGCTGGATGACCGGCTTCAGTCGCGGGGTCCGCTGGCTGTACCGGATGCCGTTTCGCTATTTCGTGATGTGGTGACGGGCATGACGCACGCGCACCGCAAAGGCGTGTTGCACTGCGATCTCAAGCCCGCAAACATCCTGCTCGACCAGGACGAAAAGCCCCGCATCGCTGACTTTGGTCAGTCACGACTGACGAGCGAGCAGGCGCCCGCGCTCGGCACGCTTTTTTATATGCCGGCGGAGCAAGCCAGCCTGAACGCGGTGCCCGATTCGCGGTGGGATGTGTACGCGCTCGGCGCGATGCTCTACTGCATGATCATGGGACGTCCTCCGCACCGGAGCGGCGAGGCGATCAGTGAGATTGATTCGAGTGCGACGCTGGAAGAGCGGCTGGACAAGTATCGCGACTTTATCAAGTCGGCTCCGCCCGTGACGGATCATCGCAAAGTCAAAGGTGTCGACCGCGCGCTTGCTGACATTATTGACCGGTGCCTGGCGACGAAACCATCCGATCGTTTTCCGTCCGTCCTGAGTATTCGCGAAGCCCTCGATCGTCGTGAAGAAGCCCGCGTGCGTCGCCCGCTTCAGCTGCTCGGCATTGTTGGCCCGCTCCTGTTGTTGCTGACGGTCGCGGTTTTTGGCTATCGGGCGTACAAACAGGCGATTAAGCGAGCCGAAAATTTGGCGTTGGTCAAGTCGCATGATGAGAACCGTTTCGCCGCAAAAGCGGTTGCCCGAAACGTCGGTACGCAAATCGAAAAACGGTTCACTGTTCTCGAGCGGGTTGCGAACGACAAGGGATTCGCCCGGCTGGTTCGTGATCTGACCGGCAACGAAACGGCGGCTGGTTATCTGAAGATTCTTGGCGATCCCGATGCCGACGCGTCTGTCCGCGCGCAGGCCAAGAGCGAGTTTCAGATCATGGAGCTGCGCCGCAACGGCAAAAAGTCGACTGACGAGTCGCTGTCGATGGGTATGCAGTCGCAAATGGAAGACTACCTTTCTGATCGTCGCCTGCCCGGAGTTGCCAGTTGGTTTATCACGGACGCGAACGGAACGATGCTGGCCGCTGCGTTTCCAAGATCCGCGGGCACTTCGCCTGTCGGTGACAATTTTCGGTATCGAACCTACTTTCATGGCGGGCTCGAAGACGATAACTCGGAAGGTCACGTTGTTTCTCGCGAATTTCCGCCGCTGGACAAGATCCAGCTTTCGACGCCGTTCCGTAGTACAGCGACGAATACGTACAAGGTCGCAATCTCCGCGCCTGTGAAATTCAACAACAAAACGATTGGTGTCGTAGCAGTCACGCTTGAGCTTGGTGATTTTGTCAAGTTTCCAGAGAACACACCGGACTTTTGTGCCGTGCTGATCGACGGCCGCCCCAACGAGTATGGCGGCATCGTTTTTCAGCATCCTCTGTTCGAGCAACTGAAGGGGGCCAAAGGCAAGTTGCCGAAACAGATCGATATTGGTGACCAGAGTTTGCGAGCCGATCTTGACTCGTTGAACGATGAAAAGCTGTTTGACTATGTTGACCCGCTTGGCGAGCTGGATGAGCAGTACAAAGGCGAATGGATTGCCGCCGCAGCGCCGGTGACGTACCCTCGCTACGATGGCCACGTCGAAGAGTTCGATACAGGATTGCGGCTGGTCGTGGAACGGCGGGTGGAGGCCGTGATCGAACCGGTCAGTCGGCTGGCCGATACGCTTTTTCGCGAGGCCATCGCCGCGCTGTTTGCCATCACGCTCGTATCGGTGCTTCTCTGGTACTTCGTTCTGCGAATGATGCAGGACTCACTCGCCGCGCTGCGCAGCGGACCGTCGAGTTCCACAGATTCCCAGTCGGTTCACAGTCGCGATACGATTGCGATGCCCGGTGACAAACAATAGCAGGCTTGTCATGGAACTGATCGTATGGAATTGATCGCACAGGGCGCAGAACCACAGCAACGCTGGCGTCGCCGGTTGCTGCCAAATACGACGATCGAGCTGGGCAGGACGACTCGGGGTTGGGCCGTTGACTGGGACGAGCAGATTTCGCGGAAGCACATCGCACTCACGCTCGACAAGGGCACGCTCCAGTTGCACGTATTGCCGAACGCACGAAATCCGGTTTTTGTGAGCGGAGAGGAAGTTCAATCAACGGAGCTCCAGCCGGGTGATCACTTTGTTATCGGCCAGACGACTTTTACGTTCTCCGACGTGCAGGCGATTGCGACGATCGACCAGCCGCTGCCCGTCACGGAGCAGCGTTACTCGGCGGAATACTTGCGGCAAGTCAGGTATCGCGACGCGGACAAGCGAATTGATGTGCTTAGTCGGCTGCCAGACTTGATCGAAAGTGCTGCGACAAACGCGGAGCTTTACACCTCGATTGTGAATGTTCTGATACGCGGCGTGCCTCGCTGCAATGCGGTTGCCGTCGTGAAGGTGCCCGGCAAAGCGCTGGTGGGCGACGATCTGGATGACAATGTGGAAGTGCTCCACTGGGATTGTCGAGGCCAAGTCGGTGAAGAGTTTCGCCCGAGCGAAAAACTGATTCGCCAGTCGTTGGAGAAATCAGAATCGACGATTCACATCTGGAACGAGCGTAGCGAATCGGCCGCCGCGATGTTCACGCAGCGAGACAATATGGACTGGGCCTTCTGCACGCCCGTTCCCGGCGCGGCGTCGGATGGTTGGGCGCTTTACATTGCGGGCGTGAATCAGGGGGCAGGTGCGACTCCCTCCTCGGATCATGCGGACTTTCGTGACGACCTGAAGTTTGCGGAATCGGCTGCCGCAACGCTTGGCAACATCAGGGTCATTCAGCAGCTGGAGCGAGGCAACGCGGCGCTCAGTCAGTTCTTCTCACCGCCGGTTCTGGAGGTTCTCGAAGTCAGCGATCCTGAAGTCGTGCTGGCTCCGCGCGAAGCCGAAATTTCGGTGCTGTTTTGTGACCTGCGTGGATTCTCATTGCACTCGGAACGCTCCGCCGACGACTTGTTCGGCTTGCTCGATTCTGTCAGCGATGCGCTCGGTGTCATGACAAAATATATTCTTGAGCACGGTGGAGTCGTTGGTGATTTTCAGGGTGATTCCGTCATGGGATTTTGGGGCTGGCCTCTTGAGCAACCGGAAGGTGCGGTGCAGGCGTGTCGCGCCGCGCTTATGATTCAGTCAGAGTTTGTCAAGGCGACAAAGCCAGCGAAGTCGATTGCCGAAGGCACCATCGACGATTCAAAAGAATCGCTTTCGCAGTTTGGGATCGGAGTCGGGATAGCAACCGGCACCGCAGTGGCCGGGAAGATCGGTACGATTGATCAGTTTAAGGTGACGGTCTTCGGACCCGTTGTGAATCTGGCATCGCGACTGGAAAGCATGACAAAGCAGTGGGGAGTTCCTGTTCTCATTGACAGCGCGACGAGCGAAATCATCAAGGCATCTACTGCCAGCGGTGGACTGCCAGAATTTGCAATCAGGAATCTCGGAGCGGTTCAGCCAGCCGGCATGACGGGGACCGTTGGCATCTGCCAGTTGGCTGATCGCCCGTTTGTGGCCTCCGCCGAGCAGCAGGGCAACGAAGAAGAAAGCTGGCTCCGGCCATTTATAGATGGTGACTGGAATCTTGCGGCCGAACGAATCGACTCGCTCCCAGAATCGGATGGCGTTCGAAAATTCATCGCCAACTATATAGAGCGTCATCAGAAACAGGACGGCGGCAGCCCCGATGATTGGGACGGTACGATTCGCATGTCGTCCAAGTAGCCAGCGGATTCCGGCACTTCGCCATTTTGACGATGAAGGCTTTCTTGCCTTGTTTCGGCCCATTTTGGCAGCCTTTCCCCGCCTCTCCGAAATCGCCATTGTCTAAATGTGGGCGGCTGAGTATCGTTCCGGCAACTATTGAACCTTGGAGATCTCCCATGCCCACCGTAAGCGTTTCCGTTCCGCACGATAAAGATCCTGACGAAGTCGTAAAGCGAGCGACGCCTTACATCGAAAAGATGGTCAATGACTTTGAAGGTCACGACCTCGAGATGGAATGGACGGGTCGCAAGGCAGAGTTCAGCTTCAAGAGCATGGCATTTTCCATCTCCGGATCTGCCGATGTTACCGACGACCAGATTTCGGTGGACATTGAATTGCCCCTCATGGCAATGATCTTCAAAGACAAAGTCGAAAAGGCGATCAACAAGAACTTGAATCGCGCACTGGCGGACGAAGAAGCCAGCTAGTCTCTGTTGACGGATAACTCCGAACCTACACCACAACAAAACCGGACGCTAACGCGTGGCGGCTGATGGGAAGACGACGATTTTTTACGACCATCAGCCGCCACGCGTTAGCGTCTGGTTCAGTATAAAGTGAGTGCCATTGGGCTAGCGGGTCAGCCGGACGTTTAGCGTCTCTGGCCGGTTACCGACATCCACGCATATCATCTTCAACGATTCGAGGCGCACACGTTCCGGGTCGCTCATAGCCGAGCACGTAGTGCAAGTCGCACTTCCCCTGGCGAGCGTGTCGTACTGGAAACAGAATCGAGTCTTTGATGAACTCTGCCGTGGACAGAAACGCCTGCTTCGTTGGCGAAGCCGCCCATCCATAGCGCTCGAGCGCCGTGTCCTCGAAGTACAGATTTCGATGGGCCAGATTTCTCGCCGTCCAGAATTTCTCGATTCGTACGTCCTGTGTTCCATAATATGGATCGCGGGAAGTCCGGTTCGAATTCTGCGTTGGTTCATAGTCGTCGGTCAGTTTTTCGAGCTGTACGAAGCTGCGGTCAAAGTCCAATTCCTGTATCGGACGAATGCGCGAACGTAAATCACGTCGGCGGGCTGCTTCATCGCCCTGCGCATCGCTGCCTTCCCAATCATCGAGTTCATCCTCCAGGTCATTGACGTCCCCGAGATCCGACTCGTCGAGCTTGCCGCCAAGTCGCGTTGGTTGATTCATCAAGTCGCCCGAGTTCAGCAGCTCTTCGCATGCTTCGCATCTGGAAGGTTCGTCGCCGAGGGCATCGCAATCTTCACAAACGCCGCCGTTCGAAAGCTTCGATGGCTCTTTAAATTCCGGGGGAGCCGGAAGTGGTTCGATTGACTGGACCCGGGCGATCATGGGCCGAGCCGGGAGAGGTTGTGGAGCTGTTGATGGAGCAGTCGCTGGAGCAGCCGTTGGAGTAAAAATTGGCAGTTGCGCCGGAATGCGGCTCGCTGTGCTGCTGGTCTTCTTCGGTAGTGGCGGTAGTGGCAACGGCGCTGAGACTTCACCCAATCGAAGTTCGAGCCGTCCTGGTTGATCCTCTGGGACGGTTTCAACACGGTTGGTTGTTGCCACGTTTCCCGGCGCAGCGAATGCGTTAGCATTGCCTGAATTTCGCATGCCGCTTGCGGAAGCAGTCGGCGTTTGTTGCGTTGAGATTTTTCGTTCCGGCTGCGGTGGATCTTCCGCGCGTTGCGGGGCTTTCTTGCCCGTGCGATTCTTGCCCGCACCATTCAGTGCGCGCATCAGCGAGACCAGATCGTCAGACTGGTGACTTGATTGAGAATCGCCACAAACTGGTTGCCCGTCGGAAGACTGCGCGAGCAAAGGGCTCGGCAAACTGATGGCTGCCAACACGAGAGCGCGGCAGAGCGTGGAAAATCGACGACTCATCATAAATGGCAAGACCTTCTCGCAAGCAGTGATTGCCGAAAGGGAATTCAGGGGAATTCGGAAAACGATTCGCCACTCCGGCTCTTGAGCCCAAACAGCTTTAACGCTCTCTGTTGCCTTCGGCGATTCGAGACTGGCTCGGCGAGCAAAATCCATTCAACACGAAAAGTCACCCCAGCTTTGCAGCTTTGAAATCGCGGATGGCCAGCGGTGAACCGGCTGAATGAGTCGCGATTCAGGTGAGTTTCTGTCGGAAAATTCCAAAATGCCGAATTGCCTATTTTTACAAATGTCGAAATAGCCGGGGGAAATGACGTCTTTTAGCGATGCGAGAAATCCCGCATTGTTCTCAGGTTGTTCTTAGGCCGAGCCAGATCCAGCTCTATAATGCCCGCCAACGATCGCCGGTCCGTGCACAGACTTGCGATTGTCCCACCTAAGTTTTCCCACCTTTATTCTCTATCCGAAAGGATCCCACCATGAGAAATGTGCAAGTTTGGTCTGTCGTCGCTGCATTGATTGTCGCGAACTGTTGCTTTGGGCAGCTGCTGCGTTCTCGACGCCAGTGCTGCCAGCCAGTTTGTCAATCGTGCAGCACTGTTTCGAACGCGACGTACACCGAGTACGCGACTGCTCCAGTATCCACTGCGAGCTACATCGAAAGCGCACCTGTCTACGCGAGCAACGTATCGTACGGCGAAGTTGTCGCTCAGCCGGTTTCGAACGAAATTTCGCCTGTAGGTAACTGCTCGACTTGTTCGACTGAAACACAGGTTTATCCTGCGGAATCGGCGGTTGTTTCGGGCGCTACTTTCGAGTCGCCGGTTAGCTATGAGGCAACTGTTAGCGATGCGTCGCAGGTCTCGTACGAAACGCCCGTCGTTTCGACTCAGGCGTACGAAGTGCAAGTTCCAGCCGCGACAGCGGTAGCCGCCACGCCGGTTTACCAGTCGACAACGCCCGTTGCTCCTGTTTCGTTCGTTCAGCCTGCGGGCATGACGATGACCAACCAGAGCTACACCGTGAAGTCGACTCCTCGAGTCACTCAGGCGAGCTACTCGGCATCTTACGGAAATGCCAATTCGGATCAGATGCGAGTGCTCTCTGTCGTGAATCGAAAGCGACAGCGTTCCGGTCTGTCTCCGTTGCGGTTCGATCCATCCCTTGCCAGCGTGGCTCAGCGCAAGTCGTACTATCGTGCGTCGCGCGGTATGACCGGGCATGATGGTTCCAACATGGGCGGTGCAAGCGTCGAAGGCGTTGGCTTTTCCTATGGTCAGGCCGATCCGGTCGAAGGCTTCAACACGTGCTACCTCTACTCGAATGGGTATCAGAGTTGCGGTTGCGCCGTATCGTACGATGCCAACAATCGGGCTTACTACACGCTGTTGTTGCGATAGGTTCGCACGCGGGCTAGCTGCAGAATCGCAGCCATCGAACGAGGTCTACTTCGTTTTGTGATGGGCCGATTTTGTAATTCGGTTTCGGAGTGATTCCGTTACAATTCGAAGAGGCCGCAGTCAGGGCTCAAGTACTTGCCAGGCTTGAGTCCTGCTGTTTCTGTGACGCATACTGAAACGCGTCACGTGTGATTTGGCGTGTGACTTACCGGGACGTAAATGGCCCGGCCAGACGCATGTCCACAATCTCATTCTTTGCCAGAATGTTCTGCGGTCGATGCTCCGGATCGGCGACTCGTCGATTGAACTTCGCCTGATCCATAATGCCATGAATCTCTTTGGCGAACTCGTCCCACGAATCCACCGACTTGTCGACAAAATGCAGGTCGAGTGAACAGCTGCGGCGAATGTCGTCAAAGTCGTGGCGACGCGTCATCACGACGATTGGAATCCTCGCAAAGTCCGAATTCCACGCGATATACTCGCAGAACGCGAGGCCGCTGTCCGCCGAAAGGTCAATGTCCAGGCAAATCAGGTCCGGCGCACGAAGATTGAGTTTGAGTGTCGCCTGAACCGTGTCGAATGCGATTTCGACGTCGAGCGGCGATAAGGAGTCGTTCGGGAGCGATCGCAACTGCTCGGCCATCGTGCGAGCGAAATCGCGATCGTCGTCAAGAATCAGTATATGCTTGTTCATATTCTGGTGATCGGCAATATCGCTGGCTTGCTTCGCCACGAGCGGGGCTGTCGGCCAAATATCATCGACTCGCTAGCGTGCATTTGCCGTTGGATTTGCTACGACCCGCAAAGAGGACCATGATTTCGGAACTGCTGGCCATGCCCGGAATGTGCGAACGGCAATTGTTTCTCGCAGCTGGTTGCCAATGCAGAGTGAAATTACCCGAGTTTCGGAGGGGTGAATCAGTCGAAATGCCGATTGAATTTGACGTGTGGATCGCCACAATACATGTTGTAGACTTCACACGGGAGCTTCACAGGTTTCCTCTTCAAATACCACGCCGAACAATCAGCGAAAGTCGCCGACATCGCCATGACCGAATCCGATCATCAATCTGCCTGGATCAAATCGTTTACGCCCGAGCAGCGAGCCGAACAGCAGGAAGCCGACGTGCAAGCGTGGAATGGCATCATCGGCATTTTGTTGGCTATCGTAGCATTTGGATCTTCTTCCGCCGCGATTGTCGTCTGGGCCATCACCAAGTTCAGTTAAGTCCGCTTTGGTGGACTGCGCCGACTACTGGAATGCGCCGACTGCTGGAACAATGTGTGGCTACTCGTCAGAGCGAAATGACCTCGCTGGATTAATGAAAAATGACAAGTGACAAATGAAAAGTGAAAATTTGGAGTGAGATCCGAACCGTAACACCACAGCAAAACGGTTAGAAGTTCGACGACCGCGCACGTTGGTGTACAGGCTTTAGCCTGCGACCGCGCGACTCGATGATAAGGAATTGAGAAATGTCGATTCTCGCAATCATCATCCTGGCAATACTGACCTTCATGGCAATATTGACCTTTACCGCGGTCTCTGCGGATCTTAGTCGCAGGTTCAACGAATCGTGGCCACCGATCGACGACGATGAATTCGTGTCGCGATGTTCGCCGGGTGTAAACCGCCACGTGGCTTTGAAAGTCCGCAAGATTATCGCCGAGCAACTCGGGATTCCGTACGACCAGATTTATCCAGAGCAGAGATTCGTGGAAGATCTGAACGTAGATTAGTTGCTGTCTGCAGATGCGAAAGCAAATTTGATATGACAGTTGTACTTTTCCGGCTTGTGGTATTTCTGGCTTTTGTTTTGTATCAATCGTTCGCCTACAAATTCTCGTGGCCCCCCTACGACAAACTGCGAGTATTCGAAGAGAAGCGGCCACCTATCGATGACGAAGAGTATCTCCGTCGTTGTCCTTCTGATTTGGATCCGGATACTGCTCTGAAAGTCCGCAACATAATTGCAGACGTACTGGGTATCGATGCGGAGGAAATTCATCCCGATCATTCGCTTATGGATCTGGAATTTCTCGCCTGTGGATAGTCCACGACTATGCATAACTGAGCGAAAAATCTCACTCGAACGCGGTTCAGTAAACGGCTGGGGACAGCCGTTCTACAATCGATCTACCCCCTCGCGAACCCGCAAACGACTCGTCACAATCGGGGAATGAATGACCCCAAAATCAAACGCGCGCTCATCAGCGTTAGCGACAAGTCTGGCCTCACCGAACTCGCCACAATCCTCACCGCCCAATCTGTGGAAATCTACAGCACCGGCGGCACACGCCGTCATCTCGCTGATGCCGGTTTCACTGTTCACGATATCTCGGAATACACCGGTTTCCCCGAGATGATGGACGGTCGACTGAAGACCCTTCATCCCAAAGTCTTCGGTGGCATCCTTGCTCGTCATGATCGGGATGATGACCTCTCCGGGTTGTCTGACCACGGCATCAACACTTTCGAGCTGGTTATCGTGAACCTGTATCCCTTCGAGCAGACCATTGCGAAAGAAGGAGTCACCGACGCGGAAGCCATTGAGCAAATTGATATCGGCGGACCCAGTCTCGTGCGAGCCGCCGCCAAGAATCACAAATTCATTTCCATTCTGACTTGTCCTTCGCAGTACGCGAACGTCGGAGCGGAAGTGGATGCGGGTGGAAGCACCAGCCTGGCGACTCGTCGCAAACTCGCGGCTGATGCATTTGAAAAGACGGCGAGCTACGACCGGGCAATTGCCGATTATTTCGCGACTGGCGATCAAGGCCCGGCGTCGAATCAGTCGGCCAGGACTTCGCCGGCTGCGTTGCCCGATTCGATGTCTGCCACATTCACCAAACTAAGCGACCTGCGTTACGGCGAGAATCCGCATCAACCGGCTGCGGTTTACCAAAGCACGCGGGCTGCTACACCGAATTTGCTCACGGCGGAACAGCTTAATGGCAAGGAGCTTTCGTACAACAACTGGCTGGACCTCGATGCGGCTCTTTCGATGGTGGTTGGTTTTGATGGGCCGGCCGTGTCCGTCATCAAGCACAATAACCCCTGTGGCCTCGCAACCGCGAATGATCTCGCGGCTGCAGCTTCCGCGGGAATGGCCGGGGATCCGGTGAGTGCATTCGGTTCAATCCTCGGGTGTAACCGGACCGTCGACGCGGCCACGGCGGAAGTGCTTTCCGAACCTGGATTGTTCATCGAAGCCATCGTGGCGCCGGATTTTGCACCGGAAGCTCTCGAGATTTTGACGACCAAGCCAAAATGGAAAAAGAATGTTCGCCTAATGAAGCTTGGCCGTGAGCTGGATGCTGCAAGCGAAAAGCCAGCGTTGGCAATGCGTCAGATCGAAGGCGGCATTTTGGCTCAGTTGGCCAACAATCAGCCGGATGATTACGACAGCTGGAAGATCGCTACCGAAAAGGCACCAGACGACGCAATGATGGCTGAGTTGCGATTTGCGTGGCAAGTCGTCAGGCACGTGAAGTCCAACGCAATCGTATTGACCAAAGGTCTATCACTCGTCGGATCGGGTGCGGGGCAGACCAGCCGGGTTGATTCCGTCGAGATTTCCATTCGCAAAGCCGCCGATCGAGCCGCCGGTAGCGTACTCGCTTCGGACGCGTTCTTTCCGTTCCCTGATTCGATCGAGGCCGCCGCGGCTGCGGGCATTACGGCGATCATCCAGCCGGGCGGTTCGAAGAACGACGATCAAGTCGTCGCGGCTTGCAATGAGCACGGATTGCCAATGATCTTTACCGGCCGTCGGCATTTTAAACATTAGCGCCGAACCATTGACGACGGCTTACGTTCGGGAGAGGTGGAACAATCACAACCCGACGCGTGAGTTTTGAAGTTGCACACTTTGGGACAGCACTGCTGTCAGCAAGCATTGTGAAAAAAAGTGTGAACCTCAGCCGATAACCGGTTTATTGTATTCTCACCAATTACCGGAGAGGCTCACGAT
>CALHZT010000291.1 GCA_938040995.1 uncultured Pirellulaceae bacterium | reverse complement strand
CGATTATCGCGTGGGCAAAATACGACTCCCTCTTGTCGGTGCTTCGGGCTAAGGTGGAAGCATGACGTCATCGGATTCCAGCCATAAAAATGCGACAAGCCCTGCCGCGGATCAGGCGCAGATTGATCAGCTGTGTGATGAGTTCGAAGCCGCCTGGAAACGACTAATTCGACCGCGAATCGAAGAGTATCTCGACGCAGCCGACTCGCGATTGCGGTCGCAATTGCTTGAAGAGCTGGTCCGGATCGATCATCACTGGCGATTGCAGGAATCCAATCCCGACGTCATTCGCAAAGAATACGCCCGACGATTCCCTGGCGATGCAGATCTCATCAGCCAGTGGCTAAACTTCGAGGATTCCCCCGATGCGTCGGCGCTTTTTCCAAATCAAACTTCGCTTGGGCCGTTTTTGAATCTTCAGAAAATTGGCGAAGGCGGGTTTGGAGTCGTCTTTCGTGCGTGGGACAGTCGCCATCAACGCGACGTCGCGCTGAAGATTCCACGATTCGGTCACGAGCTTTCACCGCAAGACCTCAGTCGCTTTTTGCGGGAAGCAAAAGCCGCCGGCTCGCTCGATCATCCGGGCATTGCGAGAGTCTGGGACTCCGGAACGACGGCGGGCGTTTCGTACATCGCCTACCAGTTTATCGACGGCGAGAATCTTAAAGTTCGGTTCGATGAAATCGCAAAGCGTAGCCCAATCGAAATCGCCACCTTTGTTCGACGACTTGCCGAAGCCGTGCACTTTGCGCACGAGCATGACATTGTTCATCGCGACATCAAGCCATCAAACATCCTCCTGAGCTCGGTCGATCGTCCCGTGTTGACTGATTTCGGCCTCGCGCTCGCGACCGGAGCCGACGCAACGCGGTCTTTGGCGGCTCGAGTCGGCACGCTGGACTACATGAGCCCGGAACAGGCGTCGGGTGCGAGTGCCAGTGTCGACGGCCGTACGGATCTATGGAGTCTCGGGGTTTTGCTTCACGAGTTGCTGGTTGGCCGGCGTCCGTTTCAGGCGGATTCGGATCTGGAACTGTTGCGGACGATTCAGCAGGACGAACCCAGACGGTTGCGTGCGATCGATCCTTCGATTCCACTCGACCTCGATGTGCTGGTGATGCGCTGTTTGCAAAAACAGCCGGCAAAGCGACTTTCTTCGTGCCAGTTTCTGGCGGAGGAGCTGGAAAGGGTAGAGCGTGGCGAGCCGATTCAGTCGAGGCCGATTTCGTTTGTTGAGCGGGCATTGCGTTGGAGCAACCGAAACCGCAGGGCGGTGGCGACTTTTGGGCTGATTCTTCTCGCGACGGTATTCGGAACGTGGTCGTGGAGCGGCTGGTTGCGTGCGACCCAGGAAAAAGAGAATCAGGTTCAGCAGCTTCAGATACGGATCGAAACGGGGAATGCCCGCCGCCGCGAGCTGCTACGGGAGATCCTCAAGCGGGACACGCCGCAAATTCAGCTGGTCGAAGAAGACCTGGTGTTTATCGAACGCGTCTTTCTCGGGACTGACGATCCGGCAGTCCGCCGTCACGCGGCGCTGGTGCTGATGTCGAACCATTATTTTGAAACGGAAAGGTTTTTGACTGGATCAGTGCGCTTGCAAAAATGTATCGAGTCGATCGGGAAAGTGCTGGCGGAAGGCGGGCTCGAGGACAGAATGGCCCGGCAACTGGATAAGAGTCTCAAAAGCCTTTCAGCGAATTGAAAAAAGAAAACAAGCCCTTCAACGGGTTGAAAACAAGCCTCAAAAGGTTCGCACTCTATCCCGAAGGGATTTCAGCCTGTAGCCGGTGGTCGCGCAGCGCACCACCGGTCTGCGTGCAGTGCGAACGCTGGTCGAGCCGCATGGCTTGGTGATTTCTCACGGTTTCCGAGACCGAAACCGATGCAGTCGAAATTCGCCGGCGATTATTTCGGTCTCGGCAAACGGCAAAGATTATTGAACTGCTGACTCGACCGATTCGTATCGGCGCGTTCTGTCCGGTGATGGCGCTGCGTTTGCTACCGGCTACCAGCTGTAAAGCCTTCGGCTTATCGTGCTGCTGAGATCCCTTCAGGGTCACCTTCTACCTTCTTCTTCGCGTCTCAATTGGCTGGCCATCGCGACTGCCAATGTCTCTCCATAGTCCGATATCAATTTCTTCGCTGGTGAAACGCACGCTCGCGTCACCGAATGCAACATTGACGCCGCCAGCATGGTGACTGGAAGCCGTCGTCGCGGTCCCTCCGGCGCCGGTAGTCTGGTCATGCTGTTCTTCGAGATCCACCCGTCCAGAGGTGCGAACGCAACTACGTGAATTCGGTGGCATGACGTGGTTGTATCTTGTCGTTGTGTAGTGGCCTCTGATCCAGTTGCGGCCAGAGATGCTCGACTGAAACATTGGGTTCGTAAAACGACTGTTGGTTTGCAAGTTTGCGCAACTCACAAAAACATTATCAGTCGTTGGATCAGCACCCAGAATTCTGAACCAGTCACCGGGATCGGTGAGTTTTGCCGGATCGTCATCGCCCAGTCGCATTTCGGCGAACAGCGCGACCTTGGAGAGTCCGCCGCTTACGTTTCTCGCCCGTACCATTTTGCCGGCGACAAACATCCCGTTGTTCTCTTCCATGGGATCCCGCAGATCGAACTCGCCGATTCCGTTTCCGCCATTCGCCCTGTAGCTATTCACACCTGGCGAATTTGGAGCATTGAACACGACGTTGTCCGACGGGCAAACGAATATCGAAATTCCAATGTTCAGTTCTTCCGTCGAAGATTCCGCGTTGGCGATGCGAGCGGAAACCTGCGCCCCAACGGCGACTTCTTCAAGATACGGCAACAACCGCGCATGGGGGCTCCAGTCGGTACCCTCGTACAACGTCGGCGGGAATGACGACTTGGCCGACTCGTAGCTCATCGTCGCAATCGCCAGTTGTCGCACGTGATTCGTACACGCGACTTTACGAGCCGCCTCCCTTGCCATCTGGACCGCGGGCAGCAACAGCGCGACGAGGATACCGATAATCGCGATCACTACCAACAGCTCGACCAGTGTCACCGCATCGCGTTTGCGGACAAGTCGTCGATAGAAGTGATTGGATTGCATAGGCATTCGTCGCTCAATTGTGCACCAATTCCATTCTCGCCCTGAATCAGTGGTTGGGCAACGCTCAAAAAGAATGTCGCAATTTTTTGTATCGACGTGAGGGGCTGCCGAACCTGAATACGGTACAAGACTGCCTCAGGACTTCTCCCGAACCGGGGCCGCGCCAAGCCGTCATCGCTTTTACCGAAAAAAAGCAGCGGTTGCCTTCACATTCTGGCCATACTGAAAATACGAAGCAGAAACAGTAGCGATGAAACACCTGAGGTACCTGACGCTCGTTTGCTCTCTGGCTTGCTCCGCGACGCAACTTTGCTGAATAGTTCCCTGCCAAGTCGCGGTGCGGATGTAATCCCGCCGCGACCTGGTTTTTGGAAACACGCTTTTCGCCGCGCCCGAGGTCCTCTCATATTGTGAATAGACCTTTTTTCGTTCCATGTCGCAGATCACATGAGACATCGGACTTGAATTAGGGAACATCGGCACGTTGGAATTCAGACTTCGACCGGTTTTTGCCTGGTCCGCGCATCTCCGACAAATTGGGCGTCATCCTTTTCGCTGACTTACATTCGTAGTCCTATGCGAACCCAAAGAATGCAGTTGCAAAATCACTCGAAGGATCGCAATGACCGCGATCAAGAGTGGCCGATGTCGGTTCGGGCACAATAGCCGCGCCCGCAATGTGGTCTGGGCTATTCACTTTTTGCCGCCATTCTCGTTGACGTCGATGGCAGGCTCATAGCATTGCTTCCACCAGAGGCAGATAGGGGCGCTTGAGGACGGGGGTTGCGGTTGCATCAATCGGCACCGCGCCACAGAATTTTCCGAATCTTTTTTCAAGGGGAATCTGTTCGAATGGTTCGCAAATTTTCACTGCTCTTTCTCTTAATCATTGGGCCGGCACTGGCAAACGGTCAGCTCATACTCAATGAAGACCTGGGCACACTTGCCGTCGGGTCATCACTGACATTTTC
>CALHZT010000290.1 GCA_938040995.1 uncultured Pirellulaceae bacterium | reverse complement strand
CTCCGTCCGAGCCGCAGAATTGGGAACACGGTATGGTTGTTCGGCGGCTCGGACGGAGCCTCGCCCTCCCGAGCCGGATGATCGCCCATCCCGAGTCGAATAATCGCCCAGCCTCGCCCGATGATCGTCACTTAATAAATTGGCGCAAACAATTCACACCTTTTCGGCGACTTTGCTTTTTGCATCGCTACTGGAGCCATTCGGATGCTCCTTACAAAGCTTGTATTCCACAGCATCGACTAGCGCTTTCCAGCTCGCTTCGATGATATTCTCGCTGACTCCGACTGTTCCCCAAACTTCATCGTTGTCCGAACTTTCAATGACGACGCGGATTCGAGCGGCTGTTCCAGCTTCTTCATTGACGACTCGAACCTTATAGTCCACCAGTCGCATGGTCGCGAGCGACGGGTACGATTCGGTCAATGCTTTTCGCAGAGCAGCATCCAGCGCGTTGACCGGACCATCGCCCTCGGCGACTTCGTGCCGGACCTTGTCGTCGATCGCGACTTTGACCGTCGCTTCGGTCACCACATTGTCATTTTCGCTTTCGGTCATATGCTCGACGTCGATGTGATACTTGACGAGGTCAAAATGCGGCGTGAAAGTGCCTGCGTTTTTCTTCACCAGCAAGTCAAACGACGCCCCGGCGGCTTCGAACTGATAGCCCTCATTCTCCAGCGCCACCACGTCAGCAAGGATTTTGCCCATCAATTCCTTGTCGTTCTGGATGTTGTGCTTCGTCGTGAGTGCCACGATATTCGAACGACCGGATAGCTCACTCACGAGAATTCGTCGTTCGTTGCCGACAAGTTCGGGGTTGATATGCTCGTAGCTACTGGCGGCTCGAGCAACCGCGTGAACATGCATGCCGCCCTTGTGAGCGAACGCACTTTGGCCGACAAATGGCTGACCATCGCGCAAACGAAGGTTGGCGGTTTCGTAAACGAAGCGAGAAAGCTCTGTGAGATGCTTGAGGTCGGTTCCTTTGAGTACCTCGTAACCCTCCTGCTTGATCCCGAGATTGGCGATCGTCGAAATCAGGTCCGCATTACCGCAACGCTCGCCGATTCCGTTGATCGTACCCTGCACCTGCTTTGCACCAGCAGCCACACCGGCCAGCGAGTTGGCAACGGCAAGCTCGCAATCGTTGTGCGTGTGGATGCCAACCTCACAATCGTATTTCCCAAGAGCCGCGATTACCTGCCGCGTGATGTCGGCAACTTCCGACGGCATGCTGCCTCCATTCGTATCGCAGAGAACGACCGTTTCGGCTCCCGCACTGGCTGCTGCCTGAACCGTCCTCGCGGCATACTCAGGATTCGCCTTCCATCCATCAAAGGCGTGCTCGGCGTCGTAAATCACGCGGCGTCCCTCAGATTTCAAATGACCAAGACTCTCGGCAATCATGTCCAGATTTTCTTCGAGGGTGACTCGCAGCACCTCTTTCACATGAAAGTCGCTGGTCTTGCCAACCACCGTAATCACCGGCGCCTGCGAATCGAGAAGCGCGATCATCCCCGGATCGTCCTTCGCGGCGACTCCCTTGCGACGCGTCATTCCAAAGGCGCAGATCAAAGCTGTTTTCAGATTCAGCTCGCGGACTTTGCGAAAGAACTCAGAGTCCTTCTCGTTACTGAGTGGATAGCCGCCTTCGATAAAATCAAAGCCCATTTCGTCCAGCCGCTCAGCAATTTGCAGCTTGTCGAAAAGCGAAAAGTTGACACCCTCACCCTGGCTGCCGTCACGTAACGTCGTATCGTAGATCTGAATGTTTTGCATTGGATTGCTGTGTGTTGTTTGTTTCATTCCACAAAAAAACCCAAGGCGGTAAGGCCTTGGGGAGTTGATTTCGAAAAAGTCATCGACTGCCCTAGGCCTTGCCAGTGCCAATAATAATGCTAATCGCGATGATGGACGTAGCGAAAAACATGTTGGCCAGGACTCGGGTTCGATTTCGTGTGAGTACGGATGATAAGTCGTTTACGGGTGCGAGTCAAATGTTGAGCAGGTTATGAAGCACAGCCATGAAAGATTCATCGGCAGCAAAGGGCGAGACTTTGTTGGAGCTGTAAATTTCGGCAACGCTTTGAAGTTGTTCGCGGCTCGGACGGAGCCTCGCCCTCCCGACCGCTACGCACTCTCCTCGTACTCGCCCTCTTCTTCGTACTCATATTCCTCGTCGTACTCGCCATCCGCGTCTTCGTAGACGTACTCGTATTCATCGTCCTCTTCATCAACGTCTACAGGGTTTCCATCTTCGTCCTCGTAGACGTATTCGTACTCGTCGTCATCCTCTTCGGCGACTTCTTCTTCCAGCTCCTCTTCCTCAACGACTTCGTCCTCGATCACCTTCTTCGCCGCGGCTGCCGCCTTTTTCTTTTTGCTGCTGCTGCCGTGCCCTTTCACGACCACGCCCTTCGTCGCAAGAACCTCATCGGCGATCGCGTTGATCACGGCATCTTCATCTTCTTCATCCCGCGCCGCTGCGGCGGCTGTCGGAGCCGACTTGAGCTTGGCGGCTGACTTACCTTTCGGCTGTGGCTTTGCTTTCGTGACCTTCGGAGCCACCGTGGCGACTTCTTCCTCGCCATCATCCGACTTCATCGCCTGGTACTCGGCCATCGACACGAGCACCTCGCGGGCTTGCGAGCCGTTATAGGTTCCGACGATGCCGTCTTCGGCCATAAAGTCGATTAATCGTGCGGCGCGACCGTAACCGATGCCCAACGCTCGCTGAAGAAGCGAACAGCTTCCGCGTCCTTCCCGGACCACGACTTCGATCGCGTCCTCGTACACGTCGTCTCGCTTGCGGAGCTTCTTGCCTTCTTTGGCTCCACCCTCTTCATCCTCCACCTTCAGGTGAACGAGTTCTTTCACGAACCGCTGCTCACCCTGGCTGGCAGCACCCACAATATGATTGATCTCATCGTCGCTCAGGAAGGTACCCTGTCCACGCATCAACGTGCTGGTGCCTGGCGACAGGAATAACATGTCACCGTTGCCCAACAGCTTGTCGGCTCCCTGCTCATCAAGCACGACGCGACTGTCCGTGCGACTTGCGACCTGGAACGCCAAACGTGCAGGCAGGTTGGATTTGATAAGACCGGTGATAACATCCACCGTCGGCTTTTGAGTCGCCAGGATCAGGTGAATTCCGACTGCACGGCTTTTCTGGGCCAGTCGAATGATATGTTGTTCAACTTCTTTGCCCGCAGTCATCATCAGGTCGGCCATCTCGTCCGCGACAATCACGATGAACGGCATTTGTAGCGGGATGGCTTTTCGCTCTTCTTCGGTTTGCGGATCGAACCGCTCCATCAGCTCTTCTTTGCTGAGCTGGTTGTATGAGGTTACATGTCGCACCCCGGCTTGAGCCAACATGGAATAACGCTCTTCCATTTTTTCGACTGCCCACGCGAGAATCGCTTCGGCTTTTCGCATGTCGGTCACAACGGGGTGCATCAGGTGCGGCAGCGTCTTGTATCCGCTCAGCTCGACCATTTTCGGGTCGATCATCAACATACGGACTTCGTCAGGACCCCTCGTCATCAGGATCGAGGAGATGATCGCGTTCAAGCACACACTTTTACCGGTACCGGTTCGACCAGCGATCAGCAGGTGCGGCAATTTCGCAAGGTCGCTCACCAATGCGTTCCCGGAAACGTCTTTGCCAAGAAAGACAGGGATGTTCATTTTGGCGATTTTCGGTTTCGCTTCTTCCATCACGTCCCGCAGCCGAACAAGCTGCCGCTCGTCATTGGGAACTTCGATGCCGACGGTATTCTTGCCTGGAATCGGAGCCACAATTCGCACGCTTGGTACGCGAAGCGCGATGGCAATATCGTCAGCCAGCCCGGTGATCTTCGACAGCCGCAAACCCTTTTCCAGTTCGATTTCGTACTGGGCAATGACTGGACCGCATTCGATATCGACGACTTTCACATTCAGTTTGAAGTTCTGGAACGCCTTTTCAAGCTGCTTGGCTTTGCGACGAACTTCGATCGCCTGATTGTCGAAATTGAAATCGTCAGCGCGGGTAAGGATTTCGATGGATGGCAATTGATAGTCGGTGGTGCCCTCGATCATGTCTGCCGCGTCCAGCTGCTCCATGACCGCATCGCGATCTTCGGGCTGAGGCGGGTGCATCACGCGGAATGGCGTAAGTCGCCGCCGACCGCCGCGACCGCTTCGCATTAACGCCGTTCCCTCGGTGGCTTTTTCTTTCTCTTTGGACGCGAGGGTACGTACGGGGACTTCTTCTTCCTCGTCCTCTTCTTCGTATTCGCCTTCTTCCTCTTCGTACTCTTCGTCTTCTGCGTCTACATCTTCTTCATATTCATCACCATCCTCTTCGGCGACGGTTTCGTATTCGTCCTCATCTTCCTCTTCGTATTCGGAATCGTCCTCGGCCAAGGCGGCGATACCCGGCGACTGCTCCTCCGCTTCGTGGATCTTGATGCGACGCCCACCGACTCGAATGGCAAGTCCACTGGCATCTTCGTCGACTTCATCGTCGTCTTCGTACTCATCCTCCTCATACTCGCCGTCCTCACCCTCTTCGGCGAGGCTCGACCTTGTCGGAATTCTCAGGCCGTGCCCGCGAACACCAGCGACTGTCAGGCCGCCCAGCATCAAGCCAAGGTGGACGAGAACATAATCTGTGCACAGCAGTAGGCCACCTACAAGAATGCTGAGCGCGAGTATGCACCCGCCAACGCTGGCGAAATAGTACTTGAGCGAGCCGCCAATGAGGGCTCCGAACAGACCGCCCGAACCGACCACCGTCCCCGGCGAAAAACCAGGAATAATCAGTGACGCGAGCGAAGTCATGCCGACGAGCGATGCGACCCAACCGACGCTGCGGAGAATCGGCGAGTCGATTTCGTAGTTCAGCAGCAAGAATACGCCGAGGGCGGCGAGTGAGAAAACGATGTAATACGCACCGACACCAAAACCGTCAAACATGGCCGCAGAAACCACACTGCCCCACGGTCCGCAAGCGTTCGTTGTCGTCTCGGCGACTGGATAGTGCAAAATGTCCTGCTGATATAGTCGGTTGAACGGTGACACCAACTGCACAGGCGGATCAGCAGCGTTGTGAGTGAACAGCGCCAGCCCAAGAAAGGCGGTCACCATCAGCAGCAAGACGGCTGCAACGTCGATTCGTATATCGCGATCTTCGAACATGTACGCATCGATGAAGGG
>CALHZT010000289.1 GCA_938040995.1 uncultured Pirellulaceae bacterium | reverse complement strand
AATCCCACATGCAATCTACACGGAAACCGGAACGTCAATTTCCCCGACTTCCGATACCCGACCCCCGATACCCGCCCCCCGATACCGGCCGCCCGGCCCCAATGGCTACTTCCACCGATAAGCGACCAGCGCCTCAAGCTCACGCACATACAACTCATTGCCGGCGGGTGCGAGATGAGCCCACGTATTGTCATTGCCAATCTTGCGCTGATCCACAATTTCAAGCTGCTCTGTATTCGCCTTGATCATCAGCAAAATACCACGCTCATCGAGAGCGAGCATTCGGTCACCCGACGTCACCATGCTCCAGTACTTGCCGAACTTTTCACCCGAACGCCATGCCGCCACCCCCGTATCGAGATCAAAACACGCGAACCGCTGGCTTTTGAGATGCAGGAATCCGTGATTGCCAATGACCACGGGACTCGACATGTAGGCTTCGAGCTTCTTGTTTTCCCAACCACGCTCGAGCGTAAAGCCGCCACCATCTTGCGTGATGTTGAGCATCTCACCTTTTCCACTATGAGCGCTCGTAAAAATGGAATCGCCAACGATGGTCGGTGTCAGAATGTTCATGCCGCGAAACGCTTCAATGTCCCGCGAGCAAATTTCCGTTCCGTCTTCATCGTTGATAACCTTAAGCGACTCTCTGGTCTGAACGAGCAGGACAGGGAGGTCGCCCAGTCGCGAAAACACTGGCGACGAGAACGCACTCCCGAACATTCCTCCGCCATCGCCAGCCGATCGCCACACGACCGCACCGTCTGATTTGTTGAGTTTCAGAAACGAGGCGCCGGCCTGAACGTAGACGTGGTCACCCTCGACCAGCGGCGAGCAAACCATTCCAAACGAGGGCAGCTTGGTGCCGAACTTCTCCTTGAAATCGATTCGCCATTTCTCCTTGCCCGTTTCGATATCAATTGCGACAAGCACGTCACGAATCCCACCGACGAATACCGTTTCGCCATCGGTACCAGGCGTGGACCGGATCCAGCTACCATTCGCTGCGGCAAAGAAAGGCACCTTCATGGCGCCTTCCCATTCGTGCCGCCAGACTTCTGTTCCCGATTCACGATCAAAGCAATAGACGACTTCGTTCTTGCGGTCCCGCGTCTCAGTCGTGATCACATGCTTCCCGGTAACGATCGGCCCCGAGTAACTCTTGTCGAGCGGGATTCGCCATTTCTCTTCGAGATGGTCCGCCGAAACATCCGCCGGCCACTCCGGCCCGTAGAACTTTCCATCCCTGGTCGGACCACGCCACTGCATCCACGTATTGCCATCCGGCTGTTGAGCCACGATATCGGAAGTCGCAATCAGCAAAACTGTTACGCCGCAGATTTGCAAAAGTCCTGAAAGTCCTGAGAATCTCGTTCTATTCATACATCGAAACATAAACGCTCCCGCAAGTTGATTGATGATACCGGATTGTAGGCGCAATCAGTCGATTGGCGAATGAGAGTCAAGCCGCCAGACCGAGTGGTTTTGCGTTCAATGACAGTCTCCCATTCAACTTGGGGTAACCGTTCACGGATATTGACGTTTGCTCAGGCTCGAGAATCTATTGAATCGGATTGCTTTTTGATGCAGGGAAAGACTTTGAGCGTTAATACGCTTCGAGTGGGTCCCCGCGTTCGCGGGGAAGACGGCCATAGGCCGTCAATTGAGTCGTCATGAACGGAGGGTCGGAACTGCTCAACCGATCTGAATTCAAAGGTAGTGGATCTTGTTAAAGATCCTCATTCGTCCGACAAAATGTTGCTGCAAGGATCTTTAACAAGATCCACTACAAACTATCCGGCCACCAGTCCCTTGCATTACGCAATTGGCAATGGACTGGTGATCGACGGCAATGAACTGGTGACTTTTGGCAGCGTCGCAAACTGTTTCAGTTCTTCACCCGGACCAGCTTCATGATGCGACCATCAATATTCCAGTCTTGCACATAAAGATTCCCGTCCGCGTCCCAGTACGACCCATGCGTACCGCTAAATTCGCCTTCGACCCACTCTTCCTGCGGTATTTTGAAATTGCGCCCTTTTTTCGGATCGCTGTTATATCCAAGCACGGACATGATCGTATTCGACTTGTCGAGAATTACGACTCGCCCCTTGAGATCCGGAACGGAAACATAATCGCCCTGAATCGCCACGGCAGTCGGATTGCCCAGTCCGCCAATGACAACTTCGATGAATTCGCCCTCGAGGCTGTAGTGCAGCAGCCGTCCTTTGGGTGCGTGATTGCGATCACAGATCAACAGCCGCGGAGGATCGTATCGGGTGTCCAGCGTCATGCCGTGGCCGGTCTTGATTTGTTTAGGCCCGTTTCCGGCTTCGCCAAAGTGGCTGAGGTACTTTCCCGTCTTGTCGAAGCGAAAGATGTAGTTGCTGGCGTAACCATCAGAAAGATAAATGTCACCATTCGCGGCGACGGTGATTGCAGTCGGCTTAAATTTCTTCAGCCCCAGCCCCGACTCTTCCGGGAAAGGTAATCGCATAACGACTTCGCCGCTTTTCGCGTTGAACTTGATGCCTTCTGCGTTCTCGTTCCTCGCGCCATAGATAAACTCCTGATCGCCTTCTACGCGAATTTCCATATCGTGAAGATTCGTATAGTCAGGGCCTTCGTAGGAGCGAATGATCGTTCCGTCCGGCGTGAATACAAAAACGCCCTTCTTTGCGCTGGTGTAGACATTGCCATCCTTGTCGACGACGACGCTACCGTGAGTCGCACCAATCGCTGATTTTCCGTTCGGCCGCAGCCCCCAACCAGGCACGGTATCAAACGTCATCAGTCCGCTTCCCATCCGAACCGGTTTAACAGTCGTTTCCTGCGAACTCGCCGTCTGTGCTATCACGCTCAGGTTCGCCGTCAGGAAAACTGAAAGCAACAAGATTCGCAACGCCGAAGTTAATCTACCCATATCGTCACCCATTTCCAGAATATATCGAAGCAATTCGTCTTTACATTGTTGGTCGCGGCTGCCGGAAAAATCCCGAACCGAACCAGTTCTACCGCCAACAAAGTTCGCCTTTGATTGTATAGCAAAATCTGTTTAACTGACGGCTCTTAAGATGGCGAATGGAATTTGCGACGGCAACCGGGATTCTCTAGAATATCGCGGTGCCGGTCACCCAGGTTAGCTCGCCTCGCGAGCGCCGAATCTTGAGTAACCATGATTGATCAGACCGCCAATCAGGCTTCGCGCCAGAATTCAGTTCAGGAAGATGAATTTCAGCTCTTGCGCAGATTGCTGCTGTTGCCCGAACAGGAGCGTCTTAAGCAGATGGAAACATGGGCCGAAGAATCCGAGGTCAACGCGACTTCGCTCGGCCAGATGCTGCCAGAAGCTGTCCGGATTGCATCCAAAGATGAGGCCTTGGCCGAATCGTTGGGTCCGACACTCTCGAATGCGTTTGCACAGTCTGTAAAAGATGACCCGCAATCGTTGGCCGACGCGGTGGCTCCAATCATGGGCCCGGCGATTCGTCAATCTATCCAACAAGCCATCCGAAGCATGGTTCAGTCATTGAATCAGGCAATGGACCAAAGCCTCTCCGCGAAAGGGCTTGGTTGGCGCATTGAGTCATGGCGAACGGGCCGTCCCTTTGGCGAAGTTGTCATGCTTCATAGTCTAAAGTATCGAGTGGAAGAAGTGTTTCTCATTCATCGCGAGACGAGTCTCCTGCTTCAGCACGCGACGGCGGAAGAGCTGAAAAACTCCGATGCAGACGTTGTGTCCAGCATGCTTGGCGCGATCCAGGACTTTGTACGCGACTCTTTTGGGGCCGGTGACGGCGACACATTGCAGACGATGCAAGTCGGCGACAAAACCGTCTGGGTGCAGCAGGGAAGTCAGGCGATGATTGCGGCCACGATCCAGGGGAATGCGCCTGAGTCGCTGCGTGTCGATCTAACGAAAACGCTTGAGCGCATTCACATTGAACGTTCTCATGCGCTCACTGAGTTTCAGGGTGATATTGCGGAATTTGAGACCGTCAAGCCAGTCCTTGATAACTGTCTCAAGTCAGAATTGAAACAAACGGACGAAGTCACTTCGCAAAAATCCAGTTGGCCTTTGGCCATCCTCGCAGCTGCGCTACTCGGGATGATTGGAGCCGGGTGCTGGTGGGGTTGGAATGCGCACAGGCACAGACATGTCACGAAGACGATTGCTCCACCGGAGAGCGTAGAACTCGGGTTCGATGGGAGGGCAGTGACGCTGGAGGGGACGGCAAGTCACCAATGGCTGGAGGCGGCGAGGGAGCGAGCCGCCTCGCTGGGCGTTCCAGTTACCTGGGCTGTGACCGATCTTGACGATGGCTGGTTTGATTCTCTCCAACGACTGAGGGAAGAACCGGGGATTGTCATTATCGATTCGAGGATCGACGCCGGCACGTATTTTGTCGAAGGTATGCGTGATCCGTTATCAACGCCTCCACAGGAAATCCTCGACGACCATGATCTCCGGTTTCCAGTCAGACAAACGTGGAATCCAGTCATGAGTACGGAGCCCAGCCTGGTGATGGAGAGATTTCGGCGGGCGACCAAATGCCCTGAATCGGTTTCCATGGATCTGAATGAAGGTCATTTGAATCTCACTGGGTCTGCGCCGCAGGAGTGGATCGACCGTGTTTCGGCAGCTCCGTTGATGCTGTCTCTCGATCAAATCGACTTGTCGCAAGTCAAGCCAAGTGATTCCAACTCGTTGGCCTTTATCGATGCCATGAAAGCTGAGCCTGGTTACGTGATGGCGGAATCAAAGTTGGCCGACGGAAAAATCATATTGAGAGGCCTTCGCGATCCTCTCGCCGTGGAGATTCAGACAGTTGCCGCGGAGTTCGAACTGGATCCCGCGAACGTCATTGGCGAATGGGAAGAGTACGAATCTGCCGATCCCAAAATTGCTTTGCTGCGTGCCCACCATGTCCTTGATCCACCGGAGACGGTCCAGATTGATGTTGGCGACGATCAGGTGATTCGCGTGTCCGGATCAGCCAGTCGCGACTGGATTCAAAACGCCAAATCGAAACACATCGCGGGAATCAAGTCGCTGGACTTTACCGTCGAAGATGCCGACACTCAAGAGTGGAATACACTGATCTCGAAAATCGAGGCTTCCCACATCGAGTTCGCCATTGGGGCCACCGACTTGACCTTCCAACAGGACGCCGCACTGAAAAAGACGGCCGACCTACTCGATCAACTATCCCAGGCAGGATTACGTCTGGGGAACACATGGTCGCTGCAGATTCGAGGACACTCCTCCAACTGGACGTTCGATTCGAACCAGTCACAGTCGTCATTGCGGCGTGCCAAGGCTGTCGAAAACCGGTTGGCAAAATTGATGAACTCCAGCTGCCGGGTTGATGCTGTCGGCGTCAGTGTCGAAGATCCGGGCTCGCGATCAAAGCCGAACACATCAAGTGGCGAAAAAGTTACGCTACACATCAAGACGCAAGCAACAGCGACAAAGTAAGCAGGACCAGCGTCACAGTCACTGGCACTGCCAGGATCACCTACATGCTGAACCGGACGCTAACGCGTGGCGGCTGATGGGAACACGACGATTGTTAACGCCAGTCAGCCGCCACGCGTTAGCGTCCGGTTTTGTAGTGGTGCCGGTACTGCAAACAGTTTTGAAATGGCTTCTAGTCGCCAAGTAGAGTATTCAGCGCTCCAATCGCCGAGCTTTCTCCCTTGGCTCCGAACCCACCAGCGCTACGAACCACGCGTTCGGCCAGTCGCGAGAATGGCAAGCTTTGCAGGATAACGGTGCCGTGCCCTCGAAGTGTTGCGAGGAACAGTCCTTCGCCACCGAAGAACATGGACTTCAAATTTCCGGCGCGTTGAATGTCGTAAGAAATACCTTCGGTAAACGCGACGATGCAACCGGTGTCGACTCGAAGTGACTCGCCGTTCAGCTCTTTCTGAACAATCGTTCCGCCCGCATGAACAAATGCGTTCCCGTCTCCGGAGAGTTTCTGCAAAATGAATCCCTCGCCGCCAAAGAATCCGGCTCCCAATCGCTTCTGAAAGCTGATCTCCAGCCGAGTCCCCAATGCCGCCGCAAGAAACGCATCCTTTTGGCAGACGAGCGTGCCGCCAGTTCTCGATAAGTCGACCGGAACAATCTTGCCGGGGTAGGGCGCTGCAAAAGCGACTCGCTTCTTGCCGCTTCCACGGTTCGTAAAGTGAGTCATAAAAATCGACTCACCCATCAGCACGCGTTTGCCAGCGCCCAGCAATTTGCCAAACATTCCCTGTTCGACTTCGCTACCATCGCCCATGCGAGATTCGAACTCGATTCCGTCTTCCATGTAGTTCATCGCGCCGGCTTCTGCGATGACCGTCTCGCCGGGATCGAGTTCAATCTCTACAATCTGCATATCATCGCCAAAGATTTCATAGTCGATTTCGTGGCTTTGCATTCGTTGGGATCTCCGGGACTGTAAAACTCCACCCAATTAGGGACGCAGAGTCATAAGCGATAAACGGGCCCTTCCGACGACAAACGAATTTTTCTCGCCGGAATGCCAACACGTCGCGAGTTCTGGTCGTAACCGTTCACGCGGGCAAGGGTCTGGCTCAATTTTTCGGCGGCAAACTGACTTATTTCGTTTTGCGGACAAACGCCAAAATTTGTGCCTGACCCTCTCGAACCTGAGGAAACGTCAGTATCCGTGAACGGTTACTTCTGATTTTCGCAGAATGTGACAGGCTCGATCATGATGGCGGCCCCAGTGGTTCGACAACATCGCAATACACCTAAATTTGAAAGGCCCCCAATGAGATTACTGCTTTGCCTTGTCTTTTCTCTGCCCCTTGTTTGCGGCTGCGCCTCTGAATCCGCTACGAACACTACAGGGACGAACAACGCCGACGCTGCCGCGGCGGAAGATTCAAAAATGCTGATTATCGACGTTCGCAGTCAGGAAGAATGGGATGATGGCCATTTGGAGAATGCCATCCATATTCCACACACCGAAATCGGCGAGCGCATCGCGGAGCATACGGACGACAAATCGGCCAGGATCGTTCTTCACTGCAAGATGGGTGGCCGTGCTGGAAAGGCAAAGGAAACGCTTGAAGAACTCGGTTTTACCAATGTGGAAAACGGAGGCGGTATCGACGACATGCGAAGCCGTTTTGAATAACATTTGGAAATAACATTTGGCGACAACCGGCTACGGTGCGGGCGCGATAAAGTCGCGACGCTCCCGTGGCT
>CALHZT010000288.1 GCA_938040995.1 uncultured Pirellulaceae bacterium | reverse complement strand
AAACTTTTGAGGCTAGCGGGCGAGTCGAGTTTTGCCCCGTTTGGCTCGTGGGATGATGAGATAGAAAAATCCGCCTCAAAATTCGATTAGGCAACTGCCGATGCCCGAAAATTCGCTGCATTTACAGGTTTGCGGCAGCAGCAAACGTTTCGATTGCGAAGGTGGCCGGTGAGGTAATAGTGCCAGTCACGGAACACTGCTACGCTGGATGGCCATCATTCAGTGAACCAGTCGTCGGTGCAAATTATGTCGCTCTTCGCCAACAACGAGAAAGAAAATCTTGCGGCTGTTCAGCCTCTGGCTGCCCGAATGCGTCCGCGTTCGCTGGATGAATTCGCCGGTCAAAAGCACTTTCTTGGCGAAGGCAAATTGCTCCGCCGGCTGATCACCGCCGATAAAAATGGATCGACCATTGGCTCGGTCATTTTCTATGGACCGCCAGGGACCGGGAAAACAAGTCTGGCTCGATTGCTTGCCGATACGGTCGGTTGTCGCTTTGTGCAGTTGAGCGCGGTCACGAGCGGAGTCAAAGACGTTCGCGGTGTGTTGCAGGAAGCGCGAGACGAAGTCAAAGCCGGCGGTGGCCGCACGCTGCTGTTCGTGGACGAGATTCACCGGTTCAACAAATCGCAACAGGACGTCCTGCTACACGATGTCGAAGATGGCGTCGTCATCCTCGTGGGCGCTACCACCGAGAATCCGTTCTTCTCCGTCAACAACGCGCTGGTCAGTCGCAGTCAGGTATTCCAGTTTCAGTCGCTCGATGAACAAGAGACGGTTGATTTGCTCCGCCGAGCCATCGGAGACTCCGCCCGGGGGCTTGGGGCACGTGCCATCGAGATCGAAGACGGTTCGCTGGAGTATCTTGCGGAAGTCTCGGACGGTGACGCGCGTCGCGCACTCACAGCACTCGAGATTGCAGTCCTTTCTTCGCAGGAAAGCCCGGTCCGTCTGACTCGCGAGCTGCTTGCGGAATCTGTTCAACGCAAACCGCTGCTTTACGATAAATCCGGAGATCAGCACTACGATGTGGCGAGTGCTCTCATCAAGAGTATTCGAGGCAGCGATCCCGATGCGGCACTTTACTGGCTGGCTCGCATGCTCGAAGCCGGCGAAGAGGTCCGCTTTCTGACTCGACGACTTGTCATCCTTGCCAGCGAAGACATCGGAAACGCCGACCCGCAGGCCCTCACCCTGGCGGTTTCCGGGATGCAGGCGTGTGAGTTTCTTGGGCTTCCGGAATGTCAGTTGACGTTGTCGCAACTGGTGACGTATTTGGCGTGCGCGCCCAAATCGAATGCATCCACGGTGGCGATCGGCAGTGCGATCCGTGACGTTCGCGAAGGCCGGCTGGTTCCGGTTCCAGTGCATCTGCGGGATGGCCATTATGCTGGCGCCAAGACATTGGGGCATGCCGAGGGCTACGTCTATTCGCACGAAGAATCGGATGGTGTTGCCGAGCAGGATTATCTGGGAGTCGAGCGGGAGTACTATCAACCGGTGGATCGCGGCTTCGAAGCCGAGTTGGGTAATCGGTTGGCAAAGATTCGAGCCAAATTGGGGAAGGGAAGGAAGCAAGATTAGGCCGGACGAGCTCCGTAGGCGGACTGGCAACAGTTCGGGAGCGGCTTCTATCGCTTCGCGCATTCCTGGCCAATCAGTCTTCCTCTCGCCACGCCCGAAGTCTTGCGGCATCGGCCACGGCCAGCCACGGCCAGCTACGATCAGCCACCTCTCGCCGCGAATGCTAGCGGCAACATCGACCATCACCAATTTCGGCTGGCCCCGCCAGGTGGCATCCACTACCATTCGCCGCCGGCAATTCTCGCGGTATCCGCGAGAGGTGTGTACCTGCCGGGCAGTCAGATGGACCACTTCGTCAGGGAGGGCGAAGATGAATTCGCTCAAGTCAATTGTCGCAACGATGACGCTTTTGGCGATCGGCTACGGCGCAAACTTTTTTATGAATCAACCGGTCTCGCAGCCGGAATCTGAAGATGCGTGGGGAGCGATCGGGCAACTGAGTCCCGATAGAATTCCAAACCGGCCACAAATTGACTTGCCAGCCCTTCAGCCGGCTGGCGGTGTTTCGCCGGTCGCCGCGGATTCCAACTTTGGAGTGAGTACGGCTGGTCGAGTCGCGAATCCTTTCGCGGTCGGTGCTGAGCCGGGGCTGACTGGCAACAGTTCCTCTGCCGCGAATAACAGCTTCGCCAGTCTCCCCCAGATCAACGATGTATCGAACCAGCCGCCGGTAAGTTCTCTTCCTGTTCCACAGCCACTGGCTGACGTTGGCTCAAACGCGTTGCCAGAGATACCCCAGTCATTTCCAGTCAACGTGCCGCCTCCGGCTCAGCCAGCAGTTGTCGCTCCCACTCAAAGTTCCATCTATGGGGCAACCGGATCAACCGGATCCACCACCAATACAACGCCAACTGCCAACGGAGCGGAAAGCGTTGCCCTACCGGCTGCGTTTGTGCCCCCAGCGGCAACGGCCATGACGCCAATTTCGCCTCAACCAATCGTGCCACCAGTCAGTCAATTCGACACGTCGGGCGTTCAACAGGCGACTTATGTCCAGCCACAATCGAACGTTGATTTTGATGGTCTCTGGAATTCGGCTCAGGCCAAATTGACCGCCGGTGACCTGGAAGGCGCTTCGACACTGCTTACTCAACTTTATCGTCAAACACTGTCCAGCCAGGATCGGGACAAAGTCGTTACCATTCTCGACCAGCTCGCTGGAACTGCCATTTACTCATCGGAACATTTTCTGATGCCGGCACATACTGTTGCAGCCAACGAGACGCTGGACTCAATCGCCCAAAGCTACGGAGTGCCTGCCCAGTTTCTTGGACGTTCGAATGGACTCGCCACAAATGCGACGTTGGCTGCCGGTCAGCAACTCAAGGTTGTCAAAGGGCCCTTCCACGCCGAACTGAATCTTTCCCGCCGCGAGGTGACCGTCTTTCTTGGTCCGCACTATGCCGGCCGATTCAACGTTGCCATCGGTCGCGATTTTCCGCTGGGAGTCAGCGCCTTTACGGTCACGGAGAAAACCGGATCACGAGCCTATCAGGATTCGCGAACCGGCCAGACGGTTGCAGCGGGTGACCTGGGCAATCCAATTGGCGCGTACTGGTTGGGCTTGCAGGCTCAACCGGCGGTCAATGCGGTGAACCTCGGCATTCACTCGGTGGGTGACAGTGTGACCGCTTCCGATTCGCGTGGGTGCATCAGCGTCAGTCAGGCTGACGCGGCCGATCTCCAGGCGATTCTTTCTGTTGGTTCACAGATCACCGTGACTGGCTCGCCCCAGTAATCAGTCAGCGATCCACTCGTCCTGGTTGCTGCCCGCGAATGCGTCTTGAGCAAGAGGCCTCCGCGCAGGTTCTGCCCGAAGTACGGCGGCCCCCATCTATTCAACAGCAATTCTTCGTGCGAACATCTTCACAACAACGAACCCGAATTTGTGAAAGTGGCTGGAGGATTCACGATGTACGACCGCGACGCTCTTATTTCTATCGTGCGTGAGAAAGCGCTTCGCTTTGGCGACTTTACCCTCGCGTCTGGCAAAAAGGCGAGCTACTACCTCGACTGTCGCTGCGTCGCGCTGGATTCAGCCGGTATCAAGCTCGTCGCCGACGGAATGATAGCGACTTGGGGTGATCAATGGCCCGATGCGGTTGGCGGAATGGCAGTTGGTGCGGTGCCAATTACGGCAGGCATTCTCAGTAGTGTTGGGGGCGATCCGGAGAAGGGTGCGCTGCGTGGTTTTTTTGTCCGGAAAGAAGCCAAGGAGTATGGCGCCGGCAAGCAAATTGAGGGGCCGGTAAATCCAGGCGACAAAGTCATGATCGTCGAAGATGTGGTGACTACCGGCGGCAGCTCGATCAAGGCGATTAAGCAGTGCGAAGAGTTCGGGCTGGAGGTAATGGGAATCACGGCGATCATTGACCGTCTGTCTGGCGGAGCCGAAGCGTTCGCGGATGCTGGCTATGAGCTGAAGACGCTGCTGACGGTCCGCGACTTTGGCATCGAGCCGTAGTCGTATCGGCTCGACTCGGCTCTGCTCGTATTTTTTTGGTAGTGGACGAGGCAACGAGTCCCTGAGTTGGACAACGCAAAGGACTCGTAGCCTCGACCAATACGGCAACGTGTCCACTCGTCTCTTGAGTCGTCCATGCTACTTTCCGTGAGAAATATCTATTCAGCCTCAAGCTCCAGGCGTCGATAAGAGATGTATGGAGACTTCTCTGCACAAGCAATTGAAAGATGCGTATGCCGACGGCACGGCAGAAATCGAAGTGCCGCTTGGGGATTATCGTATCGACGTTGTGCAGCCGGGATTGCTCGTCGAAATTCAGCACGGATCCCTTGCTGCGATTCGCGACAAGGTTCAGGAGCTGCTCAAGGATCATCGTGTTCTTGTCGTGAAGCCGATTCTGATTGAGAAGCGGCTTGTCAAACTCGACAAGAAGGATGGCAAAGTCGTCAGTCAGCGAAAGAGTCCGAAGACAGGGTGTCTACTCGATCTCTTCGATGAACTACTCTACTTTACCCGCGTCTTTCCGCATCCCAACCTGAGTCTGGAAGTTCCCCTCGTGGATGTGAAAGAACTGCGATACCCTGGACACGGTCGGCGACGCCGCAAGCGCAAGAACGACTTTGTCGTTCAGGATCGAATCCTGACCGGGATTCGTGAGACGCATCGATTCTCGACGCATGGCGACTTGATCCAACTGGTTCCACCTGGGCTCCCCCGTCCATTCCACACGGGCGACCTCGCAAAGATCATGGATATCCACCGCGGCCTCGCCCAGAAAATTTGCTACTGTTTTCGGCACATGGGTACGGTCAACCAGGTTGGCAAGAAGGGCAACGCATTTCTCTACGAGTTCGCCGCTGGGAAACGCCGCTCCAGAAAGCGAAAATCTTCCGGCCAAAAGAGTGTTTCCCGTCGCAAGGCCGTTCGCGCCTGACCGCCGCGTTTGGTTTGTCCAGAAGCAAGTCAGTCACGTAAGTAAAGCGACTGGCGGCACGGGAGGGCGAGGCTCCGTCCGAGCCGCAGAAGCAGGCAACGCGCGAAACGGGCTCACAATTCCGCCGGATCTTTGCGTCTGCCTCGTCCAGAAACAGAAACAAGTCAGTCACGTAAGCAAAGCGACTGGCGGCACGGGAGGGCGAGGCTCCGTCCGAGCCGCAGAAGCAGGAAACGCGCGAAACGGGCTCACAATTCCGCCGGATCTTTGCGTCTGCCTCGTCCAGAAACAGAAACAAGTCAGTCACGTAAGCAAAGCGACTAGCGGCGCGGGAGGGCGAGGCTCCGTCCGAGCCGCTGAAGCAGGCAGCGCGCCAATCAACGCCTGTTTAGGATTGTTCGATCAATTTCGAATCTCCGTTCATGACGACTCAATTGACGGCCTATGGCCGTCTTCCCCGCGAACGCGGGGACCCACTCGAAGCGTATTAAGTCTTTCCCTGCATCAAAAAGCCAATCCGATTCAATGGATTTCCGCCTGCGCGGGAAAGACCGAGGGAGATCAGGCGGTAATTTCTCGAACGATCCTAATTAACCCAACAACGAATCAACTTTCCACGGAGGAGTAGCATGTCTGAAGAAAAAAGCGACAACCAGAAGGTCGTTGAAGAACTGATCAGTGGGCTCAAGCAGCAGAAAGATGAGCTCGCACTGAAAATTCACCTCGGCAAAGAAGATGCCAAGGACGAATGGGACAAAGTGCAGGACAAGTTCGCCAAGATGATGGAGGAGTGGGAGCCTGTCAAAGATGCTGTCGAAGAGTCGGCGGGGAACGTGTTTGAGTCCCTCAAGCTCGTTGCCGGCGAGATTAAGGAGAGCTTTGGCCGTATCAAGGACGCAGTGGTCGAAGAAGACGCGTAGCGGATTGAAAAGCCAGCCAGCCAATCGGGCTGCGATCCTGAATGTCCGGAATCTGAATGATCCTCGTGAGCGGTACGGCGCTAGCCGCCGTTGGGAATTGAATCTGGGAGCAGGTGGCGGTGCCGCGGTAGGTAAGCGGACTTTGGAAAGCGGCGAGTCGCCATTTCATGATCGAAGTGGCGTTCGAATGTCGCACATGGGCAAAGGGATAGAAATGCCCATCGTTCACTTCGATTTGGGCCCACCGGCGGCTAGCGCCGTGCCGCTCACGAAAGGCCCACCGGCGGCTGGCGCCGTGTCGCTCACTGTGGCATGTTCATGTCTTCGGCTAAAGAAGTAGCATGGCGATGGCCATTAGGGCCATCGTTCCGTTTTCGATGACCGTCACGACGGACATTGGTAGATCAAAAACGGTTCCAAGGCATGCGCATTGAATCTTCTGTTTCGCGCGAACTGCCTGCCAGACTCCGATACTTCCGACGGCCATGATTGCCAGGGTGATACAGTTCGTGAATAGTGGCTGCCACCGGAGCAGGTACGCGATTCCAATCGCAACTTCGATGACCGGATAGGCGCGAGCGTAAGCCGTCGATCGTTGCGCAACGATGTCGTACATTGCAAAGCTTCTTGCAAATCCGTTCCAGTCGAGCAGTTTGAAGAATGCAAACGCAAGGAAGAATCCGCCCATAAAATCAGCGGCGAATTCCCGCGCAGACCAGTGGCTCGACCGCCATTGCACTATCGTGCAAGTCACCATGAGAAAACCGACGAGCAGGATAATTGGCCGATAAGTCGTCAGAAACGATGCTTCAATTTCGATAGGCGAGGTTGCCTGTTCAGCGGGATCGTCGGCAATAGAATAGTCGCCGGCTGCGGCAATCGCGGCGGATACGCTTGATCGCAACTCCGGGGATGCGTGCGTGTCTTTCGTGTCGGATGGGCCGAGCGTGATCGTGGCTGATGGAGGCGTGAGTGTTATCGAGGCAGACTGGATGCCGTCAATCGCTTCGATCGCAGATGTTACGCGACTCACGCAGCTCGAGCAGTGCATGCCGGCGATCGTGAATTTGATCTGATTCATCGCACGCATTCAGAATTGATTGACCGCTTTACTACGAACTGCCGGATGTGTCGGCAGTAGCAACGATGTGCTCGTGGTTTCCAATATGTTCCTCGCAGTAACAAGGCGTGTTCACGCACTTGCTGCAGTATCGGAACTGCATATTCTTGTTGTCGTTGCTTGTCACATTGCAAACCGTGCATGTGTGCCTTGCGACTTTTGGATTTGCCGCTACCGCGGTTCTCTTCTTTGCGACCTTGATATGTTGCGGAATCCGACCAGTTTTTCCTGTCAATGAAATGCGGGAGTAGAAATAAACAACCGCAAGAGCGGCTCCCGCGAGATGGACAGCGAACGCGACGTGGTCGTCGCCGAAACCCATAGCGCCTCGAATGTCCATGCCTACGATGAAGATTCCCAAAAGCCACGCAGGTACCGTGACCGGAGGAAACAGCAAGCGGATTTTTTGATGTGGATATGAGAGCGCAAACATGATAACGACGGCGGACACTGCGCCGGAAGCGCCGATCAGTCCCGATGCCTTGCTTTCGGTGAGTATGCCAATACCCGACCAGATCAGCGCGGCAGCCGCTCCGGTGAACAGGTAGAACGCAAGGAATTCGCGCGAGCCAATTCTGTTCTCAACGGCTCGCCCAAAGAACCACAGGCCGTACATATTGAAGAGGATGTGCATCACCCCCGATCGTTTGCCCATCGGTGCATGCGCGAAAAGGCAAGTGATGGGTTGCCAAAGTTTCCAGTGTTTCGTGAAAATGCCAGCGTCGAGACCGACAATCTTGTTGAGCGTATTGCCAAACAGAAAATTGTCGGCGACATAAATAATGCCGGTGATGATCATGATCTTCACAACCATCGAACTTCTCGCGAAATCCTCAAGCGGTGAGGGTTTGGCAGTCCTGGTAGGCATCTAATTCTCCGGTTGAAGCGCTGGGGCAAGTCGGTTAAAGGTGATGGAAGATTTATCGACATCTGAAGCCGAAGAAATGTACGTAAATCAATTCGGCTTCGATGCGCTATCTGCAATAGCTGCGCTATTGGTCGGACTTCATCTCCTGTGCGACTTGCTCGGCCCGTTTGAATGCACGCATCAAGTTCTCGCCGAGGACTTTTCGAATGTCTTCGTCGCTGTAGCCACGGTCCATGAGCCCCTGGGTGATGACGGGATAAGTCGAAACGTCTTCGAGCTGTTTTGGCAACGTCGGAATTCCGTCGTAGTCGGAGCCGAGCCCGACGTTATCAATTCCGGCGACTTTGATAATGTGCTCGATATGATCAAGAAGCACGTGAGCCGTGCAGGTAAAATCGACCGGATGTGCGACTTTCCATTTGTTCATGAGAGCGTCGACCTTGTCTTCATCATCTGGATACTTTTCCTGCATCTCGAGGTAATACTTGTATCGCCTGAGATTGACTTCGGTTTCACTGGGATCAATGAACCCGGTGTAAAAGTTGACCATGACGACTCCGCCGTTCTTCGCCGTAAGTTTGAGCACATCGTCTGGAACGTTGCGAGGATGGTCGGCAACGCCGTTTGCTGAAGAATGCGAAAAGATAACGGGCGCTTTGGTGATTCGCAACGTGTGTCGCATGCAGTCATCGGACACGTGAGAAATATCAACGAGCATTCCCAGCCGATTCATTTCTCTGACGACTTCTTCACCGAACGGGGACAAGCCACCATTCGTTGGCTCGCCCGTGCACGAGTCGGCCCAGTCGAGGCTCTTGGAGTGAGTCAGTGTCATGTAGCGGGCGCCCTTCTTGTAGAGCTGCCGCAGAATATTGATCGAGTTTTCGATGGAGTGGCCGCCTTCGACTCCCATCATCGAAGCGATTTTCCCTTCCTTGCGAATGCGCCGAATGTCGTCGGTGTTCATGGCAAGCTCAAACGTTTCCGGATACCGCTCGCACATTTTTTCGACGAGGTCCATTTGCTCCAGAGTCGTCGAGAGCGCCGAACGTTCCGTCATCGTGGAAACAGGAACGTAAACTGACCAGAACTGGGCTCCGATGCCGCCCTCGAGCAATCGTGGAATGTCGGTGTGCATGTCCTCCTGTGGTTTGGAGATGTCGACCTTTTCGAACGCGCCGCCTTTGTCACGAACGGCCCACGGCAAGTCGTTATGGCCGTCGATTACGAGGCAAGACTGGTGTAGTTTCTTTGCCCGTTCGGTGACGGTAATGACGCCTCGATCCTGCGTGGCGGCTTCATCAGCATTGGCAAAGTCGCCGGTGAGCAGGAGAGATATCGTAAGTATCGCGAGGCAGTAGACGTCAGCGGAGTTGAGTTGCTTGTGGCGCATGGTGATACAAAGTCATCGGGATTCTGGGACGTGGCCTTTGCGTCCTGAGTGACGCACTTTTATGAGGTTATCGTTTGGCCAGGCAGAAGTACAGAGTGCGAAGGACGCAGAGCGCACGGAGCCCGCTGAAATTATATGAAGGGTGGAAGTCTGTACGCAGCGAAGGCGTGGAGTTACCGTAGGGATCGTTTGCCAAATAGACGAGTTGAGCAACCAGTCAGCCGCCAGCATTTGCCGCCAGCATTTGCCGGCTGATGTTTCTTAATGAGGTTCAAATGCTTTTCCTGTTCCGTTGCAAATCGCTGGTTTGCCAACTGTTGTTTGCGTGTGTGCTGCTCGTTCCTTCGTACGATCCGGCGGCGGCTGAAGAAATTCGCGGGATTCAGTACTCGGTTGAATTGGCTGATGCAAAAAATCACTACATTCGAGTCCAGATGCGGGCAGTAGCTGACGGCGACAAGACGGAATTGATGATGGCGGTTTGGACGCCGGGTTCTTACCTCGTGCGTGAGTTCGCGCGGCACATCGATAGCATGACGGTCAAGGATAGTGACGGAAATTCGCTGCCGTTTGAGAAGACTCGCAAGAATCGCTGGATCGTTAAAACAAAGGCCGGGCAGGAATTGGTGGTCTCTTATCGTTTGTACTGCAATGAAGTCTCAGTGAGGACAAATTTCGTCAAGCAACAGTGTGGGGTCCTGAATGGGGCTCCCACATTTTTGACGATCCCTGACCGAATGGATCAGCCGCATCACGTCACGCTGAAAATGCCTGCAGCATGGAAGGATTCCGCAAGCAGCATGAATCCTGGCGACGACGAACACTCGTTTGTTGCCGCTGATTTTGATGAACTAGTCGACAGTCCGATCGTCGCAGGTTTGGTTGCTACCTACCCGTTCGAGGCTGGCGGCGTTACTCATCACCTGGTGAACGTGGGAGAGTCGGGGTATTGGGATGGAGACGCTGCGGCACGCGACTTGAAAAGGACGGTCGAACAACATCAGAAGATTTGGGGCGTGGTGCCTTACGATCGCTATCTGTTCATGAATGTAATTGCTGAAAGTGGTGGCGGCCTCGAACACGACTTTTGCAATCTGGCATTGGCCAGCCGTTGGGCATTTCGCGATCCAGAGAAGTATCAGAACTGGTTGAGTCTCACCAGCCATGAATTTTTTCACACGTGGAACGTCCGCCGCCTGCGTCCCAAACCGTTGCAGAAGTACGACTACGAAAACGAAATCTATACCGACAGCTTGTGGGTCGCCGAAGGGATCACCAGTTACTACGAGGACGTGGCGTTGGTACGTGCCGGCTTGATCGACCGCGACGAGTACCTGAATCGGCTGAGCGAGAAGATTGAAAAGGTCCAGTCGTCGTACGGACGCAATGTCCAATCACTTCGCGACGCATCGTTTGATACCTGGATCAAGTTCTATCGGCCTGATGAGAATTCATCCAACACGCGAGTCAGTTATTACCAGAAGGGCGCTATCGTGGCGTTCTTGCTGGATATGAAAATTCGTGAACTGACGGGCAACCAAAAGTGCCTGGACGACGTGATGCGAGCGGTGTACACAAAGTTCCAGAAAACGGGCTACACGCAAGCCGACTTTCGAGGTGTTGCCAGTGAAGTCGCGGGTGACGATCTGGGACCGTGGTTCAAGGTTGCGGTCGATTCGACGACTGAGCTGGATTACCAGCTGGCGCTCGATTGGCTGGGCCTGGAGTTTAAAGATCCTGATGCGGAGAAAGATGATCCGGAGGCTGGTGAAATATCGAGGGAGTCTACGGCTGACGAACCTGCGGAGGAACCAGCGGTCGATAAGGGATCAGCCGATAAGTTGGCCAGCAAAGCTGACGAACCAGACGAAAACGCTGAAGAAGCTGGCAAAGATGCGGAAGAACCTGCCGAAGAAAAGCCAGAACTGTGGTTGGGACTCAAACTCGACAAGAATCATGTCTCGTCCGTTCAGCCAGCGTCCCCTGCGTTCGAAGCCGGATTCAATCCGGGCGACGACTTGATTGGGATCAACGGGTTCGGCATTCACGAGTCACTGGCGACCCACTTAAAACAGTTCAGAAGCGGTGACCAGATTGACGTGATGATTTCACGCCGCGGCAAATTGTTGACGTTGACGACGACGGTCGCGGTGAAGCCCGAAGCGAACTGGAAGTTGGCGTTCCTCGCGGAACCTTCGGATAAACAGATGGCGAATGTGGACGTGTGGCTAAAATAGCGACTCGACATCATGTCGTACGATGGACGTCTGTCAGCCGGTTTGGGCATTCAGCCGCCACGAGCCGAATAGCATGCAGGCAGCGCCGACGCAAAACAGAATGGTGAGCGGCATCATCATTTCGGCGATCGAAAAGCCTCGCCAGATAGCGCCTTCGAGGGCGAGCACCGCCCATTTGACCGGACTCAGGTTGGAGATCGTCTGAATGGACTTTGGCAGAAACATCAGGGGAACCATTCCGCCGCCAAACATTGCCATCACCATGTTCACGCCCCACCCTGCCCCGCCGACGATCTCTTCCGTCTTACCGAGCACGGATATGACAAGCATGATGCCGACGAAACAAAACGACACGAAAACGGATGCAACTAGCAGCATGGCTGGATTGCGAGGGCGAAGGCCAAGGAAGTAACCCACCGCGAGCAGCATCACGATCACGAAGAGAACAGTTAGAAAACACGCGAGACCTTTGCCGGCGACAATGTGAGCTTTGGAAAACGGAGCGACTTCCAGTCGGTGGTAGGTTCCGCGAATTCTCTCCCGCACGATCGAGATGGCAAAGCTGGCGACGCAACCCAGAATGCCCCAGACCATTGCCTGTGGGAATGTCAGATCCCACTTGGTTCGTACTTTTTGCAGCAAAGCCGACTTGCTTCCTGGTTCGGCGACTCGCGTGACGTCAATCGAGGTGATGTTTGCGAATTGAAGCGAGGGACCAGCATCACTGGATTCTTCGTCGGTTGCGTCCTGTTCGCCGGAAACTTTTTCTTCGTTTTCTTTTTCTGCTTCGTCCAGTTCGTTGATCGAATCGAAAAGGGCGTCCATCGAATCGACCATACGCTTGAAGTTTTCGTCAGCCATGACGCCATCCTGTGCTGCATTCATCTGGCTGCGAAGATCGTCGACCATTTGACGATTCTGTTTCGGGTTGAACATCCGGTCGCCAATGAGATTTCCCATGGCTTGCATAATGAAGCCCTGAGCCATCGCGCCTTCGGCTTGACGCGAAGGGTCCATGCCGACCTGGATTTCGGGTGGCGACTGCCAGACGAGCCCTGCGGATTCACCAAAGCCGGCTGGAACGGCGATCATGCCCGTCAGCTTTCCTTTGCGAACCTGGTCGATGGCTTCGTCACGAGCCAGCGGTACGACTTCGCAGCCGTCATTCTGATCGAGTTGCTTGATGAACCGGTTTGACATCTCTGTGTTGTCTTCGTCAACGACGGCGATCTTCATTGCATTCGATTTGCCACCGTCGGGTCCGCCCATCACGACGCCGAAGAAGATGCCCATGAGTAGAGGGAATCCAACGACGAAAAAGACGGTGGCTTTGTCGCGGCTGAGGACTTTGATGTCCTTCATTGCCAGTTTCCAGATGGTGCGCATCAGTCGCGAAGGCTCCTGCCTGTCAGGTTGAGGAAGACGGATTCAAGGTTCGGTTGCTTCATCTCCATCGACTTGATGGCGATCCCGTTGTTGTTGGCCTGATTAAGCTCGACGAAAGGATTCATACTTTCGAAACGCCAGACACCTTCTTGCACGGTGCCGGGCAAGTCGCCAACGCTATGAATTTCTTCGCCAACATGTGCGATCACTTCTGCGGCCGTGGCGTGCTGGGCGATGAGTTCTTCCGGGCTGCCACAAGCCAGCAATTTGCCTTTGTCCATAATGGCGACTTGATTGCAAAGCCGTTCGACTTCTTCCATATAGTGAGTCGTATAAATGATGGTTTTGGATTGCGATTTGAGCTCTTCGATACACTCGAAGATATGGTTTCGCGACTGAGGGTCCACGCCGACGGTAGGTTCATCCAGTAGCAATACATCGGGGTCGTGAATGAGCGCAATGGCCAGGTTCAGTCGTCGTTTCATACCGCCAGAAAATGTCCCGGCCCGACTGTTGGCTCGGTCGTTCAGTTGGGAAAAGTCGAGTGCCCATTGAATTCGTTCTTTAAGATGGCTTCCGGAGAGTCCATAGATTTCGCCAAAGAACTTCAGGTTTTCACGCGGTGTCAGGGATTCGTAGAGAGCAAGTGATTGCGGTGCGACTCCAATCCTCGCGCGGGCGCTGATGCTCGAAGCATTTTCGCTGTGGATTTCCAGTGTTCCGCTATCCGGTGTGAGTGCACCGACCAGCATGCGAATCGTGGTCGTCTTGCCGGCTCCGTTCGGTCCCAGGAGACCAAATGTTCCGCCAGTGGGAATTTCGAACGAAAGCCCGTTGACTGCCTGTATTTCGCCGAACGATTTGCGGACGTTTTTGAGAGCGATCATGGGCTTGCTGGTTCTCCTTGTCGCCGATTGTAGCGTACAGGAGTTCAAGCGATCGTCCGTTCGCGAGAACGCAAAGCAACCCGGTGGTGTCGCGATTGCGGACTGCGATGCGAAAGTTGCACTTCGAGTAATGCGTGACTTGTCCTGTCCGGAGAGTGTTTCGCCGGGTCCATTGAATTATCGGACGGGAAATGGTCGAAAGACGAATTTTGCCATACGCGGTGTGGTGGACACGGAGGACAACGGCAGTAAAGCCCGATACTGCTCAATTGAGATCCGGACCAGACCAAGAACTCACGAAATGGCGGCCGAACAGTTCGTAGTTAAAGATCCTTGCAGCAGTAACTTTTTTCGCGGACGCCTGAGGGATCTTTGACAAGATCCACTACCTGTGAGTTCGAATCAATTGAGCGGGCTTTAGCCGAAACTTCGAACACCGGTTGGAAACGCCCTCTAATGCTGGAACGTTGGTCCGGCAAGGCTTTGCGTTCCTTTGTCGCCAAAGCGGAGCAGCATCCTTGGCGGATCGAGTTTGGCGTTCAAGGCGAGGGTGTGCCCGCCCTGTTGTAAGTGGATCGGGAACTCGAATCGCGTGTACGGCGTGATCGCCTTTTTGGCAAACAGTGTTTTCCCGTCAACCTTTAGTTCGACGTCACCACGTACCTGGATTTGGAATTGATAGACACCGTTTTGCGGAACGGAAAAGCGACTTCCAAGGCGGAACGGTTCATTCTTTTTAACGCCGGCTGTGGTCAACCAGCCATTGCCCCTGGTTGTTGCTACCGACGTCGGGATACCAGCCGCGGTAACGACTTGAACGCCCGGTTGTGATTCAGTACCGACGGGCATCGGTTTCGCCGGGAACAGGTATCCGGGTTTGACATTTACATTGACCGGCTCTGCAAACACATTGTCGAGATTCGACTCGCCCAGCCCGACGGCCATCAGTCGGTGAGGCCCCATGCCGATGCGAAGTGGCGAAAAGGAAACCGTCGCTCGCTGGCCGCTGGCATTTCCCATCAGTTCCCGTTGGTTAAACAGGACGATCCCACGTTTCGCGTTCGGGGCTTCGATGTCCATCGAGATCATGCCGTTGAGTGAGACATTCGCTGGCGATGTCAGTCGCGTGCGAATCGTGTTTTTTCGATTCGCGACGGTAATGTTCGTAATCTGTCGGCCTTGCGTCCGGATCTTGTCGTTCATGACCGCCACAACGCGTACTTCGTGAGCACCATCGGCCATTGTTGAGCTGTCAAAGGTCATCGTACCGTTCGTTCGACAGGTCCCACGCCGAATTCCGTCCACGTACAACTCGAACCGGGAAGCCTGAACTCCTGGCAACGCCATCACTCGAGGTTGAATGGTGACTTTGCCAGCGACGATGCCATCGGACGGAATTCCGTCACTGGTGACTCGTGGGATACTGGCATACGGTTGGCAAAGAGGGTCGCCGACCAGCAGCAACTGGTATGGCGAAGTTACAGACTGGTAAACCGATTCGGCAAGACTGCATCCGCGAAGGTAGTGCAGGTGCACAACCGGGTTCGGGAACTTCGGGCGCAGCGCATAAGGCTCGATGACCGTTCCGGTGGCACCAGCCGCACCATGCCGCAACGCTTCCGTAAGTGGCGTCTGCCCGGCGCCCTCACGTAGCACGCCACCGAAACTGGTCAGGTTGTCAAAGATGGCACCAGGCAGGAACTGGCTTCCGGAATCGGCCCAGTTGTAAACATGGCGGCCGATCGTTGCACCAATGACGTCGTTTCTTCCTGTCGGCACGGTGCCTTCGAGGATTTCCGCATTTCCGCCCTCCGCTTTGATGGCGCGGACATACTCAGGAAAGAGTTTGCTACGCGTCGTCGTGCGAATATCCTGATTGGTCATGTAGAACACCGAGCCGCGAGGGCGTTGCCCGTCGGCGTTTGCGGCTCTTGTCAGGTACGTGACGACCTCGTCGACTGAATTTCCCCGGCCGCTGGTGTAACCGAGCATCGCGGACAGCAGATAATTCGTGCCCTCCTCTTCTGGCGACTTTTTGCCCATCGCACTCCACGAGTCACCATTCCGAAAACCTGCCGAAGAACCACGAGCCGCACTGATGTTGGCGTAGAAATTGTTTGGGCGACCAATACCATCCGCGGAGTTGCCCTCAATCAGTTCGTACAGGTAGGTGAGGGACGTAATCGAACCCGACATGAACTTGTCTTTTGACGACACATTCTTTGAAAAGTCGATTTCGTACGGGAAGTCGGAGGAGTACACGACATAGTCGATTTGGTCGCCAAGCCGCCGTTTGTCGATTTCGGCAATGATGGGTTGGAGGATTTTCTTACGAAAAGTCGCAAGGTCTGTTCTGTCGACCGAGCCGGACCAGTCGATAAAGAAAACGTTATTCGACGGAATGTTGCGTAGCGAAACGTAGTGATTTGCGATTGTTCGCGAGGCCCAGCTGCGTTGATTGACAACCAGAAACACGTTCTCGGGGCCGCCGCCAGCGAAGCACGATTCGGGCCCGACCGAGAAGAAACAGGTCACGGCCATGAGAAACATGGACAGCGAACGAGGCGTGAAATGCATCAAAATGAACTGTCGTACTAGCTTTGATTGACGCATTCCGTTCCTTTGCTGAAAGTCATCCTGTCGCAGAACCCAAGCTACAGAACTCAATATAGGCTGTTTTGCCAAATATAGTACGGTTCCTGCCGTTACACGGTTCACTTGGGCCATTCCAACCGATCGGTGCGGAATCGCCGGGATTTTGAATGACGTCAGAGACCATTGAGCCAAAACCGGCGCGGCAGTCTAATTAGTGTCTGCCCGAGAGGGGCCGGTATCCGCATTCGGATATCTTGATGGAATCAGCAAAGTGGGACCCTATAAGACCATGTCGAAAGCGAAGAACGTACTTGGAGAAGAACTGCAGCCATGCAGCGTTGACCCGATGACTGGGTTTTACAGAAACGGATGCTGCGATACCGGCGCGCAGGACGCGGGACTCCACCTCATCTGCGTCGAAGTCACCGAAGAGTTTCTGGCCTTTTCGAAATCAGTTGGTAATGATCTCAGCACACCGATGCCCATGTACGACTTTCCAGGACTGAAAGGTGGTGACCGATGGTGTCTGTGTGCCCAACGCTGGACGCAAGCATGGGAGGCGGGAATTGCACCCAAAGTGATTCTCGATTCGACGCATATTTCGATGCTTGAATTCGCAGACCTTGAAACACTGCAGGCATATTCAGTCGACAGAAACGGTGACGCATGAGCGGGTTCAAGGCTTGTCATTGTTGTGGACTTGTGCACCGAATGCCGACGCTTGGCATAGGCAAGGTCGCGGTTTGTTCGCGATGTGACACGCCAATTCATCGTCAAAGAGCTGCCGGGAAAAGTACGCTACCGACGGCTGCCGCAGCGCTCGGAGCATTCATCCTGTTCTGGCCGGCAATTCTCCTGCCGATTCTCGATATTGAACGGCTGGGGCATCACCACGAATCGAGTATCGTCACAGGTACGATTCAGTTGATCTCGGAAGGAAGCTGGTTCGTCGGTTTTGTCGTGTTACTATTCTCGATCATTTTTCCGCTCCTCAAAATCATGATGTTGCTGGAGCTTAGCGTTCTGGGGCTCTTTCACCGGAAGCATCGGGCCGTCACGTATCGGCTGATGGAGTCGGCGGGAAAGTGGAGCATGATGGATGTGCTTCTACTTGCGTTTCTGGTGATGCTCATCAAAGTCGGTTCGCTGGTTCAATTTCAGGTTGGCCCCGCGATTTTTGCTTTTGTACTCTGTGTCGCGATGAGCATGCTCGCATCACTGATGTTTGATCCGCATGCCATTTGGGAAGACGCGTGAAAACTGCGCGATTGCCATGAACAACGAATACCATGATGCCGACCGGGTAGAGAAGCCGGTCCCCGATTTTCCAACGGCTGTCGTACGCGACGATCGAATTGGTTTGCTGAACAAATCCAACTGGTTGTTTCTTGCCTTAACGGCGGCTTGCCTGGGCTTCGCCCTCTACCTTGGATACACCAGCACGGTTCCGGACGGCGAGTTGATTACGGTCCACTTTGCCGATGGACATGGGCTGAAGGCCGAAGATGCGCTCCGCTTTCGTGGGATCACGATCGGTCAAGTCGAAGAGATCCGGTTGCGAGACGATTTGGCGGGCGTCGACGTGGACGTTCGCCTGCGACCGGATGGAGAAGCGGTCGCGCGGGAAGGAAGTGTTTTCTGGGTCGAACGACCGCAACTAAGTCTTTCAAGGATGAGCGGGCTTGAAACGGTGGTCGGAGCCAAATACCTCGGAGTGATTCCTGGTCCTGCGGATGCTCCGCAGTCCAGTGAGTTTGCCGGGCAGGAGAATCCACCGCGTTTGCGACAATCGAGTGACGTCTCCGTTCTGGTCCGGTTCAAGGACGGTAGCGGGATCGAATCCGGAGATGCCGTTAAATTTCGTGGCGTGATTGTTGGTGAAGTCAGCGATGTAAGGCTGGATGAAAACTTTCAGTTCGTCGAAGTTCGCGCACAGCTTGTCGATCGAGCCAAAGTGCTGGCTCAGACCGGAACCGTTTTCTGGGTCGAGCGGCCCAAAGTCAACTTTCGGGATGGTATCCGTGGCCTTGAAACACTTGTTGGCGGTAAATATCTAGCGTTGATGCCCAACCCGAGCGATGGGCTGGCGCAAACAGAGTTCGAGGGAGCGGAGAAGCCGCCGACGAATTGGCAGGATTGGACTCCATTTTCCCGGATCGGCGATGCGTGGAGCAAGGACGAAAAGAACCCTGCCGATGCCATGTCCGGTGAAGGAGAGGAAGTCAACGACCGACCCGCGCGGCGGGTTCTCGGGCGAATTCGCGAAACGATCGAGGCGCTCGATGACGCCGTGAATTAGCTGTGAAAGCCATGTTTACAGCATGGACGTGTCGCTTCGACACATTAATGGCGTGGGTGCCTGGAGCCTGAATTTACGACGAATTTCAATCTGTTTGAAATGTCACAGTTCATTTGCTACAGTCAGACCGACGACTGGGTGGGTACGACCGGGTTGGTTTTACATCCAGTTTTTTCGCAGCCATGGCCAAGCATCTATTGGGGCAGCTACTCCATTATCTCTTGATTGACGAGAAAGTTTCTCGCTTCATTGCCCAGTTCTCGGGCTAGTCAGGATTCGTTTTTTCTGACTTGTTGAAGTTGCTCAATCGCTGGCTTTTTCTCTGTGTGGCAACGTTTGTCGTCACAACTCGTTTCATTTGGCGTTTCGCAATAAACGCAGATCACAAATTACAAAAGTAAGGAAGGAAGAACTAATGCCCAGAAAGAACTTTTCTCTACTCGTTTTCGTTTCGATCGTCTGTGCCTGTAGCACGCTCACCCACGCAGCTGACTTGCTAAATGGGAGTTTTGAGACCGGGGATTTTTCAAACTGGATTGCAACCGACAAGTTGAATCCTTTTGATCAGCTTCGAGTCGGAGTTCTGAATGATGTAACGAGTTTTATTGGTTTTACTCCGGATGGAGCCAGTTTTGTGATTCCAAGTGATGGCGACTTTGCCGCTACTCATGGGTTCGACGGTGGGACAGGGCCTGGCGTTGTATCACTCGCACAAGATATTGGTGTGATCGGATCCGGTGAAATGCTGTTGTTCGACTATCGCGCCGGCTGGGACCTGTTTACCTTCTGCACAGGATGCAGTGACCGTACTTTCGATGTTTCTATCGAGCCCGCGGGTGGCGGGGCAGCGCTCGCAACCTTCAACGTTCTCACAGCGGTAGCCGGTACCACTACTTTCTTCAATTCTCCAAACAACGACACCGGCGCCTTGGAGGGCATGGTGGATCTCACCCCATTTGCCGGCACCGATGCGCGCGTCAATTTTCGCTGGACCATGCCAGATGCATTTAGCGGGCCAGCCAACGGCCAACTGGACAACGTCCGCATTGTTCCCGAGCCATCATCGTCGGCTCTTCTGGTTTTTTCATTCTGCCTTTTGACTGGAATCGCCCGCTCCGGCAAATACGCAAGGAGCTGATTCGAATCCCGTCGACGTCCATCATGCGGAATTGCCATTGATTGAACGATGGTCGGAGCTTGAATGTCAAAAATGGCCCGTTCGCGGGCCATTTTTATTGTGGCTTCGTGACTTAATTGACGGCCTATGGCCGTCTTCCCCGCGAACGCGGGGACCCACTCGAAGCGTATTCACGCTCAATGTCTTTCGCTGCATCAAAAAGCCAATCCGATTCAATGGATTCCCGCCTGCGCGGGAAAGACGGAGGCTGATCAGGCAGTAATTTCTCGAACGATCCTGGCAATTTCTCGAACGATCCTTACACGTTCTTGCTTTTGCCGACGCTTTGAATCGGCAAGAATGTCCCCTGCGCGCCCGCTGGAGCAGTTCATCCAGCGGCCCTTGGTTCTCAGCGGAAAACGGGCTCAATCGCCAAGCTCAGGAATTCGATATACTACCCGAAACAAAATTCTAACCGGAGGAACGTTGAGTGCGTATCAGGATCTCTTGCATAACGATAGCCGTAGTTGTTCAGTTCCTAATGGTCGCCTGTAGTGTCGGCGACGAAGGAATGTGGCTCTTTAATGACTTGCCGAAGGACCACCTCAAGTCCGCGCACGGATTTGAACCGACGGACGAATGGGCGAACCATTTGATGCTCTCCTCCGTCCGCTTCAATTCGGGCGGTTCGGCTTCGTTCGTGTCCAGCAACGGACTGGTTCTGACTAACCACCATGTCGCAGCGGACACGCTCGCCAAGATTTCGACGGCTGAGGACAACTATCAAACGGATGGTTTTCTTGCGAAGTCTCAGGGTGATGAAATCAAGGCTCCGGATCTCGAGTTGAACCAACTGGTAGCGATCAAGGACGTCACAGATCAGGTCAACGCGGCGGTCACGGACGATATGGCTCCGGCAGACGCATTCAAAGCTCGTCGTGCGGTGCAAAGTGAGATCGAGAAAAAGGCGCTGGACGAATCCGGATTGCGAAGTGATGTCGTCACCCTTTTCGGCGGTGCGAAATTTCATCTTTACCAATACAAAAAATTCACGGACGTTCGAGTCGTCTGGGCGCCGGAGTCGGCGGTTGCTTTCTTTGGTGGTGACGCCGACAACTTTGAGTACCCTCGATACAACCTCGACGTCTGCCTTTTCCGTGTTTACGAAGACGGCAAGCCCGCGAAGATCGAACACTTTCTCAAGTGGTCTGCTAACGGAGCCGCCGAGAATGAACTGGTGTTTGTTTCCGGGAATCCAGGTCGCACGCAACGAATCTTCACTCTGTCGGCGCTGAAGTATCTTCGCGATACCCGACTGCCTTACGTGTTGGATGTGTTGCGTCGTCGCGAGGTCGGTTTGCAACAGTTTGCATTCGGTGGACCCGAGCAGGAGCGGCGAGCCGAGGATCCGTTGCTCGGCGTTCAGAACGGTCGCAAAGCGTACACGGGCATGCTGCAGGGTTTACAGAATCCGGCGTTTCTCAAGAACAAGGCCGAACAGGAAAAGGCCATCCTTTCCAAACTTAGCGATCCCAATCTCGCGAAAGCGTGGGACGAAATCGCCGCGACGCAGGATCGCAAGAAAGCCATGCTCGGCATGAGTGCTTCGTTTCGTGGTCAGACATACGGTATTGCTGAGACGATCGTGCAGATGGCGACGGAAGATCAAAAGCCAAATTCCGAACGTTTGCGTGAGTATCGTGAGTCGAATCGAGAATCGTTCCTACGCGATTTGTACTCTCCGGCTCCCATTTATCCGGACGTTGAACTCATGCAGCTTGCCGATTCATTGGCCTTTTTTGTTGAAACCCGTGGTGGCGATGATCCGCTCGTCGAGCAAGTACTCGCCGGCAAGGGGCCGAGGGCTCGAGCCGCTGAACTGCTTGCCGGAACAAAGCTTGTCGACGTGGATGCCAGAAAGTCGCTGGTGGCCGGTGGCCTTTCAGCAGTGGAGAGTTCTACGGATACCATGGTCCAACTCGCGCGGGCACTCGACAAAGAGAACCGGCGGCTGAGGACCGAGCGAGACGAAATCAGTGAGATTGAAACCCAGGCGTACGCAAAGATTACCGAAGCGACGGTTGCCGCCCAGGGGACGTCGACCTACCCGGACGCGACTTTTACTTTGCGATTGGCGTTTGGCCCGGTGAAAGGCTATTCCGTGGATGGCAAGTCGATACCGTTCCAGACCACGATGGATGGCGCTTTTGAGCATGAAGAGTCGCACGAGAAAAAGGATCCGTGGATTCTCCCGGAAAGCTGGCATGCCAAACGGTCAGCCATCGATGGATCGACGCCCTTCAATTTCGTTTGTACGGCTGACATCATTGGCGGAAACTCCGGCAGTCCCGTCGTAAATCGGGCTGGAGAGTTCGTCGGGATTATCTTTGATGGCAATATCCAGTCGTTGACATCCGATTACTTTTATTCGGATGAAGTCGGGCGTGCGGTATCTGTGCACTCGTCGGCGATTCGTGAAGCGATGGCGAAAATCTACGGTGCCGAAGAACTTGCCAATCAGCTTGGTAAATAGGGCGTTTGAAATAAGCCATCGGTTAGGCTCCATGGATAAAATGGAGAATTGCATGGCATTCGTGAGCGGCACGGCGCCAGCCGCCGGTAGGTACAGCATCCACCGCCGGCAAACGCTGAGCTGCTCGCAATTGTCCAACAGAGCCTGGCCGAAGACGTATCGGCGGCAGGATGCCACCGTTAATGACTCCCCATGCGGGAGGCGGATGCATCAATCGAACGCCGCCGACAGGATAAACGAATGGCTTTTTTCATAATCATTTTCGGCATCCCGTTGCTCAGCCAGTTCGTGTCATCGCAAATGCGGAAACGGTTCGTTCAGTTCTCGAACCAACCGGTCCCATATTCTGGCCGGGAGATTGCGGAGATGATGCTGGCCGATCACGGCATCAATCATGTGCGAGTCATTTCGACTGCCGGGCAGCTGACGGATCACTACGATCCTGTTCAGGATACCGTCAACCTCAGTCAACCTGTTTACGAGCAACGGAATGTGGCGGCGGCAGCGGTCGCGGCTCATGAGTGCGGCCACGCGGTCCAGGATGCAACACAATATTCACTTCTGATGGCTCGTACAACGATGGTCCCCATCCTGAAGATGAGCAACCTCGCCGTTCCGGTTCTGTGCTTTGGCGGAGCCGGTGTAACCGAGATGGTTGGGATGCACGGCACCGCCCTGCTCTGCGGGCTGGGTTTTGGTTTGCCCGCGCTGTTCAGCCTGATCACGCTGCCTGTCGAGTTTGACGCCAGCCGCCGGGCGCTGGACTGGATGGAGCAATCCGGTTTGGCTCGTGGTGATCAATTTGCCAGCGCCAAAAAGTCACTTTTCTGGGCGGCGATGACTTACGTTGTCGCGGCGCTTGGGGCCATCATTCAAGCGTGGTATTTTGCGAGGATGTTTGTCAGGCCCGGCCGATCGCGTTAGTGTTTTGCGACGCTACTGTGGTGCGTTTCGCGTTGAATGGTCACAACGAAATCGCCCGGCACCAATACGGATCACGTCATGGGAAAGAAGATCAAAGAAGTCACGCAGTACATCAATGACTCGGCCGACTTTGCCAAGCCGATTCTCAAGCGACTGCGAAAGTTGTGTCATGAAGCTTCGCCGAAACTGGATGAGGCAATCAAATGGGGCTGCCCTTACTTTGAGTACAACGGCCTTGTCGTCGGGATGGCTCGCTTCAAGAATCATGTTTCGTTTGGATTCTGGAAGAGTAAGGAGATGAAAGATCCAAACAATCTGTTCACACGCGGCGCGAAAGCGAGCATGTGCAACGTGCAGGTCAAGTCGCTTGAAGAGATGCCATCCGATAGCGTGCTGCGAAAGTACATTCGGGCTGCGGTGAAGCTGAACGAACCCGCGACGGTAGCGAAGAAATCGAAATCGCCGAAGAAAGCCGCCGGGAAAAAAGCCGTCGGGAAGAAAGCCGCCGTGAAAAAGCCGGTTCCCAAAGTCCCGGCGCCTCTCGCCAGGGCGCTCAACAAAAAGAAGAAAGCTCGGGACTTCTTTGAAAGTCTTAGCCCCAGTGGCAAACGCGACTATTGCGAATGGATCGCCGAAGCCAAACGCGACTCGACAAAAGAAAAGCGAATCGCAACCGCCATCGAATGGTTATCAGAAGGCAAGTCGCGTCACTGGAAGTACCGGTAGCGTCGCGACGATTCCCGGGAACACGTGTATCGCGTCCAAGCTGCGTGCAAATACACGAATTTACAGCGGCATGTCGGTTGCTTCGAAAATCAGGTCGACAATGCTGTCGCGTTTGGTGTCGGCTTCTTCTTCGTTCGAAAGAGGAATCTCAAAGAATGCGTCAGTCGTTGTATTTCGAGACCGCGCTCCCGGCGGTTCGTTATTACCCAGCTGATTGATTACGAAGAGTGCATCCTGCGGTCCTACGAAATCGTCAGCGTTCACATCAACGAACTGCGGTACACTTGCCGGAGCCACTGGCAGTAGCCCCGTGACTGGATCACTAAACTGCCGATTGGACAATTCGTTGATCACCAACAGAGCGTCGAGTGGATTGACGACTCCGTTCGCGTCGACGTCGAACTGATTCTGGGGATTCTGCCAGTCGCCTCGCGGTGGCGCCGTCACCGTTGCCTGAAACGACTGGATGTCCTGACCACCGTCGTCGTCCTGAATGCCGACTTGAATCGTGTAGGTGCCAGGGACTCGATACACATGACTGGCATTGATATTGCGACCGCTGACGTTTGGGTTTTCCTGGGCCGAACCGTCTCCCCAGTCGACGATGGTATTGAACGTATCGCCGGTGCCGGGATCAGAAAACGAAGCGGAGATTGCCAGCGACTGGTTCGCACGGCCTGTTACATCGGGGAGCGAATCGAATTCCGGAGCCACATTGGTCACGACCACGCGAAACTGCTGCCTGCCAATTTCGTTTCCATTTCGAACCGTTACTTCGGCGTTGAATGTGCCGTTGTCAGCAAACTGATTCGTGGCACCGATCGTGCCATCCCGAAATTCTGGCAACAGATCCCAGCCGATATCATCGAGTACGGCAAAATCGAGTTCGGTCGGTAGTTTACGTGTTCCCCGAGTCAACGTGGGGTCCAGCGCGGCTTCTTCACCGCCATCGGTGGTGCCTTCTAGGAAATGGGTATTGTCAGAGTCTAGCGGAGGCGAGCCGGATTCGTCGTACTCGGCAATCGCTGCCGGCCCATTGAACCGACCGCCGCTGACAAACCGCTCGAAAGATTCTGTGCTACTCGTTACACCCATTACGTGCATCAATTCATGGACTGCCACAGACACCATGTCATTGCTGCTGGCCGTCAACCCCGCTGTCGACGTAAGGTCCGTGTGCCAGGTGACTCGATTGTCAAAAGACATGCCTCCACCCCAAGGGGCAAAGTCGGTTTCAGGAACGCCGAACTGACCTCGCGAACTTGCCGTTTGAAAGAACGTCGCGTTTGCACTTCCGCCTCCGGGGCCTGCCGATGCAAGATTGCCTGGCGGCAAGTCGCGGGCGCCTACAAAAACGACAAACTCGTTTGGCGAAACCGAAAAGCTGGGTATCGTGACCTGAGCGCCAGTCGATGGATGGAGGAGGTTCGCGGTAAAAACGTTGCTGCCGAACGAAGTAAATCCGGCAAGGTTGTCACTCAGTCGTCCAACAACAATCTCGGCGGCTGTTTCAAGGGCATTCCTGCGAGCCGGCGTGAAGAAGTTGCTGGTGTCGAAGCGATAGTCGAACCGTACGCTGAGATTACCTGTATTTCCGGAAGCACCATTGACGTTCGCGTTTCGACTGCCATTACCATCACCCCAGGTGATTGCGCCGGAGTAACTCCCGCCTGGCGAGCTGTCAAAAAACGTTGCTGAAAGCTGGGCAAGCGAACCTTCGGCAACGGTCAGTTGGGGAATGCTATCGACAAAGACGGCGAACATTCGTCGATCTTCAAGTCGTTCGGTTTTCAGTCGCTTATGGGTCAACATTGGTTGCTGCTGTTCGTTGCTACTTTTGCCGCGTCGTTCCCGCGTTCTTCAGAATTGTAACCGTTCACGGATATTGACGTTTCCTCAGGTTCGAGAGGGTCAGGCACAAATTTTCGGCGTTTGTCCGCAAAGCGAAACAAGTCAGTTTGCCGCCGAAAAATTGAGCCAGACCCTTGCCCGCGTGAACGGTTACTTGGAATTCCAGTTTAACTGCTCTCGCGGTAATGGTAGTGATTTTGCATACGTTCGGTATGGATTGGAGGTTCGGATTATTCGCACAAACCGGCGTAATGGCATTTGGCGAACCGGCAATTGGCTACCTGCCGACGGAAGCAGGCTTGAAGCTGCTTAAAAATCTGAATCCGAAAGTTTTGTAGATACTGCGTTTAGGCCAATGCTGCTCAATTGGTACGCGTAAGCTACCATTCCAAGCCGAAGGCTTTGCAGCCTGTAGCCGGCGGTAAACGCAGTGCCACCGCCGGTATGGGGCAATCGCCACGCCGGTCGAGCGATTCAGCTCTGGAGTTCATTCAGGTTAACCGAGACCGGAATCGTGGCGTCTGAAATTAAGAGATAGAACAAAGCCATTCGCGAGTCGTTTCGGTCTCGATGAACGGCGACCAGAAATTCAGGCGGTATTCTCGACCGATGCATGCTCTGTAGCTAACCCGTGGTGGCGCTGCGCTTACCACGGGCTACCAGCTGATATCCCTTCGGGATGAGGGCAGTGCAGTGTGCGAATGTCAAACGACTGGCGATGAGATTTGTACATCATTCCCGCCCGGCAGCTTACCGGCTTGTTGATTTAATCGAGAACGCAATAAAATCGCAAAAACCACACCTTTGAAACTGCCTCTCTCGTCCATTTCGTGACATTCAAATTTTTGAATCCAACGAAATCAAAATCTGAGCGTTCTGTCTCGATTAAATCAACAGGCCGTGACGCAGCCGGTTCGGCCGAAACCGATTGAGACCAACACAATGCCGCCCTGAAAGGGCCCCGACAAGTCAGCCTGGGGCAAACGTGACGAGCTCCAGCGAGTCGCGAGTCGCCCCAGGTTCCTTCCCCGGACGTTGGGCGATCGAGTAGTGCGTTTGAAACTTCTGAGATGAACCGAGATCGCAAGCAATGAGGTTGGCCACCTCAATTTCGGTCTCGGTACGATGAAGACGTGTTGAGCATTTTGGCTCGACCAATACTCATGGTGGTATCCAGATTCCTGGGGCGGCGCTCAAACTCGCAAGCTCGTTTTTGCTGTGCCCCAGGCTGACTTGTCGAGGCCCTTTCAGGGCGGCAGCGCTAAGTATCAGCGATAGCATTCATCAATCGAAGTGCCATCAATCGAAGTGCCATCAAGCGAAGTGCCATCAATCGAAGCGTCATAAAAGGAATCGAGTCCATCGCTGGCGAGACCAACCATACGGGCGCAGTCGCTATTTGGAGACGGTCAGAATCTCGCCGCTACGATTCAGATATTCGGGGCCGGTTAGTTCGTGGATTTGCCTGGCGACTGCATCGGGCGAAACTGCCTGGTCGGCGGGGAAGTCGGGGAACAGGCGGCGTAGCATGGGAGTCTCGACGGCGCCCGGCCGGATGGTGAAGGCTCGAATGTTGTCGTCGGCGCCTTCCTGCGCAATGGTATTGGTGAAAGCTTCGATCCAGGCCTTGCTGGCTCCGTACGTGCCGTTACCAACAAACGGATCGACGACAGCGAGTGAGCTAATGTTGGCGAAAATGCCGCCGCCCTGCTCTTTCATGATCGGCCAGGCGGCTTTGGTCGTTGAAAATGTCCCGCCGATGTTGATGTCCATGGAATGTTGGAGATCGGCGTGAGTCAACTCAGTAATCATTCCAAATGGAACGACGCCTGCATTGTTGACGACGATGTCGATGCGATGGAGTTGTTCGCGAGTCTGGCTGACAAAATCGTCGACTTGATCGGGATCACCGACATCCGCCTGGACAGCGAGTACTTTGTCTTCGCCGGCAATGCTGGCCAGTTGGTCATGCGATGACTCCAGTCGCGATCCATCGCGACCACAATAGGCGATCGCATAGCCGTTTTCGAGGAACAGACGGCAAGTCGCCAGGCCGATGCCCGAAGATCCGCCGGTGACCAGACAGACTGGAGGTCTGTTTGCCTCAATCATTCGGTTTCCGCCATCAGGAACGACTGGAGATCTTCAGGGTTCACCGCCGGTTCGCCCGGCGAGACGTTGTCGAGCTTACCGTCCTTTAGCCATTGCTCGAGGTCATCTACCAGGCCAAACAGGTGATCAAACGACTCGACGAAAAACAGCAGCGGTTGATACTTGTCGATCTCGAAATACTGATTCACAACCCATTCGAGTTGTATCGGGAATCGCTGCACCAAATCGGATTCGATACAGTGTTCGATTTCGCCGCTCGAACTGAGAAGACCGCTTCCGTAAACTTTCATCTCGCCCTTTTCACGCATCAAGCCGAACTCGACGGTAAACCAGAAAAAGCGGGCCATCGCTTTGATGTTACTCTCGACGACTCGATTTATTTCGTCCTGATCGCTTGTTAGTGTTCTTGCGCGAATGGCGGCGAACCTGGCGACTTCGCCAAATCGCACAAGCACATCGGAAAATTTACGGTCCGTGTGCATGGGGACGTGGCCAGCGATGTCGTGGAAGATATCGGGCTCGGGCAAGTAGTCCAGCGACTGGCCGTCACGGATGGTAATCGTTGTTGGGAATGAACGATTTCGCAGGCAGTCAAAGAAGAGATACGCCGGTACGTAGCCCGAGACTGGCTTTGCGGAAAAGCCGCTGAGCGGTGACAGAAACTCGTTGATCTCGTCCAGCCGCGGGATCGCGTCTGGTTTGAGCATCAGGTTCTCGACGCCTTCCATGAATTTGGCGTTCGCGTACTTTTCCCATTTCGGGCGAATGGCTTCGTACATCTTCCGCCAGGTCGCCTGGTTCTCTTCGCTGTACAACTCGTACGGCTGGTGGATGTAGAGCTCACCGTTGGCTTGGGCGTTTTCGATGAATGGGGCTTTGGTTGTTGTCAGGCCCTGGCCTGGTGTGATTGATGTGCTCATGGCGAGTCCTTGAGAGAGTGTGTTGGGCCACGAATTGCACGAATTTTCACGAATACGTTTGATGCTTTTTGTTCGTGGAGATTCGTGTGATTCGTGGCTGGTCGTTTTGTTGTTGAGGGTTAGATGGGGTGAAGTGCGCGGTCGCAGGCTAAAGCCTGTACACCAACTTAGATCGTAAAATTGGCGGCCAGATCGCGAATCTGGTTCAGGAAGCTGGCAGCGCCGACTCCATTCATGACTCGATGATCAAAGGCCATCGTTAGCGAGGCCGTTTTTCTGAACTTGAAACCAGCTGGGTTATCTTCATCCGGAATCGGCTCGGCACGAACTTCACCGACAGCGATTGTTGCGACGGCTGGCGTCACAACGACGGGTACGCCCAGTCGCATGTTGGCCGTGCCAATGTTTGAGATGTGTACGGTCGTCGAGGCATCAATCTGGTCTTTGCCGTCGCGAGCCTTTTCGATGCGGTCGGCCAGTTGGTCAAAGAAATTTTCGCGATCCATTTCGTCGGCTTTGTGGACTACTGCCATCTTGAGTTCGTCGCCGGGTAACGCGACGGCGATGCCAAGGTTGACGTTGTGGTAAGTCCGTAAAGTCTTGCCGTCATTCGAAAGTGTGCTGCGAAACTGCTGATGTTCTTTCATGGCCTGGGCGACGCACCAGAGAAGCATGGCAAATCCGGTCGGTCCGCCCGAGTCGCGAACTTTGTCTCTGGCGGCGGCGATCGAGGTCCAGTCAACATCGGTAACCAGTGTGGCAGGCAATGCGACCTGGGCGCCGCGAGCCATGCGATAGTTGAGTGTTTGCTGCGCCGTCGGCAGTGCAGATTCGACAAAGTCGTCAGACGTAACAAACGACGGTACCTTCTCCTGTTCGATCGCGGCGGCCTGAGCGGCAATGGCGGCAGCCGCCTGTTCCGGTCCACCACTCTCGATAAAGGCATCAACATCGGATGGCATCAGTTTGGTGCCCGCGGCGGCAACGTGTGATGCGAATTCCATGACGCCTTTGTCGCGGAGGTATCGTTTTGTTCTGGGCGGTATGGGAACTCCATCAGCGGCCCGGACAGGTCCGCGTCCTGGTTTCAGTTCTGGTAGCGTCGGCAACGTTGGTGCCGTTGCGACAGCAGCAGGAGCTGCAGCTGCCGGCGTGATCTGCGTAGCGGCCGAAGTTTTGTTGGCGGAGCGAGCCGGCGTCGGTGTTGGAACAGAGGGCCCCGGGTGGTGGTCCGAGGGCATTTCTTTGACACCCTCGGCGACTTGCATCTTTGCAATCTCGGCGCCGATTGGCAAAACCGTGTCAGGCTTTTCGAGCCACTCTTGCAAAGTACCGTCGTAGGGCGATTCGACTTCCGTCGTCGCCTTGTCGGTTTCCATCACGTAGATGGGTTCGTCACGCTTGACGGTGTCGCCAGGTTGCTTGAGGAACTCGATCAACCGAGCCTCTTGCAAACCCTCGCCAAGCTGTGGAATCCGTACCGCTACGACTGGCATCCCTACGCCTCCATGACCTCGTTGATGGCGCGGGTAATGTCATTCATATCCGGTAAAGCACCATACTCAAGAATTGGGTTGTACCCGATGTGAACGTCTGGCTTCGAGACGAGTTTCGGCGGGCTGATGAAACTGTACCAGCTATCGTCTTCACCAGTTAGCTCGCTGATGATCATCTGGCCAACGCTGCAAGATTTCCCGTCCTCCTGGACGACGACCAGTCGGCCGGTCTTTTCGAGCGATTCGGTGATGGTATCCCGATCCCATGGCTGGATGGAGCGCAAGTCGATGACTTCGACGGAAACATCGTCGGCCATTTGATCGGCGACTGCGAGGGCGAGCTCGGTGCAATTGGCCCAAGTCACCAGGGTCACATCTTCGCCGCTGCGGCGAATTCGCGCTTTCCCAAATGGGACCGCAGGAATATTCTCATCCACCATCACCGGTTGGCGAATAAGATGTTTCGGCAGCAACACGATCGTCGGATCTTCGGCGTGCATCGCGGTCCAAAGAAGGCCAGCCGCATCTTCCGCCGTCGACGGACAGACGACTCGAAGACCCGGCGTGTGCGCGAACCACGATTCGTTCGCCTGACTGTGCCAGATCGAACCGCCAGGCAGGTAGGCACCGTATGGTGCGTAGATAACGGCGGGACAGGTCCAGTCGCCATTGGTGCGCCAGCGGATGGTGGCGAGGTTTTGCGTGATCTGATTCCACGCGGGGCCCACGAAGTCGATAAACTGCATCTCGAATACGGGCTTCATGCCGGCGTTCGCCATTCCACAGGCGACTCCCGCGATCGTGGCTTCGGCGAGCGGTGCATTGAACACGCGGTCGGGATGATCCGTGGACAATCCCAAAGTCAGCCGGAAAACGCCGCCCTTGGGATCGGCAATGTCTTCGCCGAAGAAAATGCGATCGCGATCCTGCTTTAGTGACTCAGCGAATACGTCGTTGACAGCGTCAACAATCCGCATTTTCTGACCGCCCACGAGTGGCGGCGGAGTCGCAACGGGTTCGTCACCGAGCAGCTCGTCGAGCACGCTCTCGGGCGAAGGATCTTCGGCCATCTCTGCGTGACGGTATTCCCTGTCAACTTGTTCGTCGATTTCTGCCTGAATCGAATCCCACTGATCTTGTCCGAGCATTTCGGCCTCGATCAATTCGTTGGCGAGCGTATGAATCGGGTCGCGATCCATCATCTCGGAGATTTCTTTTGGTTCACGATAGGTGCGATGATCATCGCTACTGGTATGGCTGCACAACCGGTCGACTTCGCAAACCAGGATCGAAGGTCCCTCGCCAGAACGGGCGCGGGCAAAAGCCGATTGGGCGGCGTGGTGAACGTTGTCTGGATGCCGGGCGTTTATTCGCGTCACCATCTCCTCGTTGAATACGCCGAGATTGAACGGATTGAACTTGTCCGTGCAGGTGCTGATCCCGTACCGGTTATCTTCGACCATAAAGATGACAGGTAGTTTTCGTTCTGTCGCGAACGAAACGGCTTCGTAAAATTCGCCCTGGCGGCTGGCCGCGTCACCCGTCGTTGCGACGACAAGATTGTCCTGGCCGCGTAACTGCATCGACCATGCAACACCACAGGCTGGCAAGAGGTTGGCGCCGGTTGGAGTCGGAACGCTCCAGATGTTTCTCTTCCGCGACGAGTAGTGGCCAGGCATTTGTCGGCCGCCACTGCTGCTGCTCTTCTTGCCGAAGTAAGCCAGTGCGAGCTCATAATTGGTGACTCCCCTGGCAAGCACCATGGCTCGATCCCGGTAGTACGGGAAGAGATAGTCGTCATCATGCATCAGAAGAGAAACGGCAGCGAGCGTTTCATGTCCCATTCCGGCGACTTGAAACCAGCCCTTGCTCTGTCGTAGCAAGACGCCTTCACGTCGGTCGCCCTCGCGGCTGAGGTACATCAACTTCAGAAGTTCAACGTGGTTCAGCGTCGTTTTTTGTTTCTGCATCTGATCACTGCTCATCTGATCTCCTTTGCCTGTTGCGACCTTTGGTGAAAGGTCTCCGGTACTCGTTGACTCGCGTTCACCCACTTTGCGGGGTGGCGAGTTTGAGGGAGTTTCCGTATAGCGAGTTTGAGCCGCAGAATTTACGCCATTCGCCGATTCTGTACCCCAGATGCTCGCCTCATCCGTGCCGATTCCGTGACTTAACGCCCAAAGCCGGATGATATGCGAGAATAGTACACAGACTTCATCGAACATTCTAGTTCACCTTCTTGAATCCGCATTATATTCTGTTAAGGTGGATCTAATCGAATTATTGATCAACAAAGGCGAATCCAATGAAGCTGGACCGAACAGATTTCGAGATCCTGAGGTTGCTCCAGGGCAACGCCCGGGTGTCGAACAAAGAACTCGCGGACGCGAACGGCATTTCTCCGTCGACTTGTCTGGAACGCGTGAAGCGTTTGAAGAACAACGGCGTTTTGCGCGGCTACCACGCGGACGTTCAGCCGGAGTCGCTGGGGATTGGCGTTCAAGCCATGATTTCGTTGCGATTGAGGCAGCACGCCAAAATTGACTTCGACGTGATGATCCGGGAGATGATGAATACAAAGGAAGTCATCAATGTTTATCTTCTTGCGGGCGCGACGGACTTTCTGATTCACGTCGCCGTCGAAGATGTGGTCCACTTGCGAAATGTGGTGGTCGAGAAGTTTTCGGCAAGATATGAAGTCGCCCATATCGAAACGTCACTGATTTTTGAGTTTCAAAAATCTTCCGAGTTGCCAAACTATCGAGATACGGTTGAAGAGTAGAAATCGCGGCGATTAACGCGCGATTCGCGAAGCTGAAATGTGGTGAGGAACGGCGCTAGCCGCCGGTGGGCACAGTATCTGAGATGTGTGAAGCAAATCTGGTGATGCCGAACGTGGGCCGCCGCTTCCAAAGTCTGCGAGCCAATGTTGGCGTCACCTCTGTAAACCCACCGGCGGCTAGCGCCGTGCCGCTCACGGAATCGTTGCCAACATTCTGTCCTACGCCCCACCCTGCACTGCGTCCGCCATCACCTGAACGCCTTCTTTCACGTTGATGTCAAACACGCCGGCTTCGCCTTCGTCGAAGCCTTCTTTCCAAACGGCATAGCCTTCCTTGAAATCTGGAAGTTTGTCGGTTGTGGATTCGAGTTCCTTGACGCTTCGGTCGATTGCGCCTTCCGTATAAGGCGAGTGATGGATGTTTCTGACGACGCCATCCGGAGCCGATGGGCAGTCAATCGCAACGTCTGAGATGTAGATATGAACAATCACGTCGATCTCGTCATGCGGTTCGACTTTGACAATCGTCAGTCGCGATGATTCTTCTCCGGGGCGTGTTTTGTAGGTCCAGACTTGGCCGGGTTCGTATTTGCTCAAGAGTTTCGCTCTGATTGAAGGTTCGATTGGGATGGCGGATGCGCTCAAACTGTAACTAATCTCGTCCACTACCATGTTCGATCTAAACGAGTTCGACGACCATGGCGACGGCGTTGCCGCCGCCGAGGCAGAGGCTGGTGACGCCTAGTTTTACGCCTCGTTGTTTCATCGCGTAAAGCAGCGTTACAAGGGTTCGAGCCCCGCTGGCTCCGATCGGATGCCCGAGTGAAATGCCGCCGCCAAAGATGTTGACCTTTTCGTCCGGGATTTCCAGCTGCTTTACACAAGCCACCATTTGCGCGGCGAACGCTTCGTTGATTTCGAAGAGATCAATATCATCGAGCGAAAGGTTGGCTTTTTTGACAGCGCCGCGAACCGCTTCGACGGGGGCGATGAAAAGATCTTTTGGGTCGGTGCCGCTGGTGTGATACGCCAACACCTTCGCCTTAAACGTCGCGTTGGCTTTTTCGGCGGTCGCGAGATCAGTCACCACCACAGCGGCTGCTCCGTCGCTCAACGTGGATGCATTTCCGGCGGTTACCGTTCCGTCCTTTTTGAAAACAGAACGCAGCTTGGCGAGTCCTCCGGCAGTCGAGTCGGCTCGGATGCCTTCGTCAGCATCGACGACGATGTCGCCTTTACGATGTGGTACGGTCACCGGAATGATTTCGTCCGCAAACGCGCCTTTTGCCACAGCGGCTGCCGCGCGTTGTTGGCTGGAAGCTGCGAATGCGTCCTGATCTTCGCGCGTGACGTTGCACTTTTCTGCGATATGTTCCGCGTGCATGCCCATATGACAATCCTCAAAGGCACAGTGCAAGCCGTCGTGAACCATGGCATCGACCATCGAGATGTTGCCGAGTTTCTGGCCGGACCGCAAACCGGTTGCAATATGAGGCGCCATGCTCATATTTTCCATTCCGCCCGCCACCACAGCGGTCGCATCGCCGGCCTTGATCGCCTGAGCCGCCAGCATGACGGCCTTCAGGCCTGACCCGCAGACTTTGTTGATGGTGACGGCCGGAATCGTGGAAGGGAATCCGGCGGCAAGAGCGGCCTGGCGAGCCGGAGCCTGACCGATACCAGAGGTGAGCACGTTGCCCATGATGACTTCGTCGATCGCGGAAAGTGACAGCCCGGATCGTTGCATGGCTGCTGCAATGGCGGCTGCACCCAGTTGTGGGGCCGACACGGAAGAAAGTCCACCTAGGAAACTGCCGATCGGCGTTCTGGCTCCCGATACTATATAGGCATCATTCATTTGAAGCCCCTTCTGTCGATGGATGATCTATGTGGATGTTGTTCAACTTGATGTACAAAGAGCAATCGCCCGTTGATCAGGTCTATGCAGGAGTATTGCAAGGCTAATAATTACTCGCAACGTGTGTCCATCAGGCCCTCACGTAAATTTGCCCGTCAACCACAACAACCTCCGCCCACACAGTCGCGAACAGCTATGAACTGGAATGAACTTCTCGCCGAATTCGAAGAGCAAGCCAACACGATCCGGCTGGGTGGTGGCAAGAAGTCGATTGATCGGCAACACAAGAAGAATCGCAAAACGGCGAGAGAGCGGATCGCGGCGCTGATTGATCCGGACACCGACTTTATGGAGACCGGGTTGTGGGCCGCGTGGGGCATGTATGAAGATTGGGGCGGTTGCCCGTCGGCTGGAGTCGTCACCGGAGTCGGCCGGATCGAAGGTCGGCTGACGATGATCATCGCGAATGACGCGACGATTAAGGCGGGTGCGTTCTTTCCGGCAACGGCCAAGAAAGTTCTCCGCGCCCAAAAGATTGCGATGGCAAATCACCTGCCGCTTTTTTATCTGGTCGATTCGGCGGGTGTGTTCCTGCCGCTGCAGGATGAAATATTTCCGGACGAAGACGACTTTGGCCGCATCTTTTTCAACAACGCGATCATCAGTGCGGCGGGCATTCCGCAGATCGCTGCCATCATGGGAAATTGCGTCGCGGGTGGCGGCTACTTGCCGGTATTGTGCGACAAGCTGGTGATGACGGAAGGATCGGGTTTGTATCTGGCTGGCCCGGCGTTGGTAAAAAGCGCGATCGGTCAGGAGGTTTCCCATGAAGATTTGGGTGGAGCTGAAATGCACATGCAAGTCAGCGGGACGATCGACTTTCGCGAGCCGGATGATGATGCCTGCATCAAGCGACTTCGCGAGTTGGCAAGGACGCTTCCGACCGATTCACCTGCCAAACCGTATCGGCGCGAGTCGCCGGTGAGTCCATCAAGACCGACGAAGGATCTATACAGCATCGTTTCGCTCGAGTCGCGAGATCAGTTCGATGTGCAAGATGTGATCGACTGCATCGTCGATGGAAAGTCGTTCCTGGAGTACAAGGCGGAGTATGGCCAGACGGTGGTATGCGGTTACGCGCGAATCGGTGGATTTCCAGTCGGCGTGATCGCGAATCAGCATCAACAGATCAAGACGGCCAAAGGAACGCAGTTTGGCGGTGTGATTTACGATGACAGCGCGGACAAGACGGCTCGGTTCATTATGGATTGCAATCAAAACTGGTTGCCGCTCGTCTTTCTGCAGGACGTAATGGGTTTTATGGTCGGTCGCGATTCCGAACAAGGCGGCATCATC
>CALHZT010000287.1 GCA_938040995.1 uncultured Pirellulaceae bacterium | reverse complement strand
ACGCGTTTTGAAGTTGCAGTGTTTTGTTCATTTCATCCAGCGAGTCTGTATTCTGCGGGAATTGCGTCGTTGAGCAAACGCTTAAGTTTTTGGATTCCGCCTTTGGTTTTGAGTCTTGCTTGCATGAACTTTAATTCCTGGGCTTGGCACTCTTGCCGGAACGCCATGCACAGCCCGTGAATTCGCTGCCGTTTCCACCATTGGCGTCGTTCTTTGCTCAAGCGACGATCTTTCATTTTTCTGGCGCGGTGATATTCCAAATACAACACCGTAGTGATCGTAATGTTCGCCCACGCTTCCACAGCCCGAAAGTCGTGAAAGCTGTACTGAGCGAAACCCAACGTGGACTTCAGTTCTTTGAAGAACAGCTCGATTTGCCATCGAAGCGAATAGAGTTCGGTCACCTCGGTGACACTAATCGTAATTGCGTTCGTCAGCAGGATCTTCACGTCGTCAGGTGTCGCCTTCTTGAGGTCTGGTTTCATTGTCGAAAAAACAAGCTGCACATAACCTACGTTGCGTACTTCTTGCTTCTCCTGATAAGCGTAATAGACCCTTGATTTTTGTTTCGGCCCAACACGCCACTGGGAAAGTCGCCGATATCTGGCGTACTTGCCGCTGGACGCTCGAAGCCTGATTGTCTTGAGCGACTGACTTGTCCAATCCTTCAAACGCGAACGCAACTTGGGCCGTTTGGCCCCTTCCATTTCTGGCTCTTCGAAAACCCGTTCAGGGTTCGCCGGAAAAATCCAAATGTAGTTTCGATCGTCGCAAGCCTGCTGAACCACCTTTGATTCATAGGCCGTATCGCCCAATACCACGACGTCTGCGCCTTCGGGGAGAGGCAAGTCGCGAATTAGATCGGCAGCTGCCTCCGCTGTCGTCTGACGCTTGATATTGCGTTTCTCGCAGTATTCTTTCGTGTAATGGGGCCGTTGAAACGGAATTCGATAACCGCTGGGAGTGATCAATAGCCCAAAGGTAAAGCTGTGCACATTCTTGCGACGCACTTTCTTCTTGTTGTAGCGAAACCCTTTTTTGATTTTGCGTCTCTGTCGATTGCCAGTGCTAAAAGTGTTCTGTGTCTTGCGTCCTGATTGGCTGACAAGCGTGGCGTCAACAATGAAGATAAACCTTCCCTTGATGGTTTCCAGTTCCAACATGGCTGCGCGCAATGGCGCATTGAAATCGTGCCGCTGCCAGCGTGGTCTGGCCAAAAATCGAGTCACCTGACTTCGGTGCACCGGATCAGTCACAAGGCTGCCCGCTGCCTGCGAGCACGTCATTCGACCGTGGTGTAGTATGAAAGTAACGACCATCCTCAGCATCATTGTCTGAGCGAAATCAGACAACTTTGTCTTTGAAATAAATCTCTTGAGCGACGTGGCCGAGTTTGAGACCATGATCATCGTGAGCCTCTCCGGTAATTGGTGAGAATACAATAAACCGGTTATCGGCTGAGGTTCACACTTTTTTTCACAATGCTTGCTGACAGCAGTGCTGTCCCAAAGTGTGCAACTTCAAAACTAACGCGTCGGGTTGTGATGTTGGAGTACGAGAATCTCTGCTGACTCAATTGCGGAGGGGCAGGGCACGCCACGATCACTGGCATCGCAGCCATTGCACACGCACACACCCGGCAGCTCACGCAGCCGGCTCGCCGGGTGTTGGTGACAGATCACTCCGACAGGTCCATCGCCGCCAGATCGCAAGTTATACTCGTGAGGACGATCTGCCCAGTCGAAAAGGACACTTCATGAAACAATGTTCCCATTATCTGACAGAATCCAACTGCCTGTTACGGCAGCTCGCTGAGGGAACACGGTCTGAACCAGATTCCAAATGCCAACATTGTGACGCTCGCGCGGCCGACCTCGAATTCGACGAAACCGCGCTACAGGGAATTGCGCAGGAAATCAGCGTGGCGATGCAGCAAGAAGCTGGTTATCACCGAGCCGCCAAACTTGCGATGGCGGCCAAGCCCATTGCGACGATGAATGCGTCATCCGACTCACCGGATGGACTCCAGATTCGATGCCCGGGATGTGGCAACCAGTCAACGTTGGGGCATGGATCAACGCTCAACAACTTTAACTGCGAAACCTGCGGTGATCCGCTTCGCATTGTCCACGACGGTGCCATCGGCACTGACCGGACCAACCAGGTCCTTGGTCATTTCCGACTGGATCATCAAGTCGGCGAAGGCAGTTTCGGCGTCGTGTGGCGAGCCATCGATACTGAACTGGATCGTACCGTTGCCATCAAGATTCCCCGCCGCGAACAGCTTTCGGCGAAAGAAATTGAAAGTTTCGTGGACGAGGCGCGGGCCAGCGCGACACTAAAACATCCAAACATCGTCAGCGTTCACGAGATTGGGCGTGCCGAAGATACGATCTATATCGTTAGCGATTTTGTCGATGGCACGACGCTGGAAGACCTGCTTGCCACGCAGCAGCTGAGCGCAAAGGAAGCCGCGACGATGTGCGCCACCATTGCCGACGCGCTGCACCATGCACACGAACAGGGCGTCGTTCATCGCGACTTAAAACCAGCCAACATAGCGGTCGAGGACCAGCTTAAGCCGACCATCATGGACTTTGGAATGGCACTTCGCGGTGGTACCGAAATGACGATGACGACCGACGGCAAGATCCTCGGCACGCCTGCGTACATGTCGCCCGAACAGGCACGCGGCGAATCCGATTCGGCCGATCGCCGTAGTGACATCTACGCGTTGGGAGTTGTTCTCTTCGAGATGCTGACGGGGGAAAAGCCGTTTCGAGGCAACATTCGGATGCTGCTAAAGCAGATCGTGCATGACGAGCCGGTGAATCCGCAACGGCTGAACAGTGCCGTTCCCCGCGACCTCGCCACGATCTGCCTCAAGTGCCTGCAAAAGTCGCCAGAGAAGCGTTATCAAACGGCAGCGGCGCTCAAGTCCGACTTGCAGTGTTTCCTCGAAAGCCGACCAATCGCGGCGCGGCCCGTTTCGCGAATGGAACGTGGTTGGCGATGGTGCGTTCGCAATCCACTACCGGCCGCACTGACTTCGTTACTGTTCCTCTCTTTGGTCGCCGGGACAACGATCAGCACGTGGAAATGGCGCGACGCCACGGTCGCCGCGAACGAAGCGCGACTTTCCGCAAAACGCTCGAAGGACGTTTTGTCGGTTGTCACACAATCGTTCGAGAGCGCGACGCCCGTGAAAGGCGCGAACGCGGATATGACGGCGAAGGACATCCTGTTCCGAGCCGAAGAGATTCTCGGCGAATCGAATCTGGACGCACTTGGCAGGGCGAGAGTTTTGGCTTCATTGAACAACTGTTTTGTGGGAGTCGGTGAGTATGACTCGGCGGTTTCCGTTTCCGAGCAGGAAGTGGAAATCCAAAAAGACAATGGCAATTTTGAATCGCGTTTGGGTGCGACCAACCGGTTGGCGAAGGCTTATCGTAAGGCCGGAAAAATGGACGAATCGCTCCAGCTTTCCGAACAGGCATTCGAATCGGCTACCGAAAATTTGCCGGCAGATCACGTCATGCTGCTCGATGCCAAGCACAATCTGGCGAAGATCTCCATGGAGCTGGACGCACAGGAACGCTCCATCCAGTTGCACGAAGAACTGTTTGAGTCAGCACAGCGACGCGATCCTGATTCGGTCGAATCGGTCAAGGCGGCGGACGATCTGGCGGTGGCGCTTCGCAGGGCGGAGCGAAACGAAGAAGCGCTCGCGCTGCTGGTATCAACCTATGAGAAAAGTTCTACGTTGCTCGGAGCAGAGGACTCGCGAACGCTTACTGTGCTGAACAATCTTGCCGAGGTTTACGAAGCGGTCAATCGTCTGGATGAGGCGATCACGACCAACGAGAAACTGCTGGATCTCCGAATGGTGAAGTTGGGAGAACGGCACCCGGAGACGATTTCGACGATGAACAATCTGGCGTTCGCCTATCAGTCTGCGGACCGACTTGATGAGGCGATCAGTCTGTTTGAAAAGACGCTGACGTTCAGTCAGGAAGAACTGGGCGATGACCATCCGTCGACGATGGTTCTATTCAACAACCTGGCGATGACCTACTGGCGGGCAAAGCGGTTGGACAAGTCGATACCGATGTTTGAAAAAGTCATCGAGCATCTGGAGCAGCAGATGGGGCGCGATCATATCTATACGCAAACTACCATCGCCAATCTGGGCGTGAATTATCGAGACGACGGTCAGTTTGAAAAAGCGATTCCGTATTTGATGGAGGCGCACGAGGCGAGCGAGCGAGAACCACAATTGGAATGGACGACGGAATCACTGCGTGGACTGTATGCAAAGGCCGGGAATATTGACTCGTTTCATGGCATCGTGGAAGAAGAACTGGCTCGGACGCGTTCCAAATACGCGGATGATTCGCCTCAGTCGCTGGACGTGCGAGCAAGCATTTGTCGCGACTACGTTCGACTGGAACTGCTCGATCAGGCAGAGCAACTTATCGATGAGACATTGGCTGACGGTGAGAGCCGCGGAACCGATGACTGGCGAAACTGCCATGTTCGCTCGTTGCTGGGTGCAGTGCGACTGGCGCAGGAGGATTTTTCGGCTGCCGAACCGTTGTTGCGAGACGGATATCTCGGCATGAAGGCCAAGGCGAAAGAGATCCCTGGTTACGATCGAAAGAAGTTTCTGCGAGGTGCCGCCGAGAAATTGGTTGCGTGGGCGAAAGCGACTGATTCCGATGCCGAGTTGAAGAAGTGGCAAGTCGAACTCGATCAATTCTAAGGCTGTGCTGGCGAGCCGACTGCGTCAGCGGTGCAACGATCAAGAATGCGCACACCCGGCGAGCCGGCTGCGTGAGCTGCCGGGTGTGATGACGGTTCGCCATAGAAGAATCGCACGACTTTGCTCTGCGATTCCAATTGCAGCGGGGCAGGGTACGCAATAACAATTGGTATCGCAACGATTGCCCAGGTACGAACCCGGCAGC
>CALHZT010000286.1 GCA_938040995.1 uncultured Pirellulaceae bacterium | reverse complement strand
TGCATCACGGCGCTGTCGATACTCGGCACGAGCCTGCTGACCCTCTTCGGATTGAGGTACACGCCATGGTAGCTGAACTGGTTACATTCACAGTCGCGGTGATGGCTGGCATCGCCGAAGGACTGCACGCGACGCGAGTCCGGCGACTTTCGCGATTGGCGTTTGGCCCCAATGAGCGGCCGAGAGCCTGGGCTACGGCGGCTCCAGTGATCCGCGTGGCGGCGCTCTCGTTGGCTGCCTGGGGACTGGCGACTTTGATGAGTACTGAACCCCGAATCTTCAAGGCCGAAGAGGTCCAGCCAGGCGAAGAAAAACACTTGCTGATTCTCCTTGATGTTTCGCCAAGCATGCGGCTGGCTGATGCGGGCCCGGAGAAAGATCAGCCGCGGCGGTTGCGTGCCCGGGATATTGTCGAGTCGTTTTATACGCGCGTTTCGACGGCGAAGTACCGTACGTCCGTGCTTGCGTTTTATAGCGGTGCCAAACCAGTCGTCATTGATACGAAAGATACCGGCGTGGTGCATTCGATCATGGGCGAGCTGCCGTTGTATCAGGCGTTCGATTCTGGCAAGACACAATTGTTTGACGGGTTGGAAGAAGCCGCCAAGATTGCAAAACCATGGAACCCCAAGAGCACGATCGTTCTTGTGTTGACCGATGGCGATACCGTCCCTGCGACGGGGATGCCTCGCATGCCGGCTTCGGTGGCAGGTGTGTTGGTTGTGGGAGTCGGCGACAATCGCAAGGGGACGTTTATCGACGGTCGGCAGTCGCGACAGGATGCGTCAACGTTGCGTCAGGTGGCGGCAAGGTTGGATGGCATTTATCACGATGGCAACGAGCATCACATTTCGACGAGCACATTGAAATCGCTGCTGGAAGGATCGGGTAGCGCAAAAGTCGACGAATGGGGGCGCCGCGAGTATGCACTCATGGCGGCTGGAATCGGCGGTTTTGTCTACGCGATTTTGCCTATCCTGCTCCAGTTATTTGGCACAGGCTGGAATCCCGGTATTCGAGGCAGGAAAAGTACTGCAAGCAATGCGATTTCGCGTGAGCTGGCGAATGCGATATAACGATGGAATTGAATATCGATCATGGAACAAGGAATGACGAAGGAAGAAGTGGAGGCTGAAGTTTGGTTCAAACAGCTTTTGAGCTGGAGAGACTCGTGTCGCACCCGGAGAGAATGCAGGACATAGCCCTGAATGTAGAGAGCTGTTAGCAATGTCTATTTCGGTCTTGAAGACCGAAAAACACAACATGAACAACAAGCGTTACCTTCTCTTCCTTCGTCATTCGTAAATCCTTGTTCGTCAATCGATATTCAAAAATGAATCAGCACAAAGCAAACCATCAATCAACAGTTTGTAGCGGGCAAACCACCAACCAATCAAGAAACCACCAACCAACAAAGCACTAACAAAGAGGCCAACACAATGAGAACCTGGCTAATTGCCATTTGGCTACTCATTCCAATCCTCGCTGGGGCGTACCACTACGGTCCTGGGCAGGAGCGGATGCAGTTTGATGACGTCGCCAATCACCTGGCAACGGCGAAATCGTGCGTTGCGGACGAACGATGGGAATCTGCGCAGCAGGCCTACGAAACGGCTCTCGCAGCGCTGCCTGGCGATGACAAATCGCAGGAGCGGCGAATTCGGCTCGAGCTCGCGAAAGCCCGGATGATGAATGCCGGGTTGCCACAGGCAAATGGCGACTTGAAAGCGCTTCTTGATGAGATGATGGAAGACGAAAACGCGAACCAGCAAATTCTGGCTGATACACGCGAAGCGCTGGCCAGCACGCAGTACTACATCACGTGGCTCATGCGGTTGGAAGGGCTTCCTCGAGCCGAATGGGAACCAGAAATTGAAAACGCCCGGCAGCTCTATCGTTTGCTTGCGGAGCAGTCGCAGGAAACTGGGTCCGCTGTCGCGACAACGCGGCACAAGGAAGATCTCGAATCGTCGATTCGACTGGCTCGCATGGATGTGAAAGAACTGCAGGGGATTCCGTTGCCGCAGCAATGACAGGGTACGTGAAGTGGCAAAGGCCAAGGCCGCGGTCGCGGTAAAAAGAAGGGTAACGGAAGCAACAAAGCAGCAGGCGCCGGAATGGGGCCGCTACCTGATGGATCGGGTTCCTAGGTTGGAGTACAGGCTTTAGCCTGCGACCGCGCACCGGTCGCAGGCGACTGACAAATTGGCTCAGCAGTAACTTGAACAGCAGATGATCATGCGCAAATCTACTTTCCTTTCATTCGCCTTCCTGGTATTCGTCGCTTCAGCATGGTTGTTCGCCAGCGCAGGGCACGCGCAGTTAGCGGGGGATTCAGCGGGCGTCTCCATCACCACTCCGTCGGACGATGAAGAGTCGGTTGACCAGAAAAAAGGGAATGACGAGGAGGGTCAGGAAGAGAAGGATAAAGACGAGGAGGAAAAGGAAGCGAAGGCCAAGTCGCAAAAAAAGAAGGCTCGTCGAAAAAAGAAAGCAGCCGCTCGGAAGAAAGACACCAAAAAAGATTCCACCTCGAAAAAATCTGCAACTTCGAAGAAGAAATCCGCCGGGAAAGCGGATCCTGATGACGACGACGAAGAAGATGACGACACCAAAACGAAAGCAAAGAGTAAATCGAAAGCGAAGAGTAAATCGAAAGCGAAGAGCAAATCTGCTGACGAGGACAGCGAGGCAGACAACGATGATGATGACAAAGCAGAGGCCAAACCAGAAGAAGAGCTAACGCCGGAGCAACTGGCAGAAAAGCAGGCGAAAGAGGCGAAGGAACTGGAAGAGAAGAAGCAGAAGGAACAAATCAGCCAGCAGCGCTTACAAAAGATTCAAAAGCTGACCTTTGATCGCAGGCCTTCTGCGATGTTGACTGCCTGGTCGACTCGTGAAGAGAAAGAAAGCGCCGACGACAAAAAGAGCGAGGACGGGGACGAAGACAAGGACACGGACGAAGACAAGGACACGGACAAGGACGATGAGGACGCGGACAAAAATGACGAGGAGTCTGGTGAGAAAGATGACGAAAATGCAGAGGAAACACCGCCCGATCCTGTAGCGACGGCCGTCGCCGAATTTGAGAAGGAACTCAAAGTCTTTAAGGGGCACGTCACGATTGGCAATTGGGAATCCGTTGCCAAATTTCTCAAAGACCTGGAAGAAGAGAAAGAATCGGAAGCACTCTATAAGCAAATGCTGACTTCATTGTCTCGCCCGCCGGCGAAGAAAAATCCGCAACAAGCCCAGCTGCCGGATGGAACAGTCGTCGAGATCAATCCATTCCTGCAACAGCTTCAAGCAGGCCAGGCGGTAGGCAATGCGGGCAAGCGATACGTCGAAAAACAGGCGATTTCCGTGCGGGACATTATTGGCCTGATCGAAAGTGCCCCCAAAAAGCTAAAGAAATCCCAAATCTATCTCGTTGCCAGCTTGCTCAAGAATGCGCTTTCCACCGGCGATGTGCTCGAAGAGTTTTTGATTCCTGTTCGTGAAAAAGGCGACAAGCTCCTCACGAAACGGCAGACCGCCCTGCTCCTTGCCAACTGTGGCAAGCTGATCGAACTGGGCGAGTTCATTCCAGGGCTCGACGAGTGCGTATCGCAGGACGATCGGGAAGGCCTCAATCTTCTGACAATGCACTACCTCGCTCTCTATGAACGTGATGAAAAGTTGACGCAGTTGACCGACGCGTGGAAGGTCACACAAGCGGCACTCGCCGATGGCGAAATCGACAAGGATGAAAAACTGCTCGCCCTGCACCGGGCGGTCGAAATGGCGCCCAAGGTCGACAAGGAACTTGGCGAGCTGTGGCTGAATGAGAGTTTCACCAAGCGACCGGAACGCGGCAAAGAGATTCTTTCCACGATCGGTACCGCGACGGCAAAATCTCTTTCGACGAAACCGCAACAGGCGCAAGAGCGACTTCGAGGTCTGGAATTACAGCACACCGCCATCGATGCACTCATCAAGAATGCACCGGAGCAGGCAACGGAGTGGCGCGAAACGTTGAACTTGCTGGCGTTCAACTGGTTGCAGGAAGCCCAGGTCACGCTGCAATATGGTCAATCGACGTCTCGTGGAGCATCCATTCGCCGCGACTCGTACGGCAACATCTATTACATGGGCGACGACGACTACTATCGCGGCTACAGACGAAGCTCGAGTCAGCCGCAAGCCATCGAAGTCGCCGGTATTCTCAAGACGCGTCCAGACGGAAAGTGGCTGGAGCTGGTTAACGACAGTATCAAGTCGAAATACGACATGGTTTTCTCCGAGTTACACCTTAAGGTCAACGAGGACAAGGAGGCATTTCCGTACATCGAAAAGCTTGCTGAGAGCTATCCGGAAAAAGCCAAAGAGCTCGCCAACACGTTCCTTGACGTCTGGACTTCGAACCACAACCCGAACGAAGCCAAAGACCGAACCAACTATTACATGTACATGTACGGTTACGAGCGAAAAGCCGACCGGATTCCGCTCACGCGGTCGAAACAGGAACGGAATCTTGAAGAACTGTCGGCGTGGATTGAGCGACTTCGCAAGTTGCCGATTAGCGAAGAACTCGATGAAAAGCGACTGGTACGCGCCTTTACCACCAGCCACAGCTCGGCGGAAGTTTACCGGTTGGAAGCGATCGAGCGCGTTTTCGGCTCAATCGACCAGCTAAAACCAGAAACGTTGGCCGAGATGATTCAGCAGATGCGAGTCAACCTGATCGGCGTCTGGCGCATTCCGGCTGAACAAAAGAAGCAAGGCACCAAGCGAAAGAAACGCGACATCCAGATGGAGGTGCAGCGTGGTTACGAAGTCGCCAATGCTGTGCTCGAAGGCGGTCTTGCGAAGTATCCCGACACGTGGCAACTGACGGTAGCGAAAGCTGCGATCGTGCATGATCAAAACGACTTTCAACAAGAAGTCGCCAAAAGCACGGAGTACTCGGCCAGACGCAAAGCCGCTTTTGCACTCTATGCAAAAGCCGCCGGGCAATACGCGTCGACGGTTGAAGGCTTGCCAGAAAATGAGCAGACCACAACCGTTTATGACCAGTGGTTCTATTCGGCCCTCGGCGCCACCGACCTTGCCCGCGTCACGCAAGAGACGGTTTCCGATCTGAACCAGATTAACAAAATCAAATCTTCGCTGGACCAGCTGCCCGGCCTGACGGCAAAGAAGCATATTGACCGCTTTGCCAACCAGTTATTCAATCGAATGAGTGCGGTCAATCCGGCCTGCAAATTCCGGTACCTTCGCAACGGATTCAAAATTGTCGGCGACCACCCTCAGGCTCACGAAGCCCGGCAGGTATTCGACTATTATCACGACCTTGTGAAAGAGATCGAACTCGACGTAGCGATTGATGGAAATGACGTCGTCGGTCATGAAGAACCGTTCGGCCTCTACATCAACGTGCGGCACACGAAAGAGATTGAGCGCGAGTCGGGCGGATTTGCCAAGTATCTCCAGAACCAGAACAACTCGTACTACTCTTACAACTACGGTCGGCCGACGGCTAACTACCGCGACAAGTTTGAAGAGGCGGTTCGCAAGGCATTGGACGAGCAGTTCGAAGTCCTGACGGTCACCTTCAATCATAGCGACACCAAATCGTACGCGGTCAAACCGTATGGCTGGCGAGTCACACCGTACGCGCATGTCATGTTGAAAGCGCGCGGCCCTGAGGTCGACAAGATTCCTTCGATGCAGCTGGACCTCGATTTCCTCGACACTTCGGGTTACGTGGTGATTCCGATCACTTCGTCGTCGATCCCTGTCGACGCCTCGAAACGCGACCCTCGTCCATTTCGCGACTTGAAAATCGTTCAAACTCTCGACGAACGACAATCAAACGATGGTCGACTGGTACTTGAAATCAAGGCGACGGCGCACGGCCTGGTGCCAAAGATGGAAGAGATCATGAAGCTTGCCCCGGAAGGGTTCGAGATCACGGAGAACGATGATCTGGGAGTCACCATTTCCGAGTTTGACAAGGAATCGAGCGAAGTCGAAATCAGCTCGGAGCGTCTGTGGAACATCACGATGCAAGCCAAAGATAGCAACGCTGCCCGGCCCAAGGAGTTCGCATTCGCGGCTTCGCTCGACGACAAGGCAACGGCGACTTATCAGCGTTATGTCGATGCAGATCTTGTTGATGTGGAGCGGAAGATCTCCCTCGAGCAAAAGTACGGCAATGCCAAGTCGCGATTTCCGATCTTTGCCCCGCTGGGAGTGCTGGCGTTTGGTGGCTGTATTTTGGCACTGCGAAAGCTCAACTCGAAAGAGGAGAAGACCACGACGGATGGACCACTCTTGCCTGAAAATCTGACTCCGTTCACTGCGCTTGCGGTTTTGAAGGACATTCAGGCAAACAATGGTATTCGCAAAACGGATATGGAGCGGCTTACCGGCGAGATCAATCGGCTGGAGAAGCATTACTTCGTCGAGCCAGCGGGAGATGAGCCTAACCTCGAAGCCATCACACGCGAATGGCTGACCAAGTCAAAACCACGTTAGGATCGTTCGATCGATTAGTGTCGAATCTCCGTTCATGACGACTCAATTGACGGCCTATGGCCGTCTTCCCCGCGAACGCGGGGACCCACTCGAAGCGTATTAACGCTCAATGCCCTTCCCTGCATCAAAAAGCCAATCCGATTCAATGGATAACGCGCGGCTTGTGCGTCGTACGTAGGCCCGTACAAGCGGCGAGACTGCTCACCACGTTTTGATGCAACGCCGCGCTGTGCGGGCAAGAACTGTTTGACGGAAAACTACTTCTGGTTGCCGGCACTGCGCGGCGTTAGCTTTTCCCGGATTGAAAATTTTCTCGCCGCTGGTACCAGCCTACATTCAATGCTGATTTTGCGGAGCAAAACGCGGCTAACCTGACACTTTGGCGTCTGGGACAGCCGACCGTCGCTTATTCATCTACGGGAAGAGACGATCACAAAACTCTCAGGGGAGACGACACTATGGATTCTGAAAACCCATCTGAAGATCCAGTCTCGGCGGAAGCTGTAAATGCCACCGAAACAGCCGAAGACGCATGTGAGGTTGAAAAAGAGAAAAAGGCGATGGACTTCTACCAGCGCCTGCGAAGCAAAATTGGCAAACAGCTCGAAGGAAAGGAAGAATCGGGCAAAGGCGCAACCTATGACCGGTTGGTTGCTGCACTCTATGTCTTGCCCGACATGTTTCACCTTGGTGTGAAATGTATCTTTGACAAAACGATACCGATCGAAAACAAGGGCGCACTGGTTCTTGCTGTCGGTTACGTCATTAGTCCCATCGACCTGGTTCCCGACTTTATTCCCATCGGCGGTTGGCTCGACGATCTACTCGTCATGACCATGGGGCTCAATAAATTTCTTGATCTCGACAAGTCAGCTGTTCGTGCGGCAGTCGAGAAGCACTGGGCTGGCGAAGGCGACGTCCTCGACACAGTGAAACACGTCCTTGCAGTCGGTGACGCCGCGATCGAATTTCTACCCAAGAAGTTCCTTTCCGTAGTGAAGTCGATGTTTGCCTAGTTTCGGAATGTCACCCCAATACTGCTCAGTTGAGAGCTGGACCAGCTTAAAAAAATTCACGGGATGACGGTCGAATAGTCCGTAGTGGATCTTGTTAAAGATCCTTGCAGCAAAGGCGCTTATTCGAGTGCGATTGAGGGATCTTTAACAAGATCCACTACCTGTGAATTCAAATCGATTGAGCAGTGTTGGCCTTTAGTCGCACCGATCATTGACTCGATCTTCGGTTTCGTCGACCGCCGCGCCGACCATTGCCTTGGCCACCGCGCCCGCCCATGCCACGGCCACCGGCGCCACGACCGCCTCGTCGCTGTCCCGTCTGAGTGGCAACATTTGGATCGTACTTCGGATTTGGTTCGGCCATGTGTGCGTCCACATCTTCCAGGTACTTCTTCAGACGAGCCTCCAGGTCTTCGACCAAATCCTTCTTTTCTGCCGCCAGGTCTTTCTTTTCCTGGATGTCGGACGCGAGGTTGAACAGCCTGGAATCGCCGGTTTCCCAGAAGTGAATAAGCTTGTATTCATCGGCAATGATTGCCGAGTGCGGTCCGTCACTGGTTTGGTAATTCGGGAAATGAAAGTACAGTTCCTTGCGAGCCCTCGTTACCTGTCCCTTGTCCGGATCATTCAGCAGGCTGACGATACTGCCGCCTTCGACTTGTTCGACAGCTTTCTCTGGTAGCTCGATGCCTGCCCATTCGCAGAACGTTGGGTACATGTCAGAGAGCACTACCGGTGTATGACACCACGAATTCGCTTCTACACCCGGCCCGCGGACGATCATTGGTACGCGAATGCCGCCCTCCCACAACGATCCCTTACCGCCGGCCAGAACCTGTGATGAACCGCTGCCATTGTCTGACGTGTAAATCACCCAGGTGTTCTTGCGCAAATCGAGCTTGTCGACTGATTCGAGAATCCGTCCAACACCCGTATCAAGATCTTCCGTGATCGCGGCGAACCTGCTTTGGCGGCCTCGCAAGTTTCTGTACTTTTCAGTCGTTTCCTTCAACGCATTTGAGGAAGCATGGAGTGCGTGCCACGAAAGCTGGATATAAAACGGCTTACCAGCATCACGCGATTCAGCCATGAATTTTTCGGCTCGCTCACACATCCCAAAAATGTCGACAGGATTGGGATCTTTAAATCGCTCCGCGTATTCGTTTCCGATGTCCCCGTCGTGTTCATCGAAGCCGTGCTTTCCTGGTCCGCCTCCGCTGATGTGCCACTTGCCGTAGTGGGCGGTTCGATAGCCAGACGATTGGAGAAGTTCCGCAAACGTCACATCTTTGGGATCGATGCGTCGTACCTGCTTGGGCGGCCACATCTTTGGGTTTCGTAGCGAACGAAGCCCAGATGCGACTTTCGTCCAATGATTGGCGGCTGGTGACTGGCCATTCAGAATGCTCAGTCGAGTCGGTGCGCAAACGGATGCCGGTGCGTAAGCCTGCGAAAACCTCATTCCTTCGCTGGAAAGCGATTCGAGATTTGGAGTCCTGAAAATCTTGCTACGGGAATCCGCAACGTCGGGGTGCATCTGGACCGACGTGCCGCCCCATCCCTGATCATCAGCCATCATGAAGATGATGTTGGGTTGCCCGGCTTGCTGATGCTGTTCAGCCGATTGAGCCGATCCCGCCGATTGAGTCAATTCAGCTGATTCAGCCAACTCAGCCGACACGAGGCCGCACAACGGCTGGATCAGGAGAATCAGACAGCTAACAGCGACATATTGAGAGGCGTTCATTTCGTTCCTTTCCGCATCGGGGCTCAGTACTCTGATGCGTGGGAGGCCCGGATTATTTTCATCCGATTTTTCGGCAGGGCTATGAATACTCGCCCCTTTCGCAAGATGAGTAGGCAATTCACAATAGTTCGTTGGCAGTCGAAAGAACTCCTCGATATTCGACGCCTCGAAAAGGTAAAGCATCATTTTGGATATCAGGACATTCAATTCCAGTCATCCGGATTTTCAGGCCGAATTGCTGGAGATCAGAACGAAGCTAAGCCCTGCTGGCGATGTAGTTTCGCCAGGTGGCCGGCGGCGTACCATGGAAGTTTTCGGTGAGCCTTTGACTCCCGAACAGGTTGTTCGCCGTATTTGCGACGACGTTCGTCAGCAGGGTATTGCTTCGGTTGTTGATTATGGGAACCGGCTGGATTCAGTCGATTTTACGCCGGCGGACCTCGCGGTCACTTCCGACCAGTTGGAGGCCGCGCACGCGAACGCCGCTCCGGATTTTCTTGCCGCGATTCGCCGCATTGTTGACAACGTCTTCGAGTTTCAGTCCGCGATATTGCACAGCGACACGGAAGTCTGCCGGGACAATGGGGTCGTCCTTCGACAAAGGTACACACCGCTTCGTCGAGTCGGCCTTTGCATCCCGGGCGGTGCGGCGGCCTACCCTTCCTCGGTCATTATGACTGCGGTTCCGGCGAGGGCCGCCGGCGTGAAGGAAATTGTGGTCGTTGCACCACCTACCAAATTCGGAGCCAACAATCCCGACATTCTCGCGGTATGTCATGAGCTTGGAATCACGGAGGTGTATCGAGTCGGTGGAGCCCAGGCGGTGGCGGCGCTGGGGCACGGAGTCGAAGGCATCCCGGCCGTGGACAAAATCGTTGGGCCTGGCAATCTGTTTGTCGCGCTTGCGAAAAAGCACATGTATGGCATCGTCGATATCGACTCGATCGCAGGTCCGAGCGAAGTCGTCGTGATCGCCGACGAATCGTCCGATGCCAAAAATGTTGCGGCGGAAATGTTGGCTCAAGCCGAACATTCACCCGGTTCAAGCATCCTTGTGACGTGGTCCCAGTCGCTGGTCGATGAGGTTCAGCAACAGATCGCTTCGCAGTTGGAGACACTTTCCCGAGCCGATTTGATTCGTCCGGCTCTGAAAGACTTTGGTTGTATCATTTTGGCAAAAGACGCCGCCGAAACGTGTGAGATCGTGAACATGTTGGCTCCTGAGCACCTTTACATTGGTACTGGAGGTTCGGTCAGTTCGGCTGGGCATGCAAGCCTCGCACATGAGTTGTCGGGCCAGATTACCAACGCAGGTGCGACGTTTATTGGCGAGTTTTCGCCGGTTGCGATCGGCGATTACTTTGCCGGTCCATCGCATTGTCTGCCAACGGGCGGCACGCCACGCTGGGCAAGTGGTTTGTGCTCGAACAGTTTCCTGCGAAGCTCAAGTGTCATTGAGTTTAGCGAACAGGCGTTGCGAGATGCCGCAGATGATGTTCGGCTGATCGCCGAACGCGAGCAATTGACGGCTCACGCGAGAAGTGTTGATATCCGGTTTGAAGATTGAGCCGTACGGTGTACGTCGACGTTCAATGTGAGCGGAACGGCGCTAGTCGCCGATGGTTTTGCAGCGAGGTGAAGGATCAATGCCGGTGGCGGGTTCCATCCCACCGGCGGCTAGCGCCGTACCGCTCACGGTAGACCGCCAACCAATGAGAAATTTATGAGACCACGACCGAATATCGCCGCCATGTCCGGATACACGCCGGGCGAACAGCCGCAAGTCGGCAAGCTGATCAAGCTAAACACGAATGAGAATCCCTACCCTGCATCCACCAAAGTCATGCAGGCCATTCGCGCCACCACCGAAACGGCCCTGGCTCGTTATCCGGATCCGCATTCGACTGCCTTCCGGCATGTTGCGGGTGGAATTCTCGGCGTCGATTCTGAGTGGATCCTTTGCGGCAATGGTAGCGATGACTTGTTGACCATGCTCACGAGGACTTTCGTCGGCGAAGGCGAAACGCTGCGAATGCCCAATCCGAGCTACACGCTCTATCGCACGCTGGCGGAGATTCAAGGCGCAAATGTCGAGATGATCCGGTTCAATGATGATTGGTCGCTTCCCGACTCGTTTGGTTCATCCGACGGCGATCCCCGTTTGGCGTTTCTTCCCAATCCCAACAGCCCTTCAGGTACGGTCGTCCCGATGGACGGGGTCGCCGAAATTGCAGAGCGCTTGCCCTGCCCTCTCGTTGTGGACGAAGCGTATGGCGACTTTTCCGATTCCAACTGCATCCCGCTCGTAAGTGCGAACTCCAAGGTCATCGTGACAAGAAGTCTGAGCAAGTCGTATTCGCTGGCTGGTTTGAGATTTGGTTTCGCGGTGGCTCAGCCGGAAGTGATTGAGCAGCTTGTCAAAGTCAAAGATTCGTACAACTGCGATGCAATTTCTATTGCGGCGGCCACAGCGGCTCTGGCGGACCAGGCGTGGCTGGCGGACAACCGACGACAGATCCTCTCCAGTCGCGAGAGATTCTCTGCCGAACTGTCGCAGTTGGGATTTCGCGTCCAGCCTTCGCAGGCAAACTTTGTGTGGTGCACACATCCGGAGCATTCGCACGAGTCGATTTACCAGCAGCTGAAATCTGGGGGCATTTTGATCCGGTACATGAGTTATGATGGATGGGGCGATGGCATCCGGATTACGATTGGTACCGACGACCAGCTGGACGCCTGCCTGAGCGAGCTGCAAAAGATTGTGAATGCCTAGTGCGTCGATTTTCAGATGTAGTGGACGAGGCAACGAGTCCCGATGGTGGCGAGGCAACGAGTCCCGAGGGACAGACAACAATCATCCCAACCCGACTCGTGAGCGAGGGATTCGATCCTTGGGACTGCGTCCCTCGCTAACGCGTCGGGTTATGATGTCGCAAAGAAGATGGCCTCGCCCGCAACCATGAAATCAGGATACTACCGATAAATTAATTGGGGTAACGCTAGTTCCGCCATTCAAAACCCGCCGATCTTCTCCAGCAAACAGACACTTACGACCACCATACTTTTATGACTCGAACTGCTTCCATCGACCGAAAAACCAACGAAACAGAGATTTCGCTGACCGTGAATCTTGACGGGACGGGCCAGTCTTCAATCAAGACAGGCGTTGGATTCTTCGACCATATGCTTGAACTCTTTACCCGTCATGCGGCGATTGATTTGACAATCGAAGCAAACGGCGACTTGCACGTCGATGCGCACCATACGGTGGAGGATGTTGGTATCTGTCTTGGGATGGCGGTCAAGGAAGCACTGGGCGACAAGAAAGGGATTCGACGTTACGGGCACTTTACGCTGCCAATGGATGAGTCACTGGTGACGGCTGCGATTGATTTGAGCGGTCGCTGCCACGTCGTATTTGGCGCCTCGTTTCCATCCAGCAAAATTGGCGAATTTGATACGGAGCTCGTCGAAGAGTTCTGGCGTGGTTTTGCCGGTAACGCGCTTTGCAACTTGCACATTCTTCTGCACCACGGCAGCAACAGCCACCATATCAGCGAAGCCATCTTTAAAGGCGTCGCAAGGTCGTTTCGCATGGCGATCGAATCAGACGATCGAATGACTGGTATCCCGAGCACCAAGGGCTCGCTGTAGTTGGCCCTTGCTCGCCGCCGACGGGGGGCACGTCGAATGCCTCGATACGCGCATCAGTCAAACAGTCTTTGGCGACGTGAGTACTTCACCTGGTCGAATGGCCAGACCGAGCCGAGCCAGTCGCTCACTGCTGACCAAACCTCATGATCGAGTTCGGCTCGATCGGATCGCACCCAGGACCGAACTTCCACATCCTGTTCGCCAGTTTGGTCCTCGTAGATGTAGACGCAACCTAGCACGTGCTGTTCGTCGAGCCGATCAAGAATCGTATAGGTAAAGCCGACACGTTCATCGAAATGCTTCCGATGGATTTCACAGTCTCGCAGGTTCTCGTCCAGCGTCAGCTCTGCAATTGGCCACCGACGTGGAGGGCCAAAACCCGGTGTTGCCCTGATGTGTTCAATGCTTGAGGTCCAGGCTTCATAGTCGGACTGGTTGTGTTCGGGGCCGAGCGGTCGCAGGACGGTGTGATCGGTAGTTAGCGAGAGAGGAACTTCAAAGTCGGTGGGCACGATCGGTTTGAGATCATTGCGTTCGGTGTTTTCCCTGGGTCCTTCAGCCATTTCACTATCGCAATCGGTTCACTCCAATAAAAAAGGAGCCGACGTTGTCGGCCCCTTCTTGTGATTTCATCGTGATTTTTTATAAGTCGCAACCAGTGCTCGCCGTCTATCGACCAGGCTGCACGTAAGTCGTCGGATTCGAAACTTTCTTCAGCTGCCATCGCTGACCGCCAGGAGTCGCAACACTTGACCACGACAGGTTTGGGCGGAAGACGATCGACACAATGTGTGGAACGTTGACTTTGGCTTCGCCCCATTCAGCGATGCACTTGACTTCGCTGAGTGCGATCTCACCCGTCAGTGCGTCGCCATTCAGAAGAACGATTGTCGACTGTTCCTGTGGCTTTTGAGCGAACCGGATTCCGGCAATGGTGTGCAGCGGAATGCTGGCCTCACCGAAGATGCTGTTCATCTTGATTTCCTCAAGATCAACAGGAGCTCCTTCGAGTTCCATGTTCTTGAGTAGTGTGATTTTGATTTTGCCTGCCGCGGCAGCTGCTGGTGCTGCTCCGGTGGCTGGCGGTGGCGTTACTGGTGCTTCCTGAGCAATCACGCTTGTCGCGAAAAGAGCCGCAAGCATGACGGCGATGATGGAGTGCTGTCGCATCTTGATCCCCTGGTAATCTGATAGTTTGTCCGGCCGTGCTCGTCGGCGAAGTTTGCGATTCTGCCAACACGATACACCGCCATCGATGTAAGTCAATGAATTCCGATTTCTATGTTGTGAAATCGTTGACAATAAGATTGGCGTATTCCCCTCATCAGTGCAACCCATGCCCCGTAAGGGCGCGTCTTGTCCGACTTACCAAGACCGCACAGTCTTCCTGTTCGTTAACCTCGCGCGCTCACTTTAAAGGCCATGTTCATGTGCCAAGGCGAACAAGCATTGGAGAGTGGTCAGACAAACCATCCTCGCGCCATTGGTGCAAGAAGTAGCAGTCTTTAAGGATCGGACGCAGCGTCTGATGCATGAACGTATGGTCGTAGCGGAACCCGTTTCCCTGGTGACTGAACCAGGAATACTCCCGCACGTCCCCGTGAACTTCTCGAAATGCATCGAAGTAACCGCGTTCTTCAAATGTCGTCAGATGTTCCGAATACCAGAATGAGTTACCAACCTGGTCGATACCATTCTTGCCAGTGTTCCAGTCGCCGGTCACGATCGCCGGTTCGTCATCAGCGAGTTCTTCCTCAAGAAGAAACTCAAACAATCGGTGCTTCTTCTTGTGCGGCAGATACACTCCGTACAGCCAAAAGGCATCGAGATCAGCGCGAACGATCGAGTGTGGATAGCCTTCATCGCATTCGGGGAAAATCCCTGATCCACAAGGGAACTTGCTTGCGACAAGCACCGAGTTGACGTCTCCGGATGCTCCGCTGACTACCTGAAACAGATAGCCACGCTTCAGGAGAGCCGTTCGAAGTTGTGTGCCTCGATCGTTGTTCCGAAACTCGGAAAGCACAAGCACGCAAGGATCGCACTTGAAGATTGCAGCAAGAATCTTCGCGACTCGCGTACCTCCGCCCTGTCGGATATTCCATGAGAGAATCGTGAGCACCGAAGGTTTCCTGGTAAGGATCGTTCGAGAAATTAGTGTCGAATCTCCGTTCATGACGACTCAATTGACGGCCTATGGCCGTCTTCCCCGCGAACGCGGGGACCCACTTGAAGCGCATTAAAGCTAAATGTCTTTCCCTGCATCAAAAAGCCAATCCGATTCAATGGATTCCCGCCTGCGCGGGAAAGACGGGGGAAGATCATGCGGTAATTTCTCGAACGATCTTAAGCAGGTATTGCACAAACTGGAACGGGTAATCGTGCCGGGGGGCCTACACCTTACCAGACAAACGCTTAACCACACTCAGGCACACACCCGGCAGCTCACGCAGCCGGCTCGCCAGGCGTTTCGTT
>CALHZT010000285.1 GCA_938040995.1 uncultured Pirellulaceae bacterium | reverse complement strand
CTCAGTGGATCTGCGCTGGCTGGCCGAGTCATGGGGCACTGGAACGATCGCTGGCAGGTTGCCGGTGCGGTGTCGCCGGACGAGCCGACCGGTCATCAGTTAAAACTGTTTTGATGTGGCGAGGGCTCGTCTCGTGATTTCGTTTTGTCGGCGAGCGAGTGAATCGAGGCCTGTTGTAACGGCTATTTCAGATTCCACCGGCGGCTAGCGCCGAAGCCGCTCACTGTTTGCGAAACGAACCCTGAAGCTATTGCCAGCTATCGACTTACGGACTGAAATAGCTGATCGCATTCCGGAGCAAGCACGCCGCCAACGATATCGCAATTGGCAAAGCCCGCGGCGTTGGCGACTTTTTTGGCCGTGATCTGGAATTGATTCCAGCCGAGTTCCGTGAGAGTCTGAATCGAAGTACCAAAGACGACTTTGGGGATGCCGGCCCAGATGATAGCGGCCTGGCACATGCAGCACGGTTCGGCCGTTGTGTACAAAATCAGATGCTCCCAGCGATCACGGCCGCTTTCGGCGTATCGGTTGATTGCGTCCATTTCGCCATGGAGTAATGGATTCTCCGAACTTCGATTCAGCCCTTCCACCATGGGGAGATCAGAATCGGCATCGAAGATCACAGTGCCGAATGGGGCCCGCGGGTTTCTCTTTGCGACGTTGATCGCATGCCGCATGATTGATTCGTGATCCATCATTGACGCCGATATGAAAGAATGAGCGGCAGAATAAGCAGCGTGCTAACCGCGTTGATTCTTGCAGCGGAAGCGACCGACAGCAAATGAGCGTTTGGCAAGATGCTTGGTGGATCGGCCTGTCGTACGCTGTCTCCACAGCCGAAACGATGAAGGCTTGAGTTCCTTTCGCATTAGCTTGATGACTTGGCCAGGTTCCAGATGAAACTGCTCCCGGATGGCATCAAATGTCGTGCGATCCTCCCACGCCATCTGAATGATGCGATCCGTCTGTGCTTCGGTCAAATGATTCACTTCCGCTAGTCGAGTCATCTTTCCATCTCACGCATCGCGCATTTACTTTATGGTTGGTGGTTTTGCAGTTCGATTCCGGCGACATCGTTCGCTGCAGTATTTGACGTCATCCCAGACTTTGGCCCATTTCTTTCGCCACGTCATTGGCTTACGACACACCTCGCAGATTTTCTGTGGTAGACGCTGCTTCATCGCTATGGACCCATGAAATGCTGGCTGTCCTGAGATAAACCGTCATCGAGACGACGTGGCAACATCAGTCGCGTCCATTCGTGGTTCTTCTAGAATTGCCGTAGCAGCTCAGTTTTAAGGTAGTGGGCGAGGCTACGAGTCCGTTCGTTGCGTGTTACTCGACGGGACTCGTGGCCTCGTCCACTACAGCTAACTTTGACTCTGAGTGGTCACGCTTTGCTACCGATCTTCGGGTGCCAAGCCAAATTTGCTTCGATCCGGGTACTTTGGCCGCGCTGGTTTCTTGTAGCCTTTTGTTTTGAGCTCTTCTTTCAGGTGCTCAATGGCAGCCTCAAGTTGCGGGTCGCCGCCATCAACCATTTTGGCGGGGTCGTCGACGACTTCGATGTCCGGATCGACGCCGTGTCCCTCGATGCCCCATGTGCCGTCCTTTTCGTAAAAGGCGAAGGTTGGGGCGGTGACGCCTGAGCCGTCGATCATCTGGGGATTGCCGGAGATGCCAACCAGACCACCCCACGTTCGCATGCCGATCAGTTTTCCAAGTCCGGCTTGCTTGAAGAGTGCGGGGAACATGTCGCCGCCGCTTCCGGCCATGCCGTTGGTCAACATGCACTTTGGGCCGTGGTGCGCGTCGGGCGGCCAGGTCCAGTCGCGACCGTCCCGTTTGGCCCAGTAGTTGGTGACGGGGCGATTCATCAGTTCGATGAAGCGAGTCGGAATTTGGCCGCCGCCGTTCCAGCGATCATCAATGATGATCGCCTGTTTGGACATCTGTCCGTAGTACTGACGAAAGAGATCGTTCTGGCCGGGCACGCCGGTGTTGACGACATAGACGTAGCCGATCTTGCCGTCAGATTTTTCGTCAACCATCTTGCGACGTGATTCGATCCAGTGACGGAAGCGAAGATTGTTGTCGCTGCCCATCGGTTTGACGACGACTCGCTCGTCTTCGTCGTCCAGGGTGGCGTCTTCGCTAATGGTGAGAACGGTGGTCTTGCCGGCGAGACCCTCGAATGCCTGATAGGGACTCACGTCGTCGGTGAGAGGATTGTCATTGATCGCGAGGATGTAGTCGCCTTCCTCCATATCGACAGCACGAAGCGGGTTTCGGGCGTCGGTATCCCATTCGGCTCCTTCAAAAATGGTGCCGATCTTGTAGGCTCCGTCGGCCGCTTCGAATGTGCAGCCCAAAAGGCCGACATTGCTGTCGTCGTCGCCCGATTCGGCGGTGTCGCCTGATCGGTAGTAGGCATGGCCGACGTTGAGCTCGGAGATCATTTCGCCAATGACGAAGCCGACGTCGGCACGCGAGGCACAATCGTCAATCATGGGAGCGTAGTGCTCACGCATCGCTTTCCAGTCGACACCATGCATGTTCGGGTCGTAGAAAAAGTCGCGTTGGATTCGCCAGGCGTCGGTGAATACCTGCTTCCACTCGTCGCGAGGTGGAATCATGACTTTCATGCCGTCCGTCGGAATTTCGTCGTCCAGTTTTTGACCCGCCGACGGGCTGACGACATAGCCGGATTCCTTGCGGAAGACGAGCATCTTCTTGCCGTCGGGGGTGAGGGCAAAATTGCCCGTGCCAGAAACGACCGTCTTCTCTTCGGGGTCGTCCTCGTCATCGTGCATGTCGAACAGTTTGATCGAGGCACCATCGCCGACTCGCGAGTAGATCAACTGGTTCTTGTGATTGACATCCATGCGACCGAAGCTGCCTTGTTCGATCGGTAGCTGGAATGCGCGGCGGGCGATATTTTCAAAGTCGATGGTGAACGGTTCGTCGCTCTTCTTTTTCTTCTTGCCGCCCTCGCCATCTTCGTCGTCACTTTTTTCGCCGGTGAACTCGATCTCCTGACCGCCCATGTTGATCTTACCCGAGAGCTTGCCATCTTTGATGGTGGCGGAGACCTTGATCGTGCCCTGCTCTGTTTCGACCTTGAAGGTCAGTTCGCCGGATTCCTTGTCGAACTTGCCGTCCTTGATGTCTTCTTCGCCACCCGGAGTGTCTACGGTACCGGTGACCGTGCCGTCTTCGGCGAGTTCGACTTCCATGACCGCGTTACGCTGTTCGGCAGGCATTTCCTCACTGTGTAGTTCGAGGGCCCATGTTCCGCTGAGTGGATCATCGTTGTCTGCTTCGTCATCATCCTCGTCAGAGTCTTCGTCGTTCTCTTCATCTTCGTCGTCGTCATTCTCGTCTGAGTCTTTTTCATCGTCGTCCGAGTCATCATCACTTTCGTCGTTGCTGTCTTCTTCTTTGTCTTCTTCGTCCGAGTTTTTCTCGTCGTCGTCCTCCCATTCTTCTTCGTCACTTTCTGGCATCATCGGAAGCTCGACATCCTTGCGAAGCGGGACGGCGAGGATGACTTCGGTGTCAGCGTAGATAAAGCTGTTACCGACGTCTTCGTATTCTGGATCGTTGAAAGCCCTGGAGCTGTAGAAGTAGAGATAGTCGCCTTCCTTGTCGAAGGTTGGCGATCCGCTGTTAAAGAAACCGCTGCTGATCTTGTGGCGCGTCCCTTCGGCAACGTTATAGACGTACACGGTTGAAACCGGGTTTTTCTCGTCGGATGCAATCGAATACGTCAGCCAGCTTGATTCGTGAGACCATCGCACGTCGGCTTGGTCGGAATACGGATCGGTATCGACGAGTTTTGTTTCGCCGTCGATCGTGTGAAGGTAGATGGCGCCGGTCTTGTCAGTAAAGACAATATGTTTCGAATCCGGCGACCAGACAGGATCGTAGCGGAAGCACTTGCCGTCGTCGGTGAGCTGCTTCGTTTCGCCGCGACCATCGGATTGGGTAACGTACAGTTCGTACTCGCCAGTCGCGTCCGAGAAGTACGCGATCCAGCGACCATCGGGGCTCCAGGACGGTGTTCGCTCGCCGACACCCGGCGTTTTCGTGAGGTTTCGGGCGACTCCCTTTTCAGCCGGCAACGTCCAGATGTCACCGCGGGCTTCGACGCAGACTCGCTTGGCCTTTGGTGAGATATCGCCAGCCGTAATGAAGTCGGACGCGTCGACTCGTTGTGGGCGAAGTCGTGGTCGGTCACCAGGAATCGTGACGGAGACCGTTTTCGATTCACCCGACTTGAGATCGAGTAACTTCAGGTCGGCACCATTGGAAAAGACAATCTCGCCATCCCCGTCCGGACCGGGTCCGATCGCGGGTGTCTTGCAGTCGAAATCAGTGAACTTGGTGACTTGTTCACGGGCTCCGGATTTCGTGTCGTACTTCCAGATGTTCAGTCGCGCTTCGGGGCCGTTGTCCGAAAGGTAGTAAACGGAATCGCCTTGCCACATCGGCAAGCTGTCGGTGCCTTCGAAATCTGTAATTCGTTTGGAAGTTTTGTCCTTAAGGTGGAACAACCAGACATCGGACGCCATGCCGCCTCGATAGCGTTTCCAGGTGCGGTTGTCGCGCGAGTGCGGTGTGTAGGCAAGCCAGTTGCCGTCTTCACTAACGGTTCCATTGCTGCCGTAGGGAACAGGCATCTGTTTGGGCAGTGGTTTCTCGGCGGACACTGTAAAAAGTTGCGGCTGCCTTCCAAGACCGGCGACTCCGTTGGAGGAGTAGATTACTGATTTTCCGTCAGGCATCCAGTCGCAGACCAGTTCCGCCGAAGGATGGTAAGTGATCCGTTCCGCGACTCCGCCATTGATCGAAATGGAATAGACGTCGGTGTTGCCTTCGTAGTTACCGGTGAAAGCGATCGTCTGTCCGTCGGGACTGAATCTGGGAAATCCCTCGCGGCCTTTGGGGCTGGCGAGCGGAGTCGCCACGCCACCATCACGATCAACGATCCAGAGATCGTTCGCGTAGGAGAAAACGATATGCGACTTGCTCACATCCGGATGGCGCATCATGCCACCCGACGGCTTGTTTTGGGCGAAGGCTGTGGCCGGGCTTAATGCGATTGCGAGGAGAGTCAGAGGTGCAAGAAGATGCTTGCCAAAACCAAATGCCAGGTGGTGCATATTCAAAGCTCCAGGTCGAATGCAGGCTATAAGTCGCGAGTCAAATCGTAGCGTAGTCGAATCTGCCTGAGATGTGGAAACAATTTTTGATCCGGACAAGATATCCGCGTCATCATTGCGTTGCACACATGGCAGGACTCGCTGCTCGACTCTTCGGCATGGATGCCCGGTTCTTGCCCGAAAAGTTCAGGCACTCCCAAATCGCCTGACTGGCACGTATTTTTCGGGTAGCTCGAGCGCCGGATGTAGGATGCACTCGGCGCAAGAAAAAACGTGACCGTTTTTCACGGCCACGTTTTGCTGTCAGTCTGTCAGTCGAAGGAATTCGGGTTATCGGCGACGACGTCGAAAGCCAAGAAGGCCAAGTCCGGCCATGCCCAGCAGCGAGAAGCTCGCTGGTTCAGGAACGACATTGATCGTAATTCTCGCGAGTGGACTGGCCACGTCCGATCCGATCGTGGTTCCAGCGGCTGTACCTGTACTAATGAAATTGGTGAGGTCCGGGCCTAGCGTTACCACGCCATTTTCGTCGGTTGCGTCTCCGGCGTTCGTCGAGAATGCTGCGCCGAGTCCATCGTTCACTTCCGTACCGGCATCGTAGACACTGGTAATATCGATCGTGATCGGCCCGTTGAAATTCCCGGCAGCGTCGAATAGCTCATAAGCCGTCGGGTTACCGTTCCCGATAAATGCATCGTTCGAAGGAATGACCATCGACGCAAAAGAGAAGTAGCGATACGCCGTCGGATCTGCGATCGTAATGCTTGTCATTGCGGTATTTCCAGGATCAATGACTGGAGGTTGATTGGCCATCGAACCAAAGTCTGCGGGATCTGCGGCAACCGACTGCAGTCTTCCCGGACCCATGAATTCAGTCATGAGCGTAGCGGCGCTGCCGGTTTCCGCCAGCTCTTCCAGGCCTTGGCTGGCCGTCGTTCCAGGGTCGAATAGATCGAAGCTACCGTCGTGAAGTCCGACCCAAAGCGGCGTCAAAAAGAAGCCGTCATTGTCCGACAGGTTTTCGATGGAAATCTGTACCTGTTGTGCGTTAACGGCAGAGCTCATCAGGCCCAACAAAACAGTACATGCAATAATCTTCCGCATTCTTTTACTCTCCGAAGTTTGAAAATTCGTCGAATTTCGTGGCTGCGACTGGTGCAGCGCTTCATTCGACTGGTGTTCTTTCGAGCCAGTATGATTGCGGAATTCAGATGTCTACGTTGAGACGAATTTTAGTTTTCGCCAGCGTGTTCTGCATAACAACTGCTGTACGGTTATGCGAGAGATCATGGTCTTGATGTGTGGTGTTGCGAACGCGCATCATCACGCTGGGGCGAATCCCGCACGGCGAAGGCAACAGTTCGGGCGCGAGCGGCTTTGCCGCCCCGGCCCAGGGATACACGGGCGGACGAGGACTTAGGATCGTTCGAGAAATTACAGCCTGATCTTCCTCCGTCTTTCCCGCGCAGGCGGGAATCCATTGGATCGGATTGGCTTGTTGATGCAGGGAAAGACATTGAGCGTTCATACGCTTCGAGTGGGTCCCCGCGTTCGCGAGGAAGACGGCCTATGGCCGTAAATTGAGTCGTCATGAACGGAGATTCGACACTAATGGATCGAACGATCCTTAGTGGTCGAAAATCTTGCTGCGAGCCTGTTTCACGATCGCCAGAACGGCCGGATGGTGGACGCGTTTTTCTACCGAGATGGCGTAGAACTTGTCGACGATATCCTCCAGTCGACCGACCAGATGCATGCCGTACTGTTTTCGCACTTCGTTCTCGATCGCCGTCGGGATCGGAACAATGCCCAGCCCTGATTGACCAAAGACCTTTAGAAGTGCGCTGTCTTCAAACTCGGCCACGACGTGAGGGTGGATATCGTGGTCATCCAGCCACTGGTTCAGGGACCGGCGAACAGCCGTGTGATTTGTTGGAAGGCACATCGGTGCCCCGTGTAGCGATTGCGGGAACCCGCTTCGGTGTTTTCTCGCAATCTTTGGCACGGCAAGAAATGACATTCCGCATTCGCCCAGTCGGTGGCTGTATGCGCGAACGTCGATCGTCGGTGGAGCCGGTGCGTCCGAGATAATCAGGTCGATTTTGTGAAGGGCAAGGTCGGCGAGCAGATCTTCCAGTTTGCCCTCGTGGCAAACAATGTGCAGTCCATCGGGATGGTGGATTGCGGGCTTCAGCAACTCAAATGCAATCAGCTTCGGGACAACGTCCGGCATCGCCACCACGAACTTCTTCAGTGATCCCGACTGGCCATTGCGCACAAAGTCAGTAAGTTCGTGCCCGATTGCGAATATTTCTTCGGCGTACGCGAACACCTGCTGGCCAAACTCGGTGAGCTCGAGATAGCGCCCCTTCTTCTGAAACAACTTGTTCCCGGTCGCCTTTTCGAGTTCGCGAACCTGAGACGTCACCGTCGTCCGCGCAAGATGCAGTTTGTCTGCTGCTTTGGAAACGGTGCCTTCGCGGGCAACGTTCCAGAAGTAAAAAAGATGGTGGTAGTTCAGCCAGTCCATGCGGTAAGGTTACGTCGATAAATTCAACATGTAAACACATCCATGTCGAATTGTTCAACGTTCGGGCAACGGCTGGTTCCTGGTGAGCTCCGGGAACTCTTACAGGGTCCAGATTAGCAGTACCGAGTAATCCACGTCGTTCGCGAGCGCGCCGTTAGGTGTACTGTCGTAGCGGTCGATAACTGAGAACTTCAAACTGAGGTTGGTTGGAGCGTCGAGATCGATCTCCCAACCAAAATCGGATACCAGTCGATAATCGCTGAAGTCTTCCCAGGCAGGGTAGTAGTCAACGGTCGCCACGAATCGTTGGCGTTCGGTCATTTGACGGGCAAAATCAATTCCGAAAACAGCTTCCGGTTTCCAGTCATCATCGACTCCACCGAACTCGCGGGACGCACCAGAACCGAACCTGCCCCGGAACTGCGTGACCTCATTGTCAATAAATGTGTAACCAACACCGGAGTTCGCGAAGAGTCGAAGATCGAAGTTCTTGAACTCGTCGTACTCGAGGCCGAGCTTGTTGAACCATGTCCATCGCGGATTTCGCAGTTTGTAATCCCAGTTCGACTGGAGAAGCGCGTTGTGAGCCGTTTCCAGCTCGTTCGCGGTATTCTTGTTGTAGTTCAGGTCCAGATCCCAGTTGGTTTTTTCGGTTTCTCTCGATAATTCAAATCCGGAGCGGATGTTGAACGCATTCGCGTTGCCTTCCGATCCGTTAATGCCAAGCGACACTGATCCATTCCACCACGGCCCGATCCACGTCATGGGGTTGTACCAGACCGGCTGGATGGGAGGATCTTCGCCAGTCAGTTCCGTGACAGCCTGCTCTACGATCACTGGTTCGGCAGGTGGCGGAGCGATTGGTGGTGGCGCAATTGGCGGCCCCATCATGATTGGCTGAACACCGGGCATCATTTGTCCCACCACCCCGTTCGGAACGCCGTATGGAACGCCATTCTGAGCGCCGTAAGGAATACCGTTTGGCACGATTTGGGTCATCGGCGTGCCCATGTAAGGTTGCGAAACCTGAGTCTGTCCGCCGTAAGCCTGAGCAGCGAACGGTTGCACCGCGTAATCCTGATTGAGAATGGACGGCGCGTTCACCGTGCCACTTTGGGCGGATACGTTATTTGTCCCGAACAGAACTGCTCCAGAACCGATCGCAAAGACAAGAATTCGACGCAGCACGTTGATCATGATGTTCCGCTATTACAGGTTACTGATTGCGTGGCAGACTTTGAAAAACGTCCAAAGCCTGGCTTGCCAGCACGGCGGCTTATAGCAAACCGTGGAAAATGCCCACAAGGTGGATTAAAAGTCTGTTTTTCACGAAGCGATGCCGAATGGCGACTGGCAACGTGTCCACTGGTCTTTTCAACTGCAAAGAAGCCATTTGTCGTAGAACGACGCGAGAACTGGCTTTGAATTGAAAACCTTGCTGCCCCTATAATCTGGGGGTTATGACAGAAACACTAGCATACTTGCAGAGCCTTTACGCCGCGGAGTGGTTGCTGATTGCGACTGCCGCGCTGATCCTGATCGACTACTTTTTCCCAACCGACTGGCCGGCGCATCTTGGTTATGTTTGCCTCGCAGCCGCCTCGTTCTTCCTTGTCTGGGGATCGGGGATTGGGCCATGGGAACTTCCGCCGTCCATTGGATTGGCCGTGGGAGTCTGGATCGCAATGGCCATACTTCATCGCCTGTTCTTCTACAGGTTCCTGACGAACGCGCCGGGAAGTGACGAGTCGGAACAGCACATGGATCAGGAACCGGCCGCCAAGCCGGCTGGAGAATAATATGAGTTACGGGAGAGGTTACGGTCGCCGCAGGAGAGGCGGAGGTCTCAAGATTCGTCTGCTGATTGCGGCGGTGATGATTGGATTCTCGTTGTTTTCCTACTACTCGACCGGGCAGGTTAATCCGATCACTGGCGAAAAGCAGCGAGTGACCCTGTCGCCAGATGAAGAAGTCGCGATGGGATTGCAGGCCGCCCCGGCGATGATTCGCCAGCATGGTGACTTGTTGCCGAACCCGGCGGCTCAGCAAAAGCTGGATCAAATTGGTGGCGAACTCCTGAGCGCGCTGAATGCATGGTTGCGTACGGAAGGTCGTACCAATCCCTACCGCTTTGAATTTCACCTGCTCAGCGATAACCAGTCCATCAACGCATTTGCGCTACCTGGTGGCCAGGTGTTTATTACCAACGCGCTCTTTAGCCAGCTTCAAAGCGAGGGCCAGCTCGCGGGTGTGGTTGGCCACGAGATTGGTCACGTCCTGTCCCGTCATAGCGCCCAGCGAATGGCCAAGCAGCGTTTGACGTCCGGCATCACTGGCGCGGTTGGGATGGCTGGCGGAAGCTTTGAAAGCGCCCGAATGGCCAAGATGGTCGGCAACATGATCAACATGAAGTATGGCCGCCAGGATGAACTGGAATCAGACCGCTGGGGAATTCTTCTCTGTGCCGAAGCCGGTTACGATCCCAGTTCGATGATTGGTGTCATGGACATTCTCGAAGCCGGCAGTAGTGGCGGCCCACCAGAAATGATGAGTACGCACCCGAAGCCCGCCAATCGAAAAGAATATATCACCAACGTAATTCGCGAGGTCTTTCCGAACGGCTTGCCGACTGGTCTCCGCAAGTAAATTGCGAGTCAGGGCGGAGATCGCCGGACTTTGCGCTGTGCCCGGATTCGGGCACCGAGCATGACGATGCCACCGAGCTGACGATGGCACCGATACGGATTCGGTCGTCGCTATGCGGCTTTCCGCGGTGCCTCGAGCGGGCAGTACTTTTGAATGTACGACTTGCAATGCTGGTCGATTCGATCCGCCAGTCTTTCAGAAACTGGCAGCTTGTTCTTCTTGTAGTTTCGACGCGCGTTGGCGTAGTCCGCAATC
>CALHZT010000284.1 GCA_938040995.1 uncultured Pirellulaceae bacterium | reverse complement strand
CCGCGTTTCGTCTTGAGCTTCGTTCCCATTTCCAGCCGATAGGGCTGCATCAGATCCAGCGGGCGCAACAGCCCATAAAGCCCACTCAAAATTCGCAGATGCTTCTGAGCGAACGTGAAATCGGCGGCTTTCCATTTATCGCATTGAAATCCCTGATACACATCGCCCTTGAATGCGAGCAGCGACTGCTTCGCGTTTTCCGTCGTAAACGGCGTTTGCCAGGATTTATAACGACTGGTATTGAGTTCAGCCAATTTGTCGCTGATACCCATCAGCTTGGCGACAGCCGGTTTGGACATCTTTGCGAGCTGGTCAATCAGCTCTTGCGAATCATCAAGAAACTCGGGAGTCGAGTGCTTCTTCGTAAGCTTTTGGGGCTCATAGTCGAGCGTCTTCGCGGGGGACAAGACGGTTATCATCGAATTTCAGTACCTCTAGGATCTTGACGAATGTCGTCCGTGGGAACGCGTTCGCAACTTGGGCTCGCTTTGCCTGCATGTTAGGATGTGCGCTCCATTTTTCAATTCGAGGGACCATCGCCGTGAAAAAGTTTTTCACCCTTTCGCTTCATTCCGTTCTTTTCGTACTTCTCGGCTTGGCATTTCTCGGCGGCTGCAACACGCAGCCGTCTGAATCGTCGAACGCAGAGTCTGATTCCAATGCGTCCACCGGTGGGGACCGGCGGCTGCAGATTGCCGTGATCCCGAAAGGTACGGCGCACGAGTTTTGGAAATCGGTTCACGCCGGTGCGGAACGTGCCGCAGAGGAACGAGGCGTCGATATTATCTGGAAAGGCCCGCAGATCGAGAATGATACCGCCGGCCAGATCGAGACGGTTCGCAATTTTATTACCAAGAAAGTCGACGGGATTTGCCTCGCACCAAACCATTCCGAGGCGTTGCAGGAAGTCGTTGAAGAATCTCAACTCTCCGACATACCGGTTGTGATTTTTGACAGCGGACTGGCAAAAGGCGCCGAGTTCCTCAGCTACGTCGCGACCGACAACTTCCATGGCGGTGAGCTTGCCGCCGATCAATTGGCAAAAGCGATTGGTGAAAAGGGCAAGGTTATCATGATGCGATACCGAGCCGGAAGTGAAAGCACCGAACAACGTGAAGAGGGCTTCCTGGCCGCCATCAAGAAATATCCTGATATCGAAGTCGTCTCGTCCGATCAGTATGGCGAAGCCACAACAGCGATGGCACTGGAAAAGGCCCAGACGCTTCTTCTGAAATATGGCGACGAAATCCAGGGAACGTTCGCGGTTTGCGAACCGAATTGCAACGGCATGCTCGAAGCACTCGAAAATTCGGGCCACGCCGGGAAAGTGAAGTTTGTGGCTTTTGATCCCAGTGAAAAACTGGTGACTGGACTGCGCGAAGACAAAGTGCACGGGATCGTGCTTCAGGATCCGGTTTCGATGGGTTACAAGTCGGTGATGACGATGGTTGATCACCTCGAAGGCAAAGAAGTCGCCAAAGTCGTTTCGACGGGTGAGTACGTCGCAACACCTGAGAATATCGACGGCGAAGAGAGCCAGCGGTTACTGCATCCGGTGACGAAGGAATAAGTCCTGCAAACTTCAGTTGGCCTTATCCAGCTGGAAGGCCTGACAGTTCGTTCTATCTGAGTCTGAGTCATAAACGGAACCGCGCATGTTACGAATGGAGGGCATTTCAAAACGATTTGGTGCCACTCGTGCCCTCCACAACGTTGAACTGAGTGTCGAACGCGGTGAGGTACTCGCGCTCATTGGAGAAAACGGAGCCGGCAAGAGCACGCTGATGAAAGTGCTCAGCGGTGCTCATCATCCAGATTCGGGTTCGATGACTCTCGACGGCACGTCGTTCCAACCGGCGGGTCCGCACGCGGCTCGCACGGCGGGTGTCGCGATGATCTATCAGGAACTGAATCTCGCGACAGATCTCTCCGTCGAAGACAACATCATGCTGGGCCTGGAAAAATCCCGTCTGGGATTTCTCAAGCGCCGCGAACAGCGAAAACTTGTCTCGCAAGCCCTGGAAACGCTGGGACACAGTGACCTCAAACCAACAACGATCGTTGGCCATCTGTCCGTGGGTGAGCAGCAACTTGTCGAGATCACACGTGCGATTGTCATGGACGCTCAGGTCGTCGTGTTCGACGAACCGACAAGTTCTCTTCCAAAGCGGGACGTTGATCGACTGTTTCAGGTAATCGAACGCCTACGCTCGGACAATCGGGCCATCGTTTATATCAGCCACTACCTTGAAGAGGTTCGGCGAATCGCGGATCGCTTCGCGGTCCTTCGGGATGGAGAGACGGCGGGCACTGGAACCATTGCCGACGTGAGCGATCGGGAGATCATATCGCTGATGGTGGGCCGAAGTGTGGAAGACCTTTTCCCACAGGTTCCGCATCAACCGGGCGAGACGATTCTGACCATCGAAAATCTTCACGGCTTGAAAAAACCTGCGGGCAGTTCGATCGACTTGCGCAAGGGCGAGATCCTTGGTATCTCGGGACTGGTCGGCGCCGGCCGAACCGAGCTGTTGCGTTGCCTGTTTGGTCTGGACAAGGTCCAGTCGGGAGAGATCAAAGTATCTGGTGTGTCCTGCAAACCGACGCCGCGACGCCAGATTGCGGCAGGCCTCGGGCTTGTCAGCGAAGATCGAAAATCAGAGGGACTCGCCCAAAGCCTCAGCATCCTGGATAACATGGTGCTCAGTCGACTGGAGCCCTATTCCCGCGGCGGCTGGATCAATCCAAAAAAGATTGTTGCCAGCGGTCGCGACTGGATGAAGAAACTCGAAGTCAAAGCTCAAGGGCCACACCAACCTGTCGAAGCATTATCCGGCGGCAACCAGCAAAAGGTCGCTATCGCCCGCATTCTGCATCAGGGAGCCGACGTTTTGCTTCTGGACGAACCAACGAGAGGCATCGATGTCGGCACCAAGAGTGAAATCTACAGGTTGATCGGTGAAGCCGCTGCGGACGGCAAGGCCGTCCTGTTCGTCAGCTCGTACCTCCCCGAACTGATGGCGATGTGTGACCGAATTGCCGTGATGGCGAACGGAACCATCCGGGCTTGCCGCAACACCAGCGACTGGACCGAAGAAGATATTATGTCCCAGGCGATTACAAACTGACGCCACCAAGCGACACGTCAAAACCGAAATCCAATACCAGACAATATGCCCGAAGCAACATCTCCAGACTCAATCAAGCCATCATCGTTCATCGCGAAACTTGTCAGCGGCGAACTTGGCACACTGCTCGCGCTGGCAGCGGTAATCATCTTCTTTGCGGTCGCTGATCCGATCCAGAACGGCGATCGCGCCTCGTTCGTTACCGTGCGAAACTTTCGAGTCATGATGACTCAGACGTCGATCGTCGCGGTGGCGGCTTTGGGGATGACGATGATTATTATTTCGGGCGGGATTGACCTTTCCGCTGGCACGGCGCTGACGCTGAGCGCTACCGTACTCGCCTGGTTCCTGAAAAACGACTATCCCGCCTTTGCCGCTGTCGCCGTCTGCCTGCTGACTGGAGTCACCTGCGGCCTGATTAACGGCCTGCTGATCAGCAGTTTGCGGATCGTACCGTTCATTGTCACCCTCGGCACGATGACAATCTTTCTGGGGATTGGAAAACTCGTTTCGAACGAAACAACCATCTTCCCGTCCGCTGCCCAGCGTCCCGACTGGATTTCAAATCTTTGCTCGACCAAGCCGCCGGACATGCTTGCGGGTGGCATGCCCAACTTGCCACTCGCGGTCTGGATCACGCTTCTGCTTGCGATCGCCACAACCGTCTTACTCAAGTACTCCGTGTTCGGGCGTTATATTTACGCACTTGGTTCGAACGAATCGACGGCGAGGCTTTGTGGACTGAACATTCCGCTTGTTAAAACCGCTGTGTACGCAGTCGCCGGTTTGTTTGTCGGAGTCGCGGGAATGTATCAGTTTGGCCTGCTAAAAATGGGCAACCCGGTCGAGGGCATTGGGCTGGAACTGAAGATCATCGCGGCTGTGGTGATTGGCGGCGGCAGTCTGAACGGCGGTCGCGGTTCGATTCTCGGCACGCTCGCGGGAGCCGCCATTATGACGGTGATTGCCAGCGGTTGTGACTTACTGGAAGTCCGCAACCCGTATCAGAACATCATTGTCGGCGTGATTATCGTGGCCGCGGTACTGCTCGATCAGGTACGAGAACGGCGGCTGGCCGCGTAGAGGACCGGCGACGAGGTCGCCAGTCAAAAGTAAGAAACAAGGAGGGAAGCTGTAAACTCTCTCAGTCGCTGTCGATAGCTTCAAGGCCTTTCATAAGGGCATTGAATTCATCTTTGCAGCAGAGGCATTGCTCCAGATGCCTTTGCACAACCTTCATCGCCTCGGGAATTTCCTTCGACGCAAGATGGTATTCCGCAAATTCGGCGATCCGCCCAAAACAGCCATCGCAGTCCAGTTCGTCCGAAGCCACGGACGTCACCATTCCAATCAGACTGTCGATTTGATCATTTGATAAGGCCATTGTTCATTCTCCCCCTGCGAGAATCGCCGTGATGTCTTCTGCGGCCATTCCCGATTGCTGGAAGCCTTCTTTAAGCTTCACTCGCGCATCATGTACGAGCTTGTATACGGCATTTCGATTGCTATCCGTCCGGTCCGCGATTACCTCAATAGGCAATCCCTCCAACAGACCACGAATGGCAAACTTCTGTTTCGCACTTAATGCGGACTCAATGAGTTCCCGCAACCTTTGCAGAACCACTTGCCGATCCATCGCTTGTCCTGCAGGCTGTTGTTCAGTGTCCGGCAATTCAATCCGTAGACTTTCGTCTCCCGAAATTCCTTCGAGCGACAAATCCTGACAGTGCCGCCGGCGTAATTCGCTAATTCCGACTCGCGTTGCAATCGTCATCGCCCAAGTGGTAAAGCGCGAGCGATGCTCAAACGTATCGATCTTGTCGAGAATCTTGATAAGAGCGTCCTGAACAATATCCTCAGGATTAAATTTTCGATTTCCGTAATGGTTGTTGAGCGACCGGGACAGCCCGCGAATCAAAAATTCACGAAGCTCATCCAGCGCCGAATCACGAACTTCGGCGTCCTCATTCTTCAGTCGTCCAACCCAATTGTCATTGAATTTTACCGATGCCAACGTAAATCTCCCTCTCTATGTTAGACCTTTCTGAGTAGATGGTAATTATTGCGAACCCGCAATCCCCAATTACAGCGACTCATGAAAAGCCCCAGCCGATTTGCCCCAGCTCGTTGGCTCTTGCCAGGGAAGCGACAAGCGGCGCCGATTCCGCCATGCTTCTCTGTAGGGGCCATCCCGGGCAATCTTACGCAGCGCCTAACAATTTTGATCGGAATTTTCTTTGAAATGCAGCTTTGGTTTGTAATCGCTCACGCTTTCCGTGTAGTCACATACCGATCTTTATTCAAAATCCCCAAAAGCCAAGAGATTGAGCGGGATTTCCGCCTTCGTTGGCGAGCAGCAGCCCGGCTCGCGAATACGCACCCCGCACCCGCCAGGAGATTCGTCGCGGGACTTCGCCACGAGATCACTCCAGTTTCTTCGCCATCGTGGCCGAACGATCGTGGCTGAACAATCGCAGCCGGACACCTGCCAAATCTGTTTTGCAGGTCGTGCGGAAAGCTCCAGATGACGCGGCATTTTTCTGTGTGACGCGTCACTTTCAACTCAAATCGGAATTTCATGAGTAGGTAACCGTGGGGCAAGTACGTCAAAAAACCTGTTGCAAGCATCCCGCTTTGGAACTGAACAGAGGATACGACATGAAGACTCCACGACTATTTAAACCGATTCGTATCGCTGCGGCTGCGACGGCAACCGTTGCTGCATTGGGACTTAGCCATTCAAGAATGGCGGCGCAGCAACCGCCCAGCCACAAAAACCAGATGGGCCAAATGAAAAAGACGGCACCATCCATCGATTCGTTTTTTGATCTGTTCCGTTCGCCGCGTCCAGCAGATGCTCTGCGCGACATCGCCAACGCTCCACATCCTGGCAACACGGTGATGCTGATGGAAGTCCTCCCTTACCTGTCAAAGTATGGCATTCAGGACAGGGCGGTAAAAATGATCGAAACGGACACCGGCGTTCGCCAACAGCGGAGTTCCAACGAATGGTACCGCGCCATTTGGCAAAAGGATTACGAACCGCACCCAGGCTATGCAGAATTCAAGTCCAGACTCTACAGCAGGATTGACCCACGATTCGCCGAATATTTCGACAACGATCGCGCATCCACAATTCGCCTGGATGAAGTGCGATGGGGCGGTGTTATTCGCGACGGAATCCCACCACTGAAAGACCCGATAACGCTCGCGGCCAAAGACGCAACCTACCTTGGCGACAACGATGTCGTGTTCGGAGTTGTCGTGAACGGCGAATCTCGAGCGTACCCCAAACGCATCCTCGCATGGCATGAAATGGTCAAGGATACAGTCGGCGGTAAGTCGATTAACGGAGTTTACTGCACCCTTTGCGGATCAATGATCGTCTACTTTCCCACAGACGCGAACGGTGTGCATCACGAACTGGGCACCAGCGGCTTTCTCTATCGTTCCAACAAGCTCATGTATGACCATGCGACCAAATCCATGTGGTCCACCATCAAGGGCGAACCCGTTATCGGGCCGCTGGTTGGTCAAGGCATCAAGCTGCCTGTACACAACGTGGTAACTACCAACTGGAAACACTGGAAAACGATGCACCCTGACACGCGTGTCCTGTCGCTAAAGACTGGTCACCGTCGCGACTATGGCGAAGGAGTTGCCTATCGCGACTACTTCGCAACCGATCGACTGATGTTTACGACTCCGCAACAGGACCGACGACTGAAAAACAAGGATGAAGTTTTCATTGTGCGTCATCGCGAAGAGGAAGAGCCGCTCGCGATGAGTGCTGAGTTTCTCAATCAGCATCCTGTCTATCACGACAGGATCGGCAAGCTGGAATTCGTAGTTGCAACCGATTCGTCCGGAGCAAACCGGGCATTCGAAAGCAAAATGCACCAATTTCGTGCGGGCATGCATCCAGACCAGCTTTTGGACGAAGCCGGCGAGGTGTGGAGTATCACCGAAGACTCGCTTGTCGCCGCGGATGGAATCAGCAAGCTGGCTCGATTGCCCTCTCATCGGGCATTCTGGTTCGGCTGGTATGCCGTTCACCCACGAACTCGACTGGTCAATTAGTTAAAGAGAGGTGCAACATGGAAATTACGAAACGATCTTACCTGGTACTTGCTGCCGCAGGTGTTGCATTTACGGCGGGTGCTGTCCTTGCTCAACTCCAACAGACGAAACAACCAGCCCAACAAATGGCAAAGAGAGCGACTCCTTCACAACCGGTAGAAGTCGGCACGGTGAACTGGCGTCGGGATTTTGATGCAGCGCTGGCTGACAGTCGACTGACGAAAAAGCCAGTCTTCGTACTGTTCCAGGAGGTCCCCGGTTGTTCGGGTTGTCAAAAGTTCGGGAAAACCGTGCTTTCCAATCCGTTGCTGGTCGAAGCCATCGAGTCAGAGTTCATTCCGGTTCTGGTTTACAACAACCGCTCGGGAGGCAAAGACAGCGACATCCTGAAGAAGTACCGCGAACCGTCGTGGAACTACCAGGTCGTACGATTCCTGAATCCCGATGGCAAAGACATTATTCCGCGAAAGGACCGCGTCTGGACGACAGAAGCGCTCGCCGGCCGTATGGCATCGGCGCTGAAAATGTCGAAACGCAATGTCCCCAAGTACCTGACAAGCCTTGCCGTCAATAATCCTCGTAACATCGCCAAGGCGGCATTTGCCATGTCCTGCTTCTGGACCGGCGAGTACCAGCTTGGAAACATTGATGGTGTCGTTGAGACCGAGGCGGGATGGCTGGATGGCCGCGAGGTAACGCTCGTTCACTACAACAAGTCGCAAATAAGCCTCGAACAGCTCACAGCCCAGGCGGAAAAAGTCAGGTGTGCCCAGAAGGTGTACACCCAGGAGGGCAAGTCCCAGGGACGACTCCAGGCGGGCAAGCTGGATTCGAGTTATCGAACGGCTTCGCAAAGTGATCAGAAAAGACAACTCAGGCAACTACCGCGCCTGACGAAGTTACCTCATTTAAATGAGACGCAATTGACCAAGCTGAATGCCCTCGCGCCGCGTGACATAAAAGCAGCACTGCAATGGCTCAGCCCAAAACAACGACAACTTATTCAGTAAAAAGATACGTAAGTCGGGCCTCAAACACCCGGGCGTCAGCATGAAGGCGAGCGGCGGATAAAATTTACCAACTTGCGTTCTTGAGCCGCTACGGCCACCGATGTCTTCTTATTGGTAGATTCTCACTCGCCTTTCGTCCAAGGGCACGCGTTTCGCCAAAGCGAGCAGGAAAGAAAGATGAAACGAAAAAAAATTGCACTGATGACTCTGGGACTCGCCGGCGCGATAGCGTGGCAATTCATGGGATCTCCTGGTTCGCAACGAACCGTAAACGCCGAAGCTCAATCTCCTCCAGGGGATGCCGATCGCGTTTCCGAACCAGCGATGGCTGAGGAAATGATGACATTCATCAAGCCGTCAACAGCCGAGCTAAAACGGTCGCTCAGCAAGATGCAGTACTACGTTACTCAGAACGACGGCACCGAACCACCATTTCAGAACGAATACTGGGACAATCACGAACAAGGCATCTACGTTGATATTGTCTCGGGCGAACCACTATTCAGCTCGAAAGACAAGTTTGACTCAGGGACCGGTTGGCCTTCGTTCTCCAGGCCGATTGACGACGAGAATATCGTCGAAAAGGTAGATCGCAAGCTTTATGCAACTCGAACTGAAGTTCGCTCGCGCATGGCTGACTCGCATCTGGGGCACGTATTTAATGATGGCCCAAGTTCGACTGGTCTAAGATATTGCATCAACTCGGCATCCTTACGATTCGTTTCGACGAGCCAATTAGAGAGCAACAACCTTGGCAAATTCGCTCACCTCTTCGATGCCGTCGCGATGTCGGATTCGTCTGAAAAAGCGAACTGAAAACGGCTTAGGATCGGTCGATCAATTAGTGTCGAATCTCCGTTCATGACGACTCAATTGACGGCCTTAGGCGCCTAAGTCCGTCTTCCCCGCGAACGCGGGGACCCACTCGAAGCGTATTAACGCTCAACGTCTTTCCCGGCATCGAAGAGCCAATCCGATTCAATGGATTCCCGCCTGCGCCGTCTTTCCCGGGAGGAAGATCTGGCAGTAATTTCCCGAACGATCCTTCGGGTACTGCTCGCGCTCAAGAGCGAAGGCCGGCGTTCGTAGTACGGTCGTCTCCTACGGTTGCCAAATCACCGAGTAGTACATGGACGTCAACTGCAAGATTGCAAACTCGACAGCGAACAGGAACAGCCAACCGCCGACTCCCGCCCAATGCATCCAGTCACGTGCAATCTTCTTGCGGTAATCGACGACGAGAACGTAAATCAACCATCCCGTCGCAAGCAGGTTCGTCAATCTCGCGGCCTGCATCAGGCGTGGGTCGTACACAAGCGACGTGCGCGAGCTGGAAAACTGTTCAGCTACATCGAGTAATGCATGAGTCGCCAGGATCATAAAGAAGACGCGCCATCGTGTTTCCATTCGCCACGCGGCGACTGTGCACACAATCAGGAATGTGATGCCGCTCGTTGCGTTTGCATATCTCGCAACTTGAAACGCCTCGTAGGACCTCCATTCCGGGAACAGCAGATGGGGGAAGAACGTGGCGAAAACAAAAGCCATCCAGAGAAGCGATTGAATAAGTATCCAGTGACCGGGGTGACGTAACCTTGATGCCCATCCTGGTGAGTTTTCCGTTCGGATGATTCTCGCGATTGCGGCAAGGCAAAACCCATGTACAAGGCTCTGCGGGACAAACAGTGCCAAACTGAATGCGTTTGGTGCTAAATCAGACGCAATCTTGACTTTGTTCATGGCAAAAAGAATCGCCGAGAACAAAGAAGCGATGAACAAGTCACTGATCGTAAAAGTCCACCCGCGGGTGCTTGCACGTACTTCGGTTGAATTTGATGTCTCGTCCATTGGGGGGCTCATTCGAACGGTAAATGACAAGCTGCGTAATAGGTGGTCGTGGCGGCGCTGCTGTTTCCAGTTGTCGTGGCCGATTTTACGGTTGTCTGCGCAATTGTATGTCCTGCGATGTCCTACGGCTTGCCGTAGAAGTTTGACACTAACCAATGCACGCAGATAAAGTGGTAGTGATTGGTTTTACCACAAGAGCGGAGACGTCAGATGCGCTGGTTTTCTGTTGTATCGTTGCTGGTTCTTCACCTGACGTTTGGCGTTAGTGCTCAATTTAATCTTGGGCCAAGCGGGAAGCAGCCCGAGGAAAAAGAAGAGTCGTTTGTTTTCGCACCGCGAGAGCAGCAGCAAAAGCTGAAGCGGTGTCGTGAGTCGATTCAGTCGGAAGAGTTTGATGTTGGATTGCCTCTGCTGCAGGAGTTGATCAATGTCGAATCCGACAGCTTCGTTAAGGGGGAATCGGCCGGTCTGAAAAGTCTGGCGTTCCGTGAACTTCAGAAGCTGTCCGCCGACGGTCTTCAGTCGCATGAACTGCGAATGGGAGAAGAAGCCAAAGCAGCGCTCACCACTGCGATCACGGCGAATGATTTTCGCGACGTGGATCGGGTGGCAAGGGATTACTACGGGACACGTGCGGCTGCCAAGGCGGCTATTCTTTCCGCCCGATACTGGATTGATCAGGGGGCTCCAGAGTCGGCAGTCAAACGACTGCGGCAACTTGCGGAGCTTCAGGTTATGGCGCCGGAGTTCCAGCCAGAATTGTCAATTTTGACGGCCAATGCCGAATTGCAAAACGGACAGAGAGAACGAGCCGTCCAGGTTCTTCGTAAGTTGCACCAGTCGGCGAACTCGCCAAAATCGGTAACGCTCGCCGGTAAAGAAGTCGCATGGGTCACTGACATCGAGCAGATTTCGGCATGGATGGACGACCATCTTGTTGGACAGTTCGCCACCGCATCAAACGAAAACGAAGCAGTGGATCTGGCGACGCTCGAGCTGGCATCGGCGTGGACAAGTGATCTGTCTGAGTCGCCGGAATGGCTGCGATTTGTCGAGCGGTTAACGGCTCAGTTCGAGAGCGACGGGCGCATGCAGGCGCTGCGCCCCATCGTGACGTCTGATTACGTCGTGGCACGGGCGGGAAAAAAAGTGATGGCGATTGATGCAAAGGGAGGCAAGAAAGTCTGGCAATACTCTTCCATCGAAAAGAAAGAAAAGACCGGCAAGCTCACCACAAAATCGACAGTGCAAAAACGCGTTGGCATGCGGACGCAATCTGAAGAGCAGGAGTTTCTTACCGTTCAGGGGAGAGTCGTTCTTCAGCAGATTTGGCTCGACGAGCTGTCCTCGAGTATGTCCGTCGTCGGTGACCAGTTGTTTCTGTTGGACAAATGGCAAGATTCCCTCAAGTTTATTACCAATGACCGACTGATGCGTTCCCGAATGCTCGGTGGTGTGCAGGTAGATCAGAAGCTCGAACAAAATCGACTGGTCGCCGTCAACTTGGCGCGGGAAGGAGCTCTCGACTGGTTGCAGCAACCACGCAAGTCAAAAGACGAAGCGGAAAAGTCCACGAAGGAATCACTCGCGTTTGTCTCTTCGCGGGTCTGCGAGTCCGGTGACTACCTTGCGTTCCTTGTAAGAGAGAAGGGGGATCTGTCCCTTCATTTAAGCGACAAGAAATCAGGGGAGGTCGTTTGGGCTCAACCGATCGTTACCGAAGCAGCAACGGTCGGTACCTACCTTCGATTTGCTGAGAGACTGAGACCGATCCCATTCTGGCTTGTTGGTGACACCGCGGTCATGGACGTGTTGGGTTCTCTGATTGCCGTGGATGTCAGGGATCGCATGATCGCATGGGTCCACAATTCCGCCGAACATCGCATAGAGGGAGAGGGTGACAGTGTCGCAACAGACAAGTCGCCGTTGCGCATCTTGCCTCACAATCGAAACGATCATTACCGGATGATGCGCGATCCGACGGGCACCCGCGACATCGTTGAGGGGAAGCTTGAAGAGCTGCTCACCAAAGAGCAGCAAATGATTTGCGGTAGCCAGAGTTGTATCTTGTTGCGTGACGGAAAGCTTTCCTGTCTGGACGCGACGGACGGTCGTGTCAGATGGTCAAAAGAAGGGGTCGCAGGATGGAGTCTCGCCGAGATAGCAAACGACTATGTCCTTGTCTCGTCAAAGACACGGATTGCAAAGCTTGATTTGCAAACAGGTGAAAGGTTGTGGGGAGGAAAAGTCGTCACGGTCCCTTCGCTCGGTGTCGTCTGTGGCCGCGGTGCCCGGGTCGGCGATCTCTATTTTGTACCGACGGCTTCGAAGGAAATCGGTGTCGTTGATTTGAACAGTGGCATGACCCGGAGTTTTCCCGTCCACGAGCGGCTGGGCAACCTTGGTGCATCGCGTGATATTCTGGTTTCCCAGTCACCACGCGGTGTCGCTGCATGGTCTTTGGCATTCCATCAAGCGGAGGAGCAGATTGATCCGCAGGCAGACGAAAGTAAGGATGGGAACGACCTGGCAGAGGAATCTGGCCAGCCGGAACCTGATCCAACCCAACTCGTTGCGGAGCTTGGTAGTGACTCATTTCGTGAGCGTGAAGAAGCACAACGGTCACTCGAACGGCTGGGCGAGAAAGCAAGAGTCGCCATCGAGAATGGTCTCGGCGACCTGGATCTGGAGATCCAACATCGTTGCCGCGTCGTGTTGGGAATTATTGATTCAGATCAGTTAACGGAACGCGTCAATTCGTTTCTCGCTGGCAAAGGCGACTTGCCTGGGTGGAGCGAGTTCAAAAGCATTTTGAAAGACAAATCGGAAAGCAGGAAACTCTACGCTTTGGCATATCGGGAAGAGCGCGTCCTCTTTGACCAGCTTGGACGCGATTCCGGAAAAGTTGTGGTGCTTGTAAGGGACCGTATGAGCAAGGTCATTGCGGATATGCGCAATCAGCAGCAGGCGAGCGTTGGTACCACGCTTGCCATGGCGCTCCTGACGACGAGCAAGGATTTGCGCGAGCCTTTGCTCAGTCAGAAAAGCTGGCTGACACAGGTATGCGGCTTGTTCAATCATGCGGCTGCCCGGCAAGCGCTTACTACTGAAGGTACATCCGATGGGCTCAAGCGAGCCGTTTCCGCGCTTGCGGATCAGAATCTGGATTCTGGTGATTACACGCTTTTGAGCTTGGCGCAAAGATTCGACCTGGAATCAAAGTTGCCACTCGCACGAAGCCTATTGAAGAAAGGCGGCAAGAGCAGCTCACGACATTACATTGCTCAGGCTGTGAATGTCATCCTTGAGGAAAAGAGTATGGAAGACGCCCCGCTGCTCGTGTCAATACTCGAAGATGATGCCGTGATTCAGACTCACCGTGATGAGCAGAGACGTAGCTACCAGTTACAGGTTCGGGACATGGCGCTTGCCGCTCTCATTTTGCTCCACGAGAAGAAACTGGAAGATTACGGCGTGCCGATTCATGATAACCGGGGTATGAAAGGCATGAACGCCAAAGGTTTTTTGAACGACGAGGAGCGAAAGAAGGCATTCGCCAAGTGGAATGCCGATCCGATCTCAAAAATGAATGTGGACGAATCCAAAGCGACAGATGCCAGTCCTGATGATGATGCCGATGAAAAACCGGCCGATGAAGAGTCAACCGAATCGGACAAGGCTGCTGAGTCAGAAAAGGTGGACAAACCGGAAGCGGAACCGGAAGAAGAATAGCGTTCCAGCTGGCTCGATTTTTGGTAGTGGACGAGGCTACGAGTCCCTTTAATACGGCGGATTTTACGGCCAATTCGGTTCGCGTTTCTCCACGAACGCAGCCATGCCTTCCCTCGCGGCTTCGGTTGTTTTCGAAGTCGCAGTCACTGCGGCTCCCGTCGTAAGCATCGTCATCAACTGCTCGCCAATGTGCTCATTCAGCATCCGCTTCGTCAGCGCGACAGCTTCGGCGGCTCCTTCGGCGCATTCACCGGCGACTTGATGCGCACGCACCCATACTTGCTGATCGTCGACGGTTTCGTGAAACAGATTCAGCCGGAATGCTTCGGCTGCATGAATCGTTTTTGCCGACAGCATGAGATTGGCGGCTTGACCCGAACCGATGCGAAACACCACGAGGGGCACCACCATCCCTGCCACAAGGCCTCGCCTCGTCGCTGGAACGCCAAAGGTTGCCGAGTTGCCAGCGACGACAATATCGGAAGCGCAGACAAGTCCGGCTCCACCGCCAATCGCGGGTCCGTTGATGGCTGCGATAACCGGTTTGGGAAAGCGAAGCATCTGCAGAATGAGGTCGCGATACGCCATCGCGTCGCTGTGCCATTGTTGCTGAGCGGCAGACTCTTCACCATTGGAAGTCGCATGCATTTCATGCAAATCCATCCCGGCACAGAAGCATTTTTCGCTCCCCGTCATGATAACGGCGCGAACCTTCTTCTCCTGGTGCAAGTCAGTAAATGCCTGCCGAAGTTGCTGGATCATGCTCCGCGAAAGAGCATTTCGACGATCAGGGCGGGCAAGTTCAATGGTACCGCTGTTGTCGTCGACTCGTACCTTTATCATGACAGTCTCACTTGACATTTGTCTTGTTGCGAACGAGATACATACTACCCGGCGACTGGATTAGCGCAAACGAGGGAATACGATGAACAAGAAACAGCTGCTCAGTCTGGGTGTCCCCGCCGACTGCGTCGCTGTCGCAGTGGATTGCCTGCACGCGGCCGCGAGGAATCGCAAGCTGCGCCAAATCAAGCCGAAGAAGCTGATTCCTGCAGTCGCTGCGGACCCGGAATCGTACGCCCGACACAAGATTTTCGGGCCCCTCGCGGCGGCGATCATCAAGGATCGTGCGAAACCGGCACCGGGAGACCCGATCGAGTATCGACAATGGGGTGACGAAATCGAAGACGGGGCCCGCCAGCAAATGGCGGCGGCTTGTCGGCTGCCGATCGCCACCGCAGCCGCTTTGATGCCGGATGCGCACTACGGTTACGGGTTGCCGATTGGCGGCGTTTTGGCGTGCGAAAATGCAGTCGTGCCCTACGCTGTTGGAGTCGACATTGCCTGCCGCATGCGACTGACGATTACCGATCTCGATCCGGGATTGCTTGAGCGGAATGAGAAGCACGAGTGTCGCGAGCTGGATACAGCCATCGAGAAAGGAACACTCTTCGGTGCCGGGAAAGGTTGGCAGCGATCAAGTACGCTCAAGCCCCGCAATCATCGTGTGATGGATGAGGACTGGACCGTCTCGGCCGTAACCCGCCAGATGCGTGATCGCGCGTGGACGCAACTTGGAACCAGCGGCTCGGGAAACCATTTTGTGGAATGGGGGCTGGTAGAATTGCCCGCCGACGACCTGGATATCAAGGCAGGGCGCTACGTCGGGTTACTGTCGCATAGTGGCAGTCGCGGGGCAGGTGCCGCAGTTTGTCGTCGCTACACGGAGATCGCTCAAAAACGACTGCCGGAGAAGTACCGTAAGGCGGGTATGAAGAATCTCGCCTGGCTGGATCTCAATTCCGAAGCCGGGCAGGAGTACTGGTTGGCGATGAACCTGATGGGGCGATACGCCGCCGCGAACCACGAAGTGATTCACCGCTCCGTGACCCGGTTGGCCGGAGCCAGAGCGATTGCGACCGTCGAGAATCATCACAACTTTGCGTGGAAAGAACGATTGGGAGACCGGAATGTCATTGTGCATCGCAAGGGCGCGACGCCGGCTCATAAGGGCGAGCTCGGTGTGATTCCGGGCAATATGGCCGACCCGGCGTTCATCGTTCGCGGCAGGGGGAATGCCGACAGTGTCAATTCGGCGTCGCATGGGGCAGGGCGGTGTATGTCCCGATCAGCAGCCAAGAACAAGTTCCGTTGGCACATGTGGGATGACTATTTGAAAGAGCGCAATGTGCGTTTGTTGGCCGGTGGTTTGGACGAAGTCCCCGGTGCATACAAGAATATTCAATCGGTCATGGCGGCTCAGGCAGATCTGGTGGACACCGTTGGAGCGTTCCATCCAAAAATTGTGATGATGTGTGGCGACGGATCTCGTGCTGAAGATTGATGTCGGTGCGCGTACATAACCCTCCCTTTCGCGAGGCTCTGTGGAACAATTGTGAGCGAGCCCACGGTTGCGAATAGCCACCACGGCCCCGTTCACCGCACGAACAATTCCGAACCGGCACCACTACAAAACCGGACGCTAACGCGTGGCGGCTGATGGGAATACGACGATTTTTAACGCCAATCAGCCGCCACGCGTTAGCGTCCGGTTCAGTAAACGTGGGGGCCTAGCGCACTGATCTTTGCAGTTTTCTATTTGATCCATAGAGCGTGGTTCTACGAGCGAATTCTGGGAGAGGCGAAGCCGAAGCGACGGGGAGGCTTTGTCACTTCTCAAGAACTCCGCCATTCCGGCGACTTTCGCCCTGAAGAACGCCATCTCTCACGGATCGGCGCTATTTACAATCCCCACACCGTGATGTGGAAATAAAACAACGCGTTCCAAATCACCACGCTCTTCGACTGCGGTCTGGTGCATTTCGGAAATCCCCACCAACGACTGCTATCCGCAGCATTATGGCAATCGCGGTGCTTCGGGCAGTCAATTCCTGCGGTTTTTCTTCGTATTGGCACCAGTAGTGCGACTTCTGTCATCGACTTGTTCCCCAAACGTGAACGCGGTCCGGCAACCTGTAAAAACGGTCCAGCCGGACATTGATGGAGGCTCTTGTGGCAAAAAGAAAACAGAACGGCAACGTTAATGGTACTGCAAAGTCAGCTGCCAAGCCTCTATCCAACGGGATGGCGAAATCGCCGAAAACCAAAGTCGTCTCTTTCAAAGACGACAAGGCGGCCACCAAAAAGACACCCGCTACCGAGGATAAGCACGCCGACAAGTCGGTGAAGGGAACGACTGCGACCGATGATCCGGTTCGTATGTACCTGATGCAGATGGGAGCAATCTCAATGCTCACACGCGATGAAGAAGTTCAAGCCGCCAAAAATATCGATCACTGGCGTCGCCACTTCCGGATTAGCCTGGTAGCTTCGGACTTTGTGCTTCAAGGCGCCGTTGTCGCGCTGGAAAAAGTACGCGATGGCGAATTGCGGCTGGATCGTACCATCGAAGTCTCTGTGACGAACACGGAAGAGAAAAAGCGGATCATGAAACGGCTGGTGCCGAATCTTGTGACGTTGCGACGGTTGCTTGCGGAAAATCATGGTGACTTTGTCGTAGCGATTTCCAAATCCACACCGATGAAGGAACGACGAATCGCGTGGAAGCGACTGATTCGGCGTCGACATCGCGCAGTTCGGCTGGTCGAAGAAATGGACCTGCGAACGCAGAAGCTGTATCCGTTGATGGAACAACTGGTCAAGATCTCAAAACGCATGGACGAACTGAAAAGTCAAATTGCCATGGGCGGCGGCGAAATGGCGGGCGGTCGGGATATCGAAAAGTTGCGGGAAGAGCTGACCTACCTCATGCGAATCTCGCTGGAAAGTCCATCGACGCTCCGCTTTCGAGTCAATCGGACGGAAGTGTTCCGCCAGAAGTATGACGAAGCCAAACGATATCTTTCGGCTGGAAACCTGCGACTGGTTGTTTCGATCGCGAAGAAGTACCGCAATCGTGGCTTGAGCTTTCTCGACCTGATTCAGGAAGGCAACACAGGCTTGATGCGAGCGGTCGATAAATTCGAACACCAACGTGGCTACAAGTTTTCCACTTATGCGACATGGTGGATTCGTCAGGCGATCACGCGAGCAATCGCTGACCAGAGCCGAACCATTCGTGTTCCTGTTCACATGATCGACACGATGGGGAAGGTTCGAGCCGCGATGCGGGATCTCGTCCAGGAGCTTGGGCGAGAGCCTTCAGCCGACGAACTTGCCGAGCGGACCAAGCTATCGGTCGACGACGCCCGTTGTATTATGCGGATGTCGCGTCAACCGCTTTCGCTCGATCAACCCGTTGGTGATCACGACGACAGTTACTTCGGCGAGTTCCTTGAAGATCATCGCGATATCGACCCGCTCTACGATCACAATCAGGAAGCCCTCAAGGTTCGCATCAACGAAGTCATGCAGGTCCTGAACCATCGCGAACGCGAGATTTTGCGACTGCGATTTGGTTTGGCCGACGGATATTCGTACACACTCGAAGAAGTCGGCAAGATTTTCTCGGTAACGCGAGAGCGGGTTCGACAGATTGAATCCAAAGCCGTGCGTAAGCTGCAGGAGCCCTACCGTTCCCGGAACCTCGCCGGATTTCTTGATCTTCCCGATCCGTACCCGTTCCTCGGCAACGCGAAAACTAGCTGATCACCGGTCGCGAAACTGCGAATTCAATTCACACAAGGGAGCCGAATATCTTTCTGATATTCGGCTCTCTTTTTTGCATCGATCACTCCGTAGTGGATGAGGCAACGAGTCCCTTTGCGTAGCTCTTTCCTGTCGTGGGCAATGTACATCGACTTGAATTGGCACCTGCATTCTCGCCACGCTCTCAAGGCGATACAATAACCGCCATCATTCGAAACTCTGCTGCCGGATCAAACCAATGAGTCAAAAATTCTGCTGCGTTCTTGTTTCTGACAACGGTGAATCGTGGGCGCTCAACGGTGACGCTGAGCACGACAATGAAGAAAACGAAGTGCTCCCGCAAATGCTTAATGATGGCTGGCTCGTCAGCAGCGTAACCGCCGGTTCCGGCTCAAAAGACGACACATCTTATTGGCTCGTAAGCCTTGTAAAGGCAGCGGGATAGCTGCCACCCGTGGCCTACGCTCTAAAACGCTCAAACTTACGCTCAAAAATCCCTCACATCAGCGCGAGCCGCGAAAGCTTCTGCTACGAAGCTTCTGCTACGACGTGTTTGCAATGAAGCGGCCGCTGTACTAACCGGCGGCTTTGAGTGGTTGCTTTGCGACCGCTGCGAGCCCCGGGTGCTGCCATGGCGCCCGGTAGTCGCGATTCAGACGACTGTTCGCTTCCTCGTCGCCCTTTACCGTATGAGTCGCCGGATCCCAATGCAACGTTCGGCCCAGGTCCATCGCGAGGTTGGCCATAATGCACGATGCGCTGGAAATGTGCCCTTGCTCAATATCGGCGACCGGCCTGGTTCGCTCGTCAACGGCCTTCAAAAAGTCCTGCATGTGACCGCGGATTGCGGACGCAACATGCAATTCAAGATTCCATTTGTCCTTGTCCGGCTTGTCGGTCGGATACTTGTCCGTTTCGATGGCGGCTTTGCCAGAAAGTTTCTTGCCACTACCCCGCGGAACAAAGTCGTACTTGTTCACGCTCAACTTTAGTGTGCCCTTCGTGCCATAAATAGTTGCGGACCACGGGTATTCCTTGTCCGCGGCATTTCCCCAGGCCCGATGCGTCCACATGACGTCCATATTGTCAAAATGGAACGTGGCGTTTTGCGTGTCGGTAATGTTGGCTCGGGCATTTTTGCCGACCAGAATCCCGCCGGTGCTGGAGATTGTTTTTGGCCATCCAAGGTCCAGCATCCACCTCGTCGTGTCGAGCATGTGAACGCACATGTCGCCCATAATGCCGTTGCAGTATTCCATGAACGCTCGCCACCCTCGCGGGTGCACGATGTCGTTGTACGGTCGCATCGGAGCCGGCCCGGTCCACATGTCCCAATCGAGATGTGCGGGTGGATCCTTGTCGGGGCATTCTTCGATCGTGGATCCGCGTCGCATATGGTAATAGCAGCAAACTTCGGCATGTGCGACTTCACCCAATAGCCCGGCATCAACAACTTTTTGCTTCGCCTCGATCAGGTGCGGCGTGCTTCTTCGCTGCGTCCCAATCTGTACGATGCGACTGGTCCGGCGTGCCGCGTCGAGCATGGCTTTGCTTTCGCGGACATCACATCCAGTCGGTTTTTGGCAGTAAACATCGGCGCCCGCTTCAACAGCCGCAATCATCTGCAGCGCGTGCCAGTGATCAGGCGAATCAACGAGGATGATGTCGTGCTGTTCGTTCGCCAGCATTTCTCGATAGTCGCCAAACACTTTTGGGCGATTGCCTGATTTTTGGCGACTGGCGACAAGATCAGCGGCTTCATTGACCATGTTGCTGTCGGGGTCGCAAAGCGTGACAACCTCGACAGGTTCGACGTTGATGAGCTGTAGTAAATCGCATTTGCCGTACCAACCGGGGCCGATCACGCCGACTCGCCGCGGTTTACGAACCTGGTTCGCATACGCCACGGGTGAAAGAGAGCTAAGGGCCGCTATCGCGGCGGAAGTCCTGAGAAAGTCGCGTCGCTTCATGGTTTGATCTCCGCCATTGGACTGGATGGTACAGAGATTTTAGCGTGAACAGTTCAAGAAGCGAGCTCCGGCGTTTCTGGGTATCGAATGATAGATCAACTGTGAGCGGCACGGCGTTAGTCGCCGATGGGTATGGATTTTCGAAGCCGGAATGATTGCTCGAAAGCGTAGTGGGCTCTGAATTGAAGTGCAAACGCCAGGAATTGACTGGCGTTTGCGTTGGTTTGAACCCACCGGCGGTTGGCGGCGGTGGTTAGCAGTGCTCATCGGGACTGTGGAGAGACTCTTCGCTACGAAGTCGTCATCAAGTTGCCCAGCACGCGGCTGGTCGCTTGCGACTTGTTCAGAACATAGAAGTGAAGCCCATCGACGCCGCCCTCAATCAAACCGCGAACCTGCTCGGTTGCCTGTTCGACTCCGGTTTCCATCTGCCACTCGGCATCGTCTTTCTGGCCCAGTCGATCAATAAAGTCCTGTGGAAGTTTCGCGCCGCACAAGCTGGTGATCCGCTGGATCTGCCCGAGATTCGTGACGGGCAACAGTCCCGGAATGATCGGGACGTTAATGTTGGCAGCAACGCACCGGTCCCTGAACCGGAAGAAATCTTCGTTATCGTAAAACAGCTGCGTGATCACGATGTCCGAACCACAATCGACTTTGCGTTTGAGATTTTCAAGATCGACATCCGCAGATGGAGCCTCCTGGTGGACTTCCGGGTAACCTGCGACCGCGATTCCAAAATCGGAAAACTCGTTTCGAATCAACTCGACGAGTTCGTTCGCGTATCGAAGCCCACCCTCGGCGGCCACGAATTCTGTCTCACCCTGTGGCGGATCGCCACGTAGCGCCACGATGTAATCGACACCGCGTTCCTTCGCTTCTGTCAGATAACTCCGCAGCTCGTCGACGGTCGATCCAACACAGGTCAGGTGCGAAGCCACCGGTATGCCGTGGGTCTCCTTGACTTGCGAAATGATGTTCAGTGTTTTGCTCTGAGTCGATCCGCCGGCGCCGTAAGTGCACGTAAAGTAAGCCGGGTTGAACTCATTCAGCTTGGCAACATGCTTCATTAGCGACTTTTCGCCCGCTTCCGTTTTTGGCGGAAAAAGCTCGAAGGAGATGGTGGCGCCGTTGGCCGCGTAAGTATTGGATAGTTGCATTTTGTCTGAACTGAATTGGTCGTAATAGAAAGTTATGGGCCGCGCAGGTCGCACTGTGATGTGCAAACACGTCGCAGGTATATGGAGAGAACCGAATCCCTGTCCACATTATAACCATTTATCGGGTTTGCCGCCGGGAAGCTTTTCGCCCGGCCTGGAAGCGGGGTGGTGCGATTTCCAAACCGGCTCGTTCGTGCTGCGTCGCCTCGAAAACATGGCGGAGCATCCCGGTATCACACTCCAACTGTTCAAGGCCGCGTCGGGCATAAACTCGCCCCTGAGTCGTCACCATCGACTCGAGCGACACCCCCGTGACGGATCCGAACGAGTGAGCGTAGTTGACGAACGATGGTACGTTGGCCGCAACGGTGCCGTAGAGCATGCTCGCAACTCCGATCGTCAGCCCGGTGAAAATGCTCGAATTGATTGCCGATTTTGTGTGATCGCCAATCACACATCCGAGAAACTGCATCCCGGTATCGATCTTCTGTCCATTGCGCGTCACGCGAATGGTCCCATAAGTATTCTTCAAGTTGCTATTCGATGTGCCCGCGCCAAGGTTGACCCACCCGCCGAGATAGCTAAACCCCAAAAATCCGGCATGCGCCTTGTTCGAGTACGGTTCGATCGTTGAGCGTACCAGTTCCCCGCCAACCTTCACGGTATGACCAATGCAAACGCCATCCTTGATCGAGGAATGCTCATTGATTCGCGAACCGGTACCGACCACAATCGGCCCTCGTAGAAATGCGAAAGGCCCCACCGCGGCGCCTTCGTCGAGAACGATCGGTCCGTCTCGCGTGTCGGTGACGACGTTGTCGGCAATCGTCACGCCTTCCGCCGCAAAGACACCATCGGCGACTTCCCGGTGTCCGCCATGTTTGACCAGGAATGCAAGGTTGTCTGTCATGTAATCCAGTTGCAGTCGGGCAATATCATGTGGAAACTCGAGCGTCACCAATTCACCGGCTGAGCACTCTTCTTCGTGATCCGCTTTGCCCCCAACGACAGATTGAAGCAACTCGTCATAAGTCGTGTCGCTACTTGAATCGCCCGGGATGCCGTTCGGGAACCACTTCGCCAAAACAACACCGTCTCGCACGATCGCCGAGCTTTGCTCCGATTTTGCAAGCGTGTCCAGCCGGCCAAGTATCGCCGGTGAACTTGTCAGCCTTGCGTTGATCGCGAGCGTCGGGCCGTTGGGTAACTGATTCACGCAAACGTTGTCGCGCCGAGCCGACTCGAGTGGGGCAAGAAAGTCCCTGATGACAACATGCGTCGTTTGTGAAGCCTGGTTCCACTTCGACGAAAGATCAAGAAGTGTGCAGCCACCGCAAGTGATCGCGTAAGCCGGTCGAGTCATCGTGATGGGCGCAAGTTGCTCAACGCGTGAGTCTTCAAAAAGTAGCAGGTCCATTGTTCGTGTCCGGTGCCCAAAAATCGACAAGTACGCGAGCGGTAAAAAGTTTAGCGATGATGAGCACCATGTTAGCGATCGTCGCCATTTCGACCTATTGCCATTTCGCCCCATCTCCATTTCGACACTTGGTATTTGCCTACCGGCAATGGGGATGGCGCAGTTTTTTTCAGCCAAATTATGCGACCGCGTCGGGAAGATCGTACACAAGGAAGCAGGCACTGGACGTCAGCCCTTGAAAGATTCGGTCCTGGCGGGTGAAAATGACATTGCAATTGAAATACAATAAGATGGTGGATTACACGTTTTCTTCATGTGTGAGGATTTTAAATGTCAGTCATCAGTCGTCGTCGCTTCTTGCAGCAATCTGCCGCCGCCGGGAGTCTCCTTGCCCTTTCAAGTTGCGCTAGCGCCAATAAGAGTGCCAACGATCAAATCAATATTGGTGTCATTGGGCTTGGTGGACGCGGCAACACCTTGCTGAGGGCATTCAGCCCGCTGCCGGGACTCGCCGTGGCTGGACTCTGTGATCCTGACACCGCCTTGCAGGAAAAGACAGGCGCGAAGTATCCCGATGCGAAGAAATATAGCGATCTTCGTAAAATGCTCGATTCGCCAGATATTGATGCGGTTGTAATTGCGGCCTGTAACCACTGGCACTGCCTTGCCGCACAATGGGCGCTCGATGCAGGGAAGCACGTTTACGTTGAAAAGCCACTCTGCAATGCGCACTGGGAAGGGCAGCAAGTCGTCAAAGCGGCGGCCAGTCACAAGAAGATCTGCGCGATCGGAACGCAACAGCGTTCTGCACCGATGCAAACCGAGATTAAACGACTGCTTCACGAAGAGCAGACGCTGGGGGCACCGCTCTGGGTACGCGTCAATCGTTTTGGCGTTCGTGCATCCATTGGCAAACGAGATCAGCCGCTTACGCCTCCGAAGACTGTTGACTATGACCTGTGGCTTGGCCCCGCCGCTGACCAGCCGATCTACCGTAAAAAACTTCACTACGATTGGCACTGGGACTGGAACACGGGTGCCGGCGAGATGGGGAATTGGGGTGTGCACATTCTGGACGATGTTCGCAACAACGTATTCCAGGATCGTATTGCGTTTCCAAAACGAGTCGTCGCCGCAGGCGGCCGATTCGGCTGGAACGATGCCGGCAACACGCCGAATACACATTTCGCCGTGCTCGATACGGGTGAGATTCCTGTGGTGATTACGCTGACGAATCTGCCCAATGAGCTGAGCGGCAAACGACCGCCGAAGTGCCCCGGACCGAAAAGTGGGTACGTCGTCTATTGCGAAGGTGGACAGCTTGAAGCGCAACGAGGTTACTTCAAGCTTCGCGACAAAAAGGGTGAAGTGATCAAGGATATTCCTGATGTCGATGGCATGGGCCTGCATCAACAGAATTTCCTCGACGCCATTCGCAGCGACTCGCAAAACGCACTGAACGCACCTGTCGAGGTAGGGCATCATTCGACGGCGTGGTGCAATCTTGCGAATTACTCTTACCGCGTTGCCGATGAATCGCCTCGGGCAGACGGTGCGTCGTGGCAGTCGATCATCGAGCCGATGAAGCTGGACGGTATTTCGGCGGCTGAGGTCGATGCATTGTGCGGTGAACTGAACCAGGTGGCAACGTTGCACGAATCGGGAAAGGCGGTGCGATTGCAGGCCGGCCCCGTGTTGAACTTCGATGCGACCACTGAAACCTTTGTCGGCGATGATGCGGATCTCGCGAACCAGCACCTAAAGACGGCGGGGCGAGGCGATTTCGCTGTCAAGGAAGTCGCATTGCAAAAAGCTGCCGTCGCTTCGTAGCCTCGAGGCAGACGCGGTAAACGGTGAATGTCGCCTGAGATTCTTTTAAGGGCGCCCGCGTTGCGTGCGCCCTTCTACCTCCGCCCTTCTACATGCGCCCTTCTGTATTCCCCGATTGCTCAAAAGGGTCGACTCTCGCCGAAGTGGACTCGCGTTACCCTTGTCCACCACCCGCACTTCGGGTGTCTCTGAGCTTGTCATAATCGAGTGCGTTGCGAAACGACTGGTTTCAATCGCTGCCGACCGGTAATCTGCCGATAGGCAATTCACCGCTAACGATTTCAGCATGACGGAATTGATCGCGGTGCGGCTGGTTGCATTTATTGGTTCATGGACAAGGCAGAACAGATGACGGACAAGCGGCCCGACCACGCGATTGATATTGTCAAATATTCTTCATACATCAACGACGAAGCCATCGTGAAATCGCTTCGTCTCCCTCGCGTAACTCGAGAGGACTGGCCGACGACTCCTGCTGGCTGGAGCCCGGGGGACGAATGGCCAACGCTCGACGACTGGGACCACAATGAAGTTTTGTTCATTCGGACGCATCAGGCCTTTGAAGTCTGGTTTGCGCAAATCACACACGAGCTTGCATCTGTGGTGTCGGATTTCAGCCAGACCTGGCTTAACAATACCGCGAGTGAATTGCCGCGAGTCGACTTGGCAGATCGCGGCGGATCGGAGCAGCTTCTTGATTCAGAGGGATTTGAACTCTCAAAACGGGCAGTCGCCGAGGCGAAAGAAAATTACCCCGGTCTCACGTCCGCTTTCGACGGATTGCTTCGGCCTGGTTGTCGTGGCATCAGTCGCGATCTCGACCAGATTGTTGGCTTTCGTGGCAGCTACGGTGAATCCGACGAATTCGATTACAAACTGGTTGGTTACACCCGCAGAATTCAGCGTGCATCAAAAGCGCTGCTTTGCACGCTGGAGTTCTTCGAAGTGCTGGCCACCATGACCACGGAGGAGTTTTTGAGGTTTCGCGGACGATTGCAACCATCTTCCGGATTTGGTTCCACGCAGTTTCGTGAGATCGAGCTACTCGCGGGGCTGCGCGAATTGACCGAGCCCAAGTTGCGTCCGGTCAACGGAGCGGAATGCGAATACGACGGCATGCTCAAACCAACTCCGGAAACGCCGTTTCACCAGCATGGGACAAGCCTTTACAACGCGCTTACACCATGGGGATGCGAGCGAGTCGCGAAACGCTTCGGCCAAAACTCGCTCCGCGATGTCGTCTACACATTACTGAATGCGCTCTACAAGGCAGGTGCCGCCGGAGAGAAAGGCGCTCCCGACATGCGGCATGCAGCCGTCGATCAGTTCGTGGCGATGAACATCGGTGAAGTCCTCAAGGAGCATTTTCGATTCGCTGGCGAAGCTGCCAAAGAACCCACCGCCGCAGGCAACCTTTCCGGGCGATTGCATCAACTTGCGGCATCGCTCGCCAATATTGAAACGTTGTCGGCGGCGTTTACTGAAATGATGAAAGACACCGAGCGGATCTCGCAGTTCCTTGCTGCCTGTCTTGAATTTGATTCGGCACTTCTGCAGTGGCGAGACCGTCACATTCGCTTTGTGGAATCCATGATCGGCACCCGCCGCGGCACTGGCGGTGGTGGAATTGCCTATCTCAAGCAAACGGTCGCCGCCGAAAAAGCGATGTGCTTCACACACGCTTTTCCGTGTCTATGGGAAGCCCGAACCTTCGTTCAGAAAGGAATCTATCGTTAGGCCGAATCAGACCGCAAACACTTCACAGCCGCTGACAACTACCGTCAATCGCGTTCGCTCACGAAGTAATTGTGATATCGACCATTAAATCGGCTGCAATCTCTTCCAGTCGCCGGCGAACTTCGTCCACGTCGACACTGCGCGGCAGTTGCAATTGAGCGGATGCGTGAAAAAGCTGCCCGCCCGCCATGGGGGCATCCCGACACTCGGTATGAATCATTTCGACGTTGATTTCGAGATCAGAGAGCACATGCGAGACTTCGGCGACAATGCCAGGGCGGTCATTGCCAACGAGCTCCAGTTGCACGGTTGCTCCGCTCGGCTTCGCTGACAATGCCGATTCTGAATCGTCCGTTCGGACACTGACCTGAAGACCGACTTGGTCAAGCCGTTCAAGTGCTGAGACAAGGGCGTGGATATTCGCAGGCTCCGTCTCGACGCGGAGGATGCCGGCAAACTGGCCACCGAGGTGCGCCATGCGGCTTTCAGTCCAGTTGGCTTTCTGGTCAGCGATGACCGCGGCCAGCGAATCAACTAGCCCTGGCCGATCCGCTCCGATCAGAGTCATAACGATAGAAGGCATGTGAATCTTCGCGAATCCGTGGTGATAACGAGGGTGTGCAACCTGAATCGTAGGTGATTTCGACGATCAGGAGCAATAGACTCAAGTCTCATGGACTGCATGCTACGGATTATGAAAAACGCTCGAGGCTCCGACCCTCCCACAAGCGGCGACGTCGGAGATGACGGAACCTCATTGGGCAGATTGAGCAGATCGAGCTAAAATCGACTCTGCACACGAATCAACACAGTTCTGACAAACCACCTTGAAAAATCCACATCGGCGTGATCGAAGTCCCTGGGCTCGAATCGTCGTTCTTGTTCGGCCTCATGGCCGGCACCGAGCACTCTACCGAAATTGGAATCGCCACGTGAAAAACTTGACCCGCGTTCTACTTACAGCTCTCGCTCTTTCTATCTTGCCGTTTAACGCGACGTTGCCATCTGCTGCAGCCGACTCGCCCAAGGCCGCTTCGGACGACAGCACAATGGGGTGGGGCCAATTGAAGCTGAACTATGACGAACCGGCAAAGAAGTGGACCGATGCCTTGCCAGTCGGAAACGGTTCGATGGGAGCCATGGTTTACGGTCAGCTCGACAAGGATCGCATCCAGTTCAACCACGATACCTTGTGGGCCGGGGCGCCGACGACGTACACGAACCCGGGTGCCCACGAGCATCTTCAAGAAGTCCGCGATCTGCTGTTTGCAGGCAAGCGAAAAGAAGCCGAGTCGATCGCTGCCAGGAACTGCATGTCGAAACCTCTGAGACAGGCACCCTACCAACCGTTTGGCGACGTGTACCTTGAATTTCCGAAATTCAAGGACGTCAGCGAGTATTCGCGATCACTGGACCTGGACGCGGCTGTTGTTACGACTTCGTTTCAGTCTGCAGGGGTCACTTACAAACGCAGCGTGTTTGCCAGTCATCCCGATAAAGTCATCGTCGTTCGGATCGAAGCCGATCAGCCGCAAAGTATTACGTTCGATGCTTTGCTGACCACAACTCATGAGACGTCGTCTTCGAACATGAAGGTTGACGAGAAAACGTTAGGACTCAAAGGGCGACCGGACGACTTCACCAATCGTCAAAAGACCTTGTATCCCGGCACGATCGAGTTTGAAGCGCGTTTGCAAGTCGAATCCACCGGCGGGACGGTGGAGGTACTGGATGATCGAATAAAAATCCAGTCCGCCGATGCCGTCGTGCTGTATCTGGTCGGCGGCACCAGCTACGAGAACTTTCAGTCTCTCGCTGCCGATCCCGCGGCACAATGCAAAGACGCGTTGGCGAGCGTGGCTGGGAAATCGTACGACAAAATACTCGCCGATCACCAAACCGACCATCGCTCACTTTTTCGCCGGATGCAAATCGACCTTGGCGGCGGGCATTCGGCTCACAAGACCACCGACGAACGCTTGAACGCTTATGCGGGCAACCCGGATCCCAACTTCGTGGCACTGCTGCATCAGTACGGTCGATATCTGCTGATCGCCTGTTCGCGGCCAGGCAGCCAGGCGGCCAATTTGCAGGGCGTCTGGAACGACAGCAAGCAACCGGCTTGGGAAAGTAAATACACACTCAATATCAACTTTCAGATGAATTACTGGCCAGCCGAACAGGCGAATTTGTCAGAATGCCACGAGCCCGTGTTTGACCTGATTGATGACTTGACCGTCTCCGGGGCAATCATCGCGAAAGACTTTTATCAGGCGCGGGGCTGGGTCACCAATCACAATACGGATATTTGGCGCGGAGCCGCCGCAATCAACAATTCTCATCAAGGCACGTGGCCACTTGGTAGTGCCTGGATTTGTCAACATCTTTGGGAGCGTTATCGCTTCAGCGGGGATAAGGGCTTTTTGCGAGAGCGCGCCTATCAGCCGATGAAACAGGCGTGTCAGTTTTACCTCGATTATCTGGTAGAAGATCCCAAGGCTCCGGAGTGGTTGGTTAGTGGTCCAAGTAATTCTCCCGAACATGGCGGCCTGGTGATGGGGCCGACGATGGATCACCAATTGATTCGCAGCTTGATGCGCTACACGGCTGAGGCGGCTGCCGTCCTTGAAGTTGACGATGATTTTGCGGCGACGCTGCGAAAAACGGCTGACCGAATAGCCCCCAACGAGATCGGATCAGCCGGGCAGTTGAAGGAATGGCGCTATAAAGAAAACCCGCGCAACACCCACAGGCATGTTTCTCATTTGTGGGGATTGCATCCAGGCGAAGAAATCACACCGGACACTCCTGATCTTTTCGAGGCGGCTCGCAAGACGTTGGAGTTTCGCGGCGACGCAGGAACGGGTTGGTCGCGGGCATGGAAAGTCAATTTCTGGTCGCGGCTGCGGGATGGCGATCATATGGCCAAAATCCTCGGCGGCTTTTTCGTGAACTCGAGCATCAAGGGCGGTCCCGGTTTTTACAACAATCTTTTCGACGCTCACGCGCCTTTTCAGATTGATGGTAATTTCGGGCTGACGGCTGGGGTTTGCGAGTCCTTATTGCAAACACATCGCCGCACGGACAAGGGAGATTATGTCCTCGACTTATTGCCCGCCTTACCGTCCCAATGGCCCACCGGTTCGATATCAGGAATGCGGGCTCGCGGCGGCTTCGAAGTGTCGCTGCGTTGGCAAGATGGCAAGTTGCAACAGGCAGAGATCAAGTCGCTGATCGGAAATCGGCTGGTGATTCGAGATGGTGAACAGCTAACCGTCTTGGCCGAGAAAACGGAACCAGGCAAGACGTACGTGTATCCTGCCGACTAGGCTTAAACCAGGCGACGCCAAGCGATGTTTAGTTGCAGGGAAATTGAAAAACTGCGAAACCTTCGTGAATCATTGGTCTGGAGTTTGAAACGAATTCCAAAGACCTGACACGGAGGGTTTCAGGGGTTCGGGTGACGAAAAGCATCGCAAACCGGTTGAGCGAACGCACAGTGCCTTATCGTCCTCCATCTCCCTTTGCTGGTCTGGCATCGCCGTCCTCTCCAGAACCGGTCGCTTCGGCCAGAAGGTCTTCAATTGCCTGCTCCAATCGTGCATCGTTCAAATTCTTGAAGCGTATGACCCCCTCAGCATCAATGACGTAACTGACAGGCCAATTCAGGACATTCCACTTGTCCGAAATGGGTCCTGAGGTGCCTGACGGTCCGTTCCAGAAACTTCGCCAGGTGATCTTCTTCTCTTTAACGACTTTCCGGATTTCGTCCAGGTCAGGGTCACTGTTAACACCGACCAAGGCAAACGGCTTATCAGCAAACTTCATTACGAGCGACCGCTCGTGTGGGTAATGAGCCCGACAAGGACCTCACCAATCGCCCCAGAAGCTTAATACGACAACCTTGCCACGGTACTCGCTCAGTTTGAATTCAACGCCATCCAGATCCCGACCTTCGATTTCTGGAACGGGCTGACCGATGTCGAGCTTTTCGGCAAAGTCCAACTTTTCCAGATGCTCGGAAACGGTTACGCCCCGCCGGTCTGTCACATTGGAGTAGTCCTTCATCAGCGTGGTTCGCAGAAGGGCAATTTCCTTTTTCGCTTCATCATCAGTCTTGCTCTCCAGCAACATCTGGTAAAGCGAAAACGTGGCGACGCCACGCGTCTGGCGATCCGGGCTTTTACTGGTTAACGTGCGCAGGTTGGCAATGGCCGCGTCGCGCTTCATCAAAACTGGAATGCGCGAAGCGTAACCCTGCAGCAATTCTGACTCGACATGATGCTCAACCAACCGTTCAATGAGTCCAGAGTAACCAAGGCGAAAGCTGTTTTTCGACCACCAGGCCAGCATCTCCAATGCGTCCTCTGATTTCGGATCCGCGTCGATCAATTCGATTATTTTTTCACGAAATGGACCAATGGATGAATCTTCTTTCATCAGCTGGAATCGCTCTTTGGGACTTGCTTCGCGAAACTTGGCCCTGTTGAGCTTTTCGGATTTCGCGAATGCAGCCTCGAGTTTCTTGAATCCGTCGATCTTCCCGAAGTCTACCGAATCATCGGCACCGGGCTCTTCATTCGGTTCTTCAGGCTTGCCCGCAGTTTTGGCGACCGCTGCACGAGTGAGTTCACGGTACTTTTCGATTCCGTCACCACCATGGAACGGCCCACCCATGTTGTGATGAATCAGTTTGCCGCTCTCATCGAAAATGATGTAGTACGGCACGTACCTGGCTGGTACATCAAACGTGGTCCGTGACATAACCGTCACGTTTTTCATCTGTTCGTTCCAGCCTTCTTCTTGTAGTTTTTTCAACGCTGTATCGCCGCCCCACGATTGACAATGCGAGGCGATCAAATGAAATGGTTTTCCTTCAAGCTCTTTGGCCAGGTCGACCAAACCGGGGGTTACCCGAGTGCAACCCGGGCAGGAGCCCCACATGACCAACAGTACGACCTTACCCTCGAGTTTGTCGGTCTCCTGGAGTTTGGGGCCTGCGAGATGTTTGCCCCAGTGGATTTCCGAAATCGTCTCACCAACGCGAATCTCTTTGGCAGCCTTCGACACGTTGGCGATCTCCATTTTCGAAGGAGCACCGTAACCTGTGATCTCGGTCTTTGGGTCGAGCGGAGTAAAAACTGGGGTGACCGTATAGCCTTTCTCGAGCAGCTTTTCGGTAACAGAACCTTTTCCAAGGTAATGCCCGACTCCGACCGCAAAGAAGTGGACTTCATCGGGAGCTCCTTCGAGAAAGCCGTCGATTTTGTCTGCCATCCTGATGTTGCGATCGCCCTTCAAGGCTTTCGTCAGACGTTCGGCAAGTTCTTTGTCTTCGAAATCTCCGTCTTCAAGCTGATTGTTGGTACTCGCGTCGAGCTCAGCCAGATGGTTCGTCAGGTAGAGCTCATGGATGCGTTTTTCGATTTCTTTTTGCTTCTCCTTCTTTTTCTTCAGGAGCTTGACAGAAGATCGAACAAACAGAATCTGCTCTTCTTCGGTAAACTGTTCAAATACTGCCGACTGGCTATCGGCAGATTCAAGTGCTCCCAGTTTTTTGCCAGCCTTCTTGGCGCGTTCGTAAAGCACTTTGTCCAGCGTTGCTCCGCCCGGTTGAACCCTGTGTTTACCCGGTTTTGAGATGGACGGAATGAACAGGCTGGCTGCCCATGTTTTCAGGATCTGCAGCTGGTGAACGTTGTAATTGGGATCAATCGCCAGGATCGCATCGCGAACTTCGTTCGTCAGCTCAGGGCCTAACGCGGCGGAAAGCGTCTTGCCATCACGCCGCATCAGCTTCATGGCCGACACCATCTGTTGAGTCGGATTCTGGTCAATCTCGGAATACAAACGAGTCGCTTGCTGGAAGGCCTTTTCCGCATCGGGGTGCAAGATGGTTACCCGCGGGTCGCTATCTTCCACGGTGCCGAACAGGTACGAGGTCGCTTCAAGCCCCTTCCCCTCAATTTTCCAAAGAGCGGGTTGCAGCGGATGAGTCAGTTCCGAGAGATCGACAACTCCTTTCTGCTGGTCGTCGCCTTGCAGTGTTTTCTCTGCAGCGTTCTTTTCGGCAGCAGCCAGCTTTTGAGCCCAAGCCGTCGATGCCGCTGACATCGAAAAAACGAACGAGGCGAGCACAAAGCCTGCCAAAAATCTGTATCGCATATTCAGTTCCTGTTATGTTCCTGATCTCTGCTGCCTTCACCCATCTTATTTTACATTTGGAGCATCGCTATGCCCAGTAATGTTGTATTTGTATCCCGTTGTTGAGACTTTTCCATGCCGTGTTCGCGGCGTAGCACTCCGCAACGCTTACTTCCAACGCGCATGCTGCTGCCAACTTGACTTCCTTCGTTGCTACCGCGCGTCCGCTGGCGTAACTTGGAATACAATAGAGCTAGTGAGTTCAACGTAATTGGTCGGGCGCTCTTCCGTATTCGCAATTGTAAAATCGGCATCGCCGGCCAGTGAAACCAATCCAGTTTACTGACTGATACAATATGCGAACGAAGGCCTCGTGGTTTCGAATCGCATTACCCACACACCTGGAAAACTGATGATCCCCAAACTACCTGCTGCGACTGTTGCGGCTTCTGTTTTGCTTTTTGTATTCGCCACCATTCCCGTTGCAGCTTCACCGCAAGAGAATTCTGACGGCGGTTTTGCGGCGCTATTTAACGGCACCGATTTGGATGGGTGGGAAGGAGACCCGCGACTGTGGACGGTCAAAGATGGCGTCATTCGTGGTGAAACCACTCCGGAAAAGAAATGTAACCGAAACACGTTTCTGATCTGGCAAGGCGGTGACGTTGCCGACTTTGAACTGAAGCTTTCTTTTCGCTGTAACGCGACCAATAACTCGGGGATCCAGTATCGTTCGAAACATATCACCGACAAGAGCGCAGGCAACGCGTGGGTCGTTCGTGGCTATCAACATGAAATCCGAAACGAAAACTCGGCTCCCAACGTTCCTGGCTTCATTTACGACGAAGGTGGGAAGCGGGGCAGGATTTGTCTTGCCGGAGAGAAGGCAACATGGACGGCAGATGGAAAAGGTGAAGTCGAAACATTCCTTACCCCGGAAGAAGTCAATTCGCTGGTAAAAGTTGACCAATGGAATGACGTTCGCATCCTCGCAGAAGGCCAGCGGATCCAGCATTTCCTCAA
>CALHZT010000283.1 GCA_938040995.1 uncultured Pirellulaceae bacterium | reverse complement strand
GCCTCGCCGTTCCCTGGCGAGGCATTTTTTGCTTTCCGGTTTTGTTCATTCCTGATTGGGATGTCAGGTTGGAGGAATCCCTTGAGATTTATGACCGCGAGTGTTTCTGTTGCAGATTGCAGGCCGAACAGGAACGGCTCGTCATTGAAGATCAGGAAGTAAACTGCGTTGGATGGCTTCTTGCCGGTCAACGCATCACATCACCGACTTAAGCAGCTTTCCTCAGCGGAGTAGACTCAATGGGTTGGCCATGTTTGTCCAGCTCGTCACGCAGGACAATTACGTCGGGCGGCGCCTCGATGCCCAGACGAACTTTGTCGCCGGATACCCGGACGACCGTGACCACGATGGAATCGCCGAGCCGAATTCGCTCAGCCTGTTTCCTTGAAAGAACCAGCATTACCTACCTCCGTGTATAAAGCGACTTATATATGAATGATGTATATCAGACGTTCGGATCAGTGAAGCAATCCATGCATCCAGATCCTACGTTGGGTTTCGATAACTCAGTTTTTTGATTCCCGTCGGGGCGATTCGAAAAGGATCGCCAAGTCAGGAATATCCGGGACGTTTTCCGCAAGCAGTGATTGTCAGGCAGTTCTGTGCCAGGCGATTGCCAAATGTCGTTAGCTCGCCGGTGTCAGTTCTGGTGCCTCTTTTAATTGCGTTTTGTAAAAGCGTTCTCCGGTGGGCCGGTAAAACAGTATTGTGTTCCGGTCGGTTTCCCAAATGGACGTGTACTTCACGCTTCGAGGGCCGTGCACGCAAAAATGAATGCCGCACGGTTTACCGCCTCGAACCAGAATGTGCTCCGTCATGGGGAACGCGCCCGGATCCAACTGATCGCATTCGCATAGCTTCGAATAAACAAGTTGCCGCAGTTCATCGAGGCTGCTTATGCAGGATTCAGGTGCCAACATCAGGGGTGGGGTCTCCAGGTTGTGCACTAGCTTGGTTTCCAAAGCGACTGGCAGAGTACTTCCTGTCGCCTGACACTAGTTATCGACCTACGTGTTAATTTAGGTTAGCTGCAGATTGTAGATAGCTTGCGTGCGAGGCTTCTTTTTACGGCGACTTTGCAGGCAATTGGCGTTATTGAACCTCCCGGTCCAAGTACCCCATAAGGACATTGATGTCAGAATGGGTTGAAAATTCAAGGGGAATTACTGAAGAATCGAGAATGGCGCCGCAGCCAGGCACCAATCGGAGGTTGGCAAGATCGAGGCAAACCCGCTGGAGACCAAGCGTTACAACGGGAATTTTTGCCAAACCACTGGATGGTGATGGAGGCGAATGGTTGCGGTTCGCGGATCGGCCTTCGCGGACTCACTCGCTGGCGTGCCATCCCTCGAGGGATTGTTGGATGCCTGTGCGGCTGAGCCGGATGGACTGCGGATTTCAAGCGTCGCTATCTGCGGGCGAAATGGCCATGCTGTTTGAATGAAAAATGACAAGTAAAAAAGGAAAAGTGCGAATTGATAAAAGGCGCGCGAGTGGCTCGACTGACGCGCGCGTTCAACTAGGGAGCCGCGGGTTCGATGGGCTGAAGAGTTTCGGTTTCTTCCACTTCGCCGGCGGGATCTTTTAGAGACTCTTCGGGTGCCTTTTCTTCTTCGACAGGATTTTCGGCAACAAGCTCTTCTTCTTCGACTGGCGATTTGTCAATCTTTGCGTACTCTACAAACGACTCGGGCACTCTCCCCGATTGCTCGTCACCCTGATGCAACAGCACGCGATAGCTCAGGACAATTGACTCACCAGGTTTGATTTCATGCGAGCCGTCTTCGTCCTCCGAGTTTAGAAAGTTGTGAACGCCGAACGGATTTGCTGCGAACAATCCGTAAGTTCGCACGTGCCAGTACGTTGGGAATCGAAAGCTGCTGGGGTGATTGAGAATGGCAATGCCCACGGTCGAATCTCCATTCGGCGCGTGGTAGTCGACCCACGAAGCCGCCTTTCCCCACGCATCTTTGTTAACGGCACCGAGGCTGTTGATGATCTTGCCGCCTTTTTCCGCGTCGACTTTCATCCACGACGCGACGCGGACACCGAATGTGCCCTCTTTGGTATCGCCGATTTTTACCGGTTCTTCGCCTTCGTTGACGAGCTTGACGTCAAAGTCGATCCAGCGGCGTTTCTCGTCGGCTGCGAAACCGATCGTGCGATAGTCGGTAAGCAGTTTTTCATCTTTGGAGTTGAGCCACTCGTTCACCGTGACGATTCTGGGTTGTTCGCCATTCTCGATTTGCAGGAACTTCTTATGGACGACTTTGCCAAAACCGTGTTTCTTGGGATTATCCTCGGACGGCTCTGTCCAAAAGTCGACTTCGTTAACCTCTCCATGGGTGAACCACAGCGAGCGGTGATGCGGATGATCCGTCTTTTCTGACGCCGAGGCGTCCTTGATCGGATAGCCGCGGGTCATCTCGACACCGGTTGGCCCGATGATGGGATAAAGCACCGGCTTGGTACCCGATTTTGTGATGTACCGGGTGAAGAGTTTGCCATCGACGGTGACCGTGATGTTGTCGCCGTCTTTCTCAAGCAGGATCTCAGCAGCGCTGGATTCCATCTGTCCACTCGCGAACAGGACGAGCACAATGAGCGTGCGGAACAATCGCATGGTTGTATATCTTTCGTCGCCGGGCAGCTCGCGAATTTGACAGAGCATGAGCTCGATCATTGGCGTTGAAAGCTGGCGGGCGGCAGGTTGCCAGTAGTTTGTGGTACCAATCGTCCACAGCACGAATTGTAGTCGTCGCGTTTTCTACCGGCTAGTCCGCGTCTGGCAGGGGACTGCGGGTAGTTGCTATTTCCCAAGTCGATAAGAAACAAGGTCCGTCGATTCAAACTCATCGGACCACGAATCGACTTTTTGAATAACCGCGATAGCCGCCGGGTCAAGATTCAGGCGGTACTGGTGAGTGCTGTATGCCTTTTGCTTTCGATCCATTCTTGTCCGCTCGACCCGGGTTGGAACCGCGTCATGATTGCCGAGTTCGCGATTGATCGCCAGCCGGGCAGCCGGCGGTAATCCACCCGGTTGCGTTGCGTTCAATCGAGCCGACATGTCGGCAAAGCGTCGATAGAGTGACGCGGCACTTTTTGTTGGTTGCCTGCTTGTGTGAATCAGGTAACCCATCGGCTCGGCGATCATACCCAGCTTGCCAGACTCTTCGTTCCAGTCGACTTTGAATTTGGCGTTCGCTGCAAATTGCACGATCGGCGGCTTGTCGTCCAGTCGACTGGTCACCGCCGCCACGGTCTGAATCAGCTCATCATAAGTGAGCCCACAACTTTTTTTTCGTCCTGAATCGAGAAGCGTGATATTGCCCGACACCAGTTCGAGGATTACCGCCGATTCGGCGTTTCCGGATTCACCGACCGCGACGTCAATGATGCGGTCTTTCAGAAAATAAGTCGCATGTCGGCTGACTCGCTGGTCTTCCTGGTTGGAGCCTGAGTCGGCCTGAACAAAAACGTCGGTCTGAACAACAAACTCTGCTGCAAGCTGTTCGTTCTGTCCGTTGGCAACCGTCGCCGGAGCGGTGTTCGTCGTCGCAGTGGAAATCGTCGCAGGAGCGGTGTTCGTCGCAGGAGCGGTGTTCGTCGCGACTTCCTGAGCCGTAACGAGTGCGGTCGTCAGACCAACAAGGATTGCAGTGGGAATAAAAATCCATGTCGGCGCAAGAGCCTTGCGGCGTGACGATGGCAATCGCGTGGATGCGCCGTTCGTTGGATGATGGTTGCGTGCAGTCAAAAAATCTGGCCCAGTCTGCGATCCGTCGACTCGTTGTATTTGGTGAAGCTACTGCGGAATTCGTTTCGGTAGCTATCACCGCTGTGCCGGAGAGGTTAATCGACTTGGCGATAGCGAGTCCAGTGCGTTTCGTTGTCCGGAGCCGAGCTGGAGTTTGCGGCACTGCGGCAGGCATTTCGCGTTTTTTCAGCCGTTCAAAATCTCATGAATGGCATTTACAGCCAACAGGCGCGATAGCATCATTTGTTCTTTACTCCACAAACTCCAGAATTACGGGCAGCGGCGATGGACGAAACGATGATGTTGCGGGCTCTGGCCGAGGCGGTGAGAGCCGAGAAGGAAGGTGAAGTTCCAGTCGGAGCCGTCATTGTTCAAGACGAGCAGATTATCGCGTCGGCGCACAATCAGCGTGAGCAGTTGAAAGATCCGACGGCTCATGCAGAAATGATCGCCATCACACAAGCCGCCGAGTCACTGGGCGGTTGGCGGCTGACGAACTGCACACTCTATGTAACGCTCGAGCCATGTCCAATGTGTGCAGGGGCGATTCTGCAGGCCCGGATCCCGCGTGTCGTCTATGGTGCTTCCGATCCCAAGGCGGGCGCGGTCGATTCGCTTTTTACCCTGCTCGCTGACCCGCGACTGAACCATCAAGTGGAGGTGGTTCGCGGTGTGCTATCCGACCAGTGTGGGGGAATTTTGACTGGTTTTTTTCAGGCGAAACGACGTCTGGGAAAGAAGTGAACAATCCGCCGGATTGTATGGTCTTTGCGGGCCAATTCTTGAGCTAGACTGATGGCAGTGGTTGGCTCGAAATTGTCTCGCGGCATGCTTGGCATTGTCGGCCTCCGGTAATTCCCTGGACCTGTCAAATCCCAATCCAATGAAACTCGATCGCTCTGCTTCCATCTATGTTACCGGCCACCGTGGCCTCGTCGGCTCGGCGGTTGTTCGCTGCCTGGAGAAAAACGGGTTCGACAACATCCTCACCGCGACTCGCCAGGAAGTCGACTTGCGCGATCAAGTCGCCGTCGACAAGTGGTTCGCCACGAACAAGCCACAAAACATCATTCACGTCGCCGGGACTGTCGGCGGGATTGTCGCCAACTCGACTCGCCCCGCCGAGTTCCTTTACGACAATATCATGATTCACGCCACGGTCATGAAGGCCGCGTGGCAAAACAATGTCAACAAGCTTCTCTATCTTGGAAGTAGTTGCATCTATCCTCGCGACTGTCAGCAGCCGATCAAGGAAGACTATTTCCTGACCGGGCCGCTGGAGCATACAAATCAGGCGTACGCGATTGCAAAGATCTCCGGACTGATTGGCTGCGAAGCCTACAGAGATCAACACAACTGCGACTTTATTTCGGCGATGCCAACAAATCTCTACGGTCCGAACGACAATTTTGACCTGACGAGTTCACATGTTTTGCCGGCGCTGATGCGAAAATTCCACGAAGCCAAATCGACGGGCGATCCAGTCCAGGTTTGGGGGACAGGATCGCCACGACGCGAATTCCTGCACGTTGACGACTTGGCTGCCGCCTGCCTGTTCCTGATGGAAAACTACAGTGACAACCAGACGATCAATGTCGGCACGGGAGAGGATCTCACGATCAAGTCGCTGGCGGAAATGGTTCGCGATGTGGTGAATCCGGACGCCAAAATTGTGTTTGATTCGGATAAGCCGGACGGGACACCACGGAAAATGCTCGATGTTTCGCGACTGCATTCGCTTGGTTGGAAACATGGCATTCCCCTGCGGGATGGTATCGAGCAAACTTATAAGTGGTTTTGCGAAAACGGCGAAGCCACGGTTTGCTGAGTCGGGCGGTGTCCTAGGACCAGGCGATGCGAATGCCACGTCAAAATTGACAATCAATAAAGCAGAGAATTTTTGAGTACGATCAAACGAATACTTGTAACTGGCGGTGCCGGTTTTCTTGGCTCGCACCTTTGTGAGCGACTGGTTGATGATGGCCACGATGTCATTTGCCTGGACAATTTTTTTACCAGCCAAAAAGCCAACGTTGCGCACCTGCTTGGCAAGCCAAACTTCGAGCTGATTCGGCACGATATTACCGTGCCGATCTTTCTCGAGCTGGATGAGATTTACAATCTCGCCTGCCCGGCCTCGCCAGGTCACTATCAGTACAATCCGATCAAGACGATGAAGACGTCGATCCTTGGCGCGACCAATGTGCTCGGAATCGCAAAGCGTTGTCATGCGAAAGTGTTGCAGGCGTCAACCAGCGAAGTTTACGGCGATCCCGAAGTGCATCCGCAGCCCGAAAGTTATCGCGGGTGCGTGAATCCTATCGGGCCCCGAGCCTGTTATGACGAAGGCAAGCGAGCCGCCGAAACGCTGTTCATGGACTACCATCGCATGAACAAAGTCAACGTTCGACTGGTGCGAATCTTTAATACTTACGGCCCGCGAATGCATCCGTTTGACGGTCGAGTCGTAAGTAACTTTATTCGACAGGCTCTCTGCGGCGAAGATATCACCATTTTTGGCGACGGTTCGCAGACTCGATCGTTCTGTTACCGAGACGACTTGATCGAGGGCATGATTCGCATGATGAACGCCCCGGATGATTTTGTTGGTCCAGTCAACATTGGTAACCCCGATGAATTCACAATCCGGCAGCTGGCCGAATTGACGATCAAGCTAACGGGATCAAAATCAAAACTCGTCGAGCGGCCTCTTCCCAAAGACGATCCGACTCGTCGCCAACCGGTCATTGACCTCGCTCGCGAAAAACTCGACTGGGAACCAAAGGTCCGACTCGAAGATGGATTAGCCAAGACCATCGACTGGTTCAAAACGATTGACCTCGCAAGCTACCGCCCACCAACGCCGAACTACTAAACCCGGTCGAAGACAGTGTGCGAAAAGCTGCTGCGAGTAGGGAAAGGGTCCGGTCGAGTGTCGCCATACGAGCGGCAATACAAGCGTTTTCTTCGTTCGCTCCCTCGATAGCTCGTGGACGGCTAAAATGTCGTTCATGAAAACGAGTCACGCATTACCGACTTGGCGCCGGCTATTTGGCCCCCGTTGGTTGTTGGTTTCGTGCGTGCCATGCAGCAATCTCAATTGTTGCGCTCAACGACCCATTGCCCATTCCCGATTTTATTGATGAATACAGCCAACACGTCGATGGCCGTCCGTTGATAAAGTAAAATGTCTTGCATACTCATTGACATTGGCCACCTGTAGACATTGCCGACCTGCAGCTTCGCCTGAAATGCGGCTTGAAGTGATGATTGTCTCTATCGAAACGGGAGTCCGTATTGGCCGATCAGTGGAAGACGAGAAAGTCGCTGATTCTGCGAGCCGCGAATGCTGACGATTCGCAGGCCTGGGAGGAATTCGTTCAATACTATGAGCGATTTATTTTCCACGTGCTTCACCGTATGAAAGTGTCGTCGAGCGACTTCGACGATCTCGTGCAACAGGTTCTTCTGAAGCTGTGGCGAAGTATCAAGAGCTACGACGCCGGGAAGGGACGGTTCCGGACATGGTTGGGCGTTGTCGTACGTAACGCGGTCTATGACCATTTTGCGGAGATCGGTCGCCGACGAAAACTGCTGGAGCAAGAACAGGAATTTCTCTCGAGGATGGAGAGTGAGCCGGCTTCGGAAATTGAAAAGCGAATCGAGCAGGAGTGGGCAGCCTACGTTACCAGTCTGGCGATGGAACGCATTCGAAAACTCTTCTCCGACAGGGCGGTCAAGTCGTTTACGATGAGCCTCGATGGAACCGCGGCCAGCAAGATTGCAGCGGAACTGAATTTGTCGACTGATTCGGTCTATACGCTCAAGAGCCGCGTGAAAGCGAGATTCGTCAAGGAAATCAAAGCCGTCGTCGAAGAACTGGAGGGGTAATTTGGACGAAAATCAATCCAGTCCAGAACCTGATTCGGATTCCAGATTGGCCGCCAGCCTGGCTTCCTTCTATTACGTCGCCGAAGCAGGGCCTGTGGAAGAGAAAGAGATCAGCCCTTCGTTGCACGCTGTTTCGCAGATTTCGAAACGATACGAATCAGCCGAGTTCATCGCGAAGGGAGGCATGAAGCAGGTCTTCAGAGTTTACGACGCTCGGTGCAAACGCCACGTGGCCATGGCGACGCTACACGATGACGCACCAACAGAACTGTGCGACCCGCTCATTCATGAAGCATGGCTCACGGGGCTACTGGACCATCCGAATATCATTACGATTCATGACGTTGGCGTGGATGACCGCAACCGCCCCTACTTTACGATGGATCTCAAGTCTGGCGATTCTCTGGGGGAGTTGATCGAAAAACTCCGTGAAGGCCAACCAGAAATTCGCGATCGCTACCCGCTTGAGAGCCTTCTGCAGATGTTTGTCAAAATCTGTGATGCAATCGCCTATGCCCATTCGGTTCAGGTGTTACACCTGGATCTCAAGCCCGCCAACATTCAGGTGGGCGAGTATGGTGAGGTGCTCGTTTGCGACTGGGGGCTTGGCCGAGTCCACAGTAGCGAGGAAGGAATTGAGTTTGAGCGACTGTTACTGCACTCCGATTTACTGAGTTCCGGCACGCTTTTCGGACAGGTGCGAGGTACGCCCGGGTACATTGCGCCAGAGCAAATCGAAAAAGACGGCACTCGTAATTCGTTGACGGACATTTACCAGCTGGGTTGCATCCTCTACACAATCCTGACGCTGCAGAGTCCATTGGACGGTGAAGCGCCGTCGGCACTCGAAAAGGCAGCGAAAGGAGAGGTTGTTCCACCGCAAACACGCGCGCCCGCGCGGAACATCCCGCCAAGTTTGCAAGCCGTCGCCTTAAAAGCAATGGCCGTCGATCCGCTCAGTCGCTATTCGTCGGTTGAATCGCTTGGAGAGGAGATTCGACGCTACTTGAGAGGTTTTGCGACAGACGCAGAAGACGCCGGTGTGTTGACTCAGATGAGCCTGGTTTACAAGCGCAACAAGAGGTACTGCAACACCGTTCTTTGTGCAGCGACCTTGCTGTTCGGCGGTGCGACCTGGTCATACTGGAAGCTCGCGGAAAAGGAGCGGATTGCATCAGTCGCCCAGGTCAAAGCTGAGCAGGCGCTTGAAATGTACGCGCACTCCCTCGAAAAGTCCGTTATTGAAATGCACCTTGGTGCCGACGAAAAGACACCCGAGAAACTTCTGCTCGCTGCACTCGCTGCAAATCCGGACAATCCTGTCTACCTGAGGGCGATGGGCGAACACTATTTCATTGTGCAGCGTTTCAACAAGGCGTCGGAATTTCTGAAAAGGGGCGAAAAGCGGAGCGAACATCCAGATCAGTTAATCAGCGATCTTGCTCAGGAATATGCGCTGCAAAAACCGGACGACGACGAGCAGTTGACAACAGATCAAATGATTGGTCTGTTGCGCCGCATCGAAGACTTTAACGGGTTTGAGGCGATGATCGTCCTGAACGATCATAAACGGCGTGTGGACACCAGGCAGCGGGCGGCGATCATCGAAGAGCATTTGCGATCTGTCAACCCGGAGTGGAATGACGGCTGGTTTGAATTTGATTCCGAAGAAAGTCGTTTGCGAATTGGTGGTAAGGGACTGAAGCGACTGTCGTACTCGGGGAGCATTCTTGCCGGGTTGCAGGCCATGCATCTCGACATCAGCGAATCGGAAATCGATGCGCTCTGGAAAGAAACAGGTTACGCGATTGAAACGCTTGATATTCGCGGCTGCCCTCTCAGCGAAGAAAGTCTCAGTGTTCTCTACCAGTTCGTTCATCTTCGCGAACTGACGATCCATCCTGGCCAACTCGCGCCTGACCAATTGAAGCGGCTTTCGGGCAGACTCAAGGTGATCGAGAAGGAACGAGAATCAGGACGCAGCGAATAGCTCTTTCGCAGGCCGACGAAGCATTGACGCATGGATCTTGTTCGTCCGCAAGTCGTTTGCTGGCATGCATTTGGTGCGTGCCTGGCGGGCTGGGTAGCGACTTGGGCCTGATGCGCAGCCGGGATTTCTGCAACGGCCAGAAGATTCTCAAAAATCCCGTATTCCTGTTTAGGTCGTCCTTCACCGGCCAGTAACTGTAATTGTGATGACCGAAACCCCGGTGTTGCAGGTTGGGCTCCTGCCGGCACTTCCTCGGCATCACATCAAGCGACGACGATCCCTCCCTGTCACTCTCTGCAAAGGAGCCTCGAGATGTTTTCATTTATCGATGCGTTGAGAAATTCTGCAAAACGGCTTTCTTCCAAAACTGGCAATCGACGGGCCGGGCAACGCGAGGCTCGTGGGCCTTTAAGTCTTGAAGAGTTGCAACCGCGGTTGGTGATGACCACATTCGCGGTTATGGACGGAGCCTGGTCCAATCCCGCAACCTGGGACAATGGTGTGCCGGACGCCAGTCAACGAGCCGTCATCGGTGGCGATTTTACGGTCGAACTGGATGGCCCAATCGATCACCAGGCCAAAGAACTTGTGATCCAGGGCGAGCTGGTTGTGACGGAAGAAGCAGGCGTGGACAAGTCGTTGACCAGCGAATGGGTTCACGTCAACAGTGGCGGCGCGTTTATCGTTGGCACGGCAACGGATCGCTACGACGAAGCTGACTTTAACCTGAAGCTCACTGGCACCGACTTAACCGCCGATCACACGATCGAAGGGGTGCCGATGACGGTCATGAACAATAACGGTTTTCTCATGACGGCTGGAACCGGCAGCCTGCAATTCTATGGCGAAGAGAAACTGAGCTTTACGAAACTCGCCGCGACCGCAGACGCCCCCGACAACTCGATCACGGTTCACAACTTTATCGAGCGAAACTTCAGTGAGGGCCAGTCGCTGGGTGGTGACTTTGTTACATCACCGGCCGATGACGGAGTGCTCAACTGGTCAGAGGGTGATCTAATCGTCATCGCCAGTTCTTCCTACGACTATAAACAGGAAGAAGTCCGCCTTATTACAGACGTCAACGACAACGGAGATGGTACTACTACGCTTTCATTCGAAGACAGCCTTGAATACCGACACTACGGGGTGCAAGAAACGTATGGCCAATCTAACGCCCCGGGCACTGTCCCCGCCTCACAGACATATGAGATCGACATGCGGGCAGAAGTGTCGTTGCTCAGCCGGAATATCAGAATTCAGGGCGACCTGGACCAGGATACCGATAACAACTTTGGCGATCGACAGAGAATGCAAACCGAGCCGCGGGTTCGCTCGGCTGCGTTAACTCCCACCGAAGCGGTGCCATCAGAACAGGTTGCCAATGGAATTGGCGGGCACCTGATGTTCATGCAAAATTCCGGGCAAATCACGATCGATGGTGTGCAACTCGACGGTATGGGACAAGCCAGCCAGAAAGGACGGTACCCCATCCACTGGCACAACGGAGATGAACGGTCAGGCGATGTACTTCGAAATTCGTCGATCACGAATTCGAACAATCGCGGTGTCACGATTCACGGCACAAAAGGCCTCCTGATCGAGGGCGTTGTCCTGCACGACATTCACGGCCATGGATTTTTCTTTGAAGATGCTATCGAAACGGATAACACGCTGATTTCCAATATCGCCCTTGGCATTCACGCCGTGGGTGGAAACGACTCGGACGCCGCCAACCCTGGCGGAAGAGACCCATTCGTTGTCGACACGCACGACAGCGCTGTGGAAGCACGATCGCGGTTCAGCAGCTCCGCGGCATACTGGATCACCAATCCGGACAACACGTTCGTTGGCAATATCGCGGCTGGAGCAGGCGATCAACGAACCGACGATTGGGCTGGGGATCCGGGCCCGGCAGGGACAGGATTCTGGTTCGCGATTCCGCGGGCAGCGTTGGGCGACGCGATGAACTCTGGAGTCCAACCGATCTTCGCCGAATTTGGACAATTCGATTACAACTCTTCACACTCAACTTCGGTTGGACTGAATTTTGATCGCGGCAGCGATCTGGAAGATGCGGCGGCTCCCGGGGATCTGAATTCCATCCACGGTGCGAATGAATACTCGCCTCGTGCAGGCGGAGTATCAGGCGGAGCCCCGCAGTCTTACTTCATCGAAGGATTCACCGGCTACAAAGCGTACGGAGCAGCCGTTTACCATCGGGGCGAGGCCAACTCGATCAAGTTCCGGGACCTGAAAATCGCAGACAGTTACAACGGTCCCTGGGCGGTATCGGAAAACGAGTACCACAACAGCCTCTTCGTTGGCCACAGTAAAGGGAACGCCAACCTTGATGCGATCGTTGGCGGACCTCGACTTTACGACGGAGCAGGACTTTACGCAGGATCTCACTTTGCCGGTTTCGGCGAGGACAACGCGTTCGCATTCCAGGTCGAAGGAAGTTCTTTTGGGCCAACAATGTACCATGCGTTTCAGGATACATCTTTCGAGGATGCACAATCCCATGGCAGCATCGCCCACGCCGTTTCAGACTTCACTCGTGGACCAAAAGGTGAATATCGTGAAAACCACGATCTTGGTCGACCGGCCCAATGGACCAAAGCCGCAATGGACTTTGACGGGTCCCTGACGGGCGGCTTCGGTGGTGGTGTCGGATACAGTATCGTGCCCGACGTCGATTTCCTGGTCGATGATGAAGACGTGCCACTGCCTGGCGGAGGAGCCTGGTTAACCGACGACATTTATGCACGCATCCGCGTTCAGAACAAAGACGATGGCCAGGACCGATTCGGCGGAGATTTCAAGGACAGTCTCAACGAGACGCTACTTCGCTTCACCAATCAGGACGGCAAAGTCATCGAAGCGATTGAAGGGCAGAACAATGGCAATCTTTCTTGGATCCAGATCGCGGCCAAAGCCGATGAAGATGGCCCCGTCGAGGGAACGTTCTCCATCGAGTACGGCAGAGAAGGCCTGCCAAAGAACGGTTTTGTGCTGAACGTAAAGAATCAGGACGGTAATCGACCTCAAGAACAGAATGCTGATATTCAGGCACGAATTGACAGCGCCCGAGTCGTCATTCGGATTGTTGGAGCCAGCAACTATACGCCGAACAACGCGAGTGAGGTTCTCACTGATGCAGCGCTTCGATCGGCGTCCACTGGCGTTACGTATTTCCGTGATGACGCCGCAGGAGATCTCTACCTGAATGTTGGGATCGCTGATTCGCAGGATTTCATCGAATTTGCACCTGGCGATTCGCTTCAGTCGATTGATCCCTCAAGGCCAACCGCATCTCGAACGATCGAATATGGCACCGTGATCGAAGCCGAACAGTTCGACGTGGGGATTGATGGCACCGCCTATCACGATAGCGACGCGGTAAATTCACTGGGATCGTTTCGTGGCGATACCGGCGTCGATGCAACATCGACTGGCATCGGCGACATTGCCGATGGCGAATGGCTGGAATACACAACGAACGTCGCTGGAAACGCGTACAACGTTGGCGTAAACATCGCGTCGACAACGAATTCTGGAAAAGTTCGCTTCCTTTCCGGACTTAGTGACTCGGCCGGAGCCCTGAGAGATTTTGGCACGGTCGACATCGTCAACACCGGTGGTGCTTTCCAGACCGTCTGGTTCAAAAGCCCCATTGACCTGACCTATCTCGACGGCGTGTCGGATGCCGTCGTTCGTCTGGAGTTTGAAGGCGGTGGCTTTGAGGTGGATTCGTTTGAGTTCGCCCCCGCGACACAAACATCCTTCGAACCGGGCCGCACGATCGAGGCTGGTTTCGCAGAGACCACGATTCGACTTGAGGAGTTCGACCATGGTGGTCAGGGTGCCGCGTATTTTGACGACACGGCAGAGATCATCGACCGACAAAATGACCTCTTCACGATTCGTGGTAACGATGCAAGCAGGGAGTTCCGAACGGATGAAGATGTCGATGCAAACAGGGACGGGCTGCAGGGCAAGGTCTTCGATGGTGAATGGCTCGAATACACCACGAACATTCAGGCTGGCACCTATGACATCACGTTGCACAAGTTCTGGGGCGGCAGCGACAATGGCGTCAAGCTCTTTGTCGGTGAGTCCAACTCGGCACTGGAATTCGACTTCATTGACGAGTTCGACTTCGTCACCGGGGAGAATAATGAGTTCATCACCCTCGAAGGAATCGACCTGAGTGATTACGCCGGCGCCGACAGGGTGATTCGCATCGAGATCGTCGGGAACTGGATGGGGCTCAATGAAATTGAGTTTGTCAGCACGTCGGCCGCAACGGATGGAGATTTCAACGGCGACGGTCTGCTCAACTGTGCAGATATCAACGCACTGACCGCTGACATTGCCGACGACAACAATACGGCGACTTTTGATTTGAACGGTGATGCTCTCGTGAACGGTGCGGATCTGATACAGTGGCTTGCGATCGCGGCGACTGCCAATGGTCTTGGGGCAACCTATCTCCCCGCCGACTTTAACCTCGATGGCAGTGTGGACGCGAGTGACTTTAACATCTGGAACTCGAACAAATTCACCACAACGTCTGCGTGGTGTTCGGGCGATGGAAACGCGAACGGAGTCGTTGACGCGAGCGATTTCAATATCTGGAACTCCAACAAGTTCACCTCATCCGACTTGTTGCAGTCGGTCGTGGCATCGCCGGAGGATCGAAAGGACACCGAAGTGATTATTGCTCCACTGGATGCTGGAAAAATGGACGATATCGCTGAGGTTCCTGTCCGGAAGCTTGATGGCGTCAAGGCTCAGGAATCGCTGCAGAGGGATGGCGCTCAGTCACACCGCGTTCGCGATCTTGTTTTCTCGGCACAGCTTGATGACGAAGACAATATCGAGTCGCTGAACGGATTTATGCTGTAAAAGGCTGCTCTCGAGCCGAAAAGTAGCGTGTGCCCAGCCCGGTTGGCCCGGATGTTCTCGCGGTGGTTGTTCGATGAAACTTCCGCGTCGCATCCGGGTATTTCTTGTTCGTGAACCACTTGTTCTGGCGATGCGTATTTCCACGTATCACTTTTCAAAACCTGCCAGGGAATGCAGGCGAGCAATCAGCCATCGAAAAATCCATGCATCAATCCGCCCGGAAATGGCGGCGTCTTCGCCGAAGCGTCTATGCATCGCTGGCGTTGGCAGGACTGTGTTTTGTCGTTTGCTGCTGGATCGCTGGCGGATCCCTGATTGCTCCAGCGAATTGTACTGTGGGCGCACCACCCGATGACTTGCCGTTTCAGTCGACAAGACTGCCAAGCGAATCGGGCAGTGAAATCGCGACGTGGTACCTCCCAGCGACTGACGCCGACGCGACGATTGTTCTGGTGCATGGCATTCGCGGCAACCGACGAACGATGTTGGATCACGCGCGGATACTTCACGAGGCAGGATATGGACTGGTCATGATCGATTTGCAGGCTCATGGCGAAAGCGACGGAGAGCATATTACGGTCGGGTGGCTTGAGAGCCACGATGTGAGCGCGGCGGTGCAATTTGCCCGCGAGCAGAATCCGGATCATTCGATTGGAATTCTCGGCCGCTCGCTTGGCGGAGCCGCATCGTTGCTCGCTGAGGATGTCGGTGTCGATGCGATGGCGATCGAAGCCGTTTTCCCGACACTTCACGACGCCGTGATGAACCGTGTTGCCATGAAAGCCGGTAGTCTGAGCCGATTGTTGGGTCCCGCGCTGCTTTGCCAGATGAAGCCGCGTTTGGGAATCGATCCGAACGAGATTCGCCCCATCGATCACATCGGCGAGATCGGCTGCCCGCTTCTGCTCCTGTGTGGTAGCGAAGACCGGCATACGACAGTCGCCGAGTCGTTGAAGATGTTCTTTGCGGCTGAAGAGCCGAAAAAGCTGGTAGTGTTCGAAGACGCAGGGCACGTGCATCTGATAAAGCACGATCCGGAAAAGTACAAATCGCATTTGCTGGGGTTCTTCAGGTGCTACCTGAACCCGCCGACCAAAGCTCCCTCCCAGAAACCGATGTCCGCGATCGAGACGGCGGAACGGTCACGCAACGGTGAATAGTTGGTGCTGTCCGATTCGATTTATTCGCTATAATTTTCCACTGGTTTTGTCATTCTGTGTTTTTGGGTAACCGTTCACGCGGGCAAGGGTCTGGCTCAATTTTTTCGACAGCAAACTGACTTATTTCGCTTTGCGGCCAAACGCCGAAAATTTGTGCCTGCCCCTCTCGAACCTGACGAAACGTCAATATTCGTGAACGGCTACGTTTTTATTTTGCGTTTCGCCTTGGGCATTGCCCGAGCTTCGTTCATAGGAAACTCCATGCGCATTCTTTTGCTCATTTGCCTTGCTGTTGCTATTCCGCTCACCGCCGTTGCCCAACCGACCCACCCCGGAATGGACACTTCGGATATCGCCGTGAAATCAGTTCAGGCGTTTCCGGAACTGAAATGGTCCGGCTGGAGCCCCGAGGATGATCGCGGTCGGCAGCAGGAATTGCGACCGATCGTGGTTACGCACGCCGGCGATGGATCCGGTCGCATTTTTGTCGCGACTCAGCGAGGCGTCATTCACACGATTCGCAAACGGGAAGGCGCGCAGGAAACGAAGATCTTTCTCGATATGCAAAAGAGTGTCCGTTACGCCGACAACGAGAATGAAGAAGGCTTTCTCGGCCTCGCGTTCCACCCCAACCACAAGGAGAATGGCGAGTTCTTCATTTACTACACGACGACGGAAGAACCACACACTTCGATTGTGGCCCGTCGTCGAGTCGACAAGGAGCACCCAACGGTTGCCGATCCGGATTTTGAAGAGCAGCTGTTGAAGATCAAACAACCGTTCTGGAATCACAACGGGGGCGCGGTAACATTCGGCCCCGACGGTTACTTGTACGTCGCGCTTGGCGATGGCGGAGCCGCGAATGATCCTCACAAAAATGGTCAAAACACCAACACGCTATTCGCAAGTATTTTGCGACTGGACGTCGACAACAAGGCCGACGGCAACGCGTATGCGATCCCGTCAGACAATCCGTTCGTTGGCAAAGAAGGCGAGCACCGCGAGGAGATTTTTGCCTATGGGCTTCGCAATGTCTGGGGGATGTCGTTCGATAGCGAAACGGGCGATTTTTGGGCGGCCGATGTCGGGCAGAACAAATGGGAAGAAATCAACCTGATCAGGAACGGCGGCAACTACGGCTGGAATGTCCGTGAAGCTCTTCACGCGTTTCCCGAGGGTGATGCCCCGGCGCTGGAGGGCATGATCGATCCGGTATTCGAATACGATCATAAGGTTGGCAAGTCGATTACTGGCGGTTTCGTCTATCGTGGCGACACCGTACCGGAACTCGTCGGACACTACGTATATGCCGACTACGTTTCCGGAAAGATCTGGGCTCTCAAATACGATTCGTCGGAATCGAGGACAGTCGCGAACCGCCTGATTGAATCGCCCAAGTCGCCGGTGATTTCATTCGGCGTGGACGAAGATCAGGAGCTTTACTTCACGATGCCAACAAAAACCGGCGCGGGCCTGTTTCGCTTTGAGAGCAAGTAAGCAAACAGCCGCCAAACCCTCAGCCGGTGCGTCTTCTACGCGTGAGCATGAGGCTTGCGCAAAACAGCAGCGTTGCGATCATGCCGCTCGCTGGTTCTGGGACAGCGTTGGGATTGAACGAGGTAAATTTGTTCGCGTTCCAGACGTTGAAGTCAGCAACATCCACGAATCCGTCATCGTTAAAGTCGCCTTTTGTCCAGTCGTTGACTGTGGTGAACTTGTTGGCATTCCAGATATTGAAATCTGACACGTCAACTGACTTGTCACCATTCGCATCGCCAGGCAATGCTGCATAAATGTCGATGGTAACCGAGTCTGCCGTTTGAGAAATCGACTCGAGAAAATGGCCGCGGTCCATGTGTGATGGAATCCCCGCGTTTGCTGGAGTGTCAAACTGGCCATTGATTCCCGCTGCAACTTCAAGCAGCGCAAACTCGCCAGCGAGTGTTCCGCGGTCCTGAACATAACTTTCGAGGACCGTCAGCGAGGCCATCGTCAGATCCACGGTGCCGGTCACGTCCAGCGTAGACTCGATGCTCTCAACGGCGAACGCGCCCGAGTCGATCTCGACGTTGCCGTCGATCGTACCGGCTCCCGCGATCAATCCGTCGGCCTGTACCGCGATCGCTTGCGGGCTGGTGAGAGTTGTGTTTCCCGGTATCGAGATCAAGCCGTGGTTTCTCGCAAGAACTTGACCGGCGACTGTGAGCGTCCCTCGAGGGAAATTATCGCCCGCGATCAGCACCCCACCGTTCAGGTCGATGTTGCCGTCGATCATTGAGTCGCCGGAAACCCTGGTTGTCGGTCGCAACTCCAGCGTGCCAGCGGAGATCGTACCGCCAGAGAGAGTTTCGACTCTTGTGTTCTGTTCGATCGTGACGGTCCCCGTTGGCAACTGGATTGTCCCGCCGGACCTTGCCGAAACAGTCGTAAATGTGAACGGCGCAAGGCTTCCCTTGATGCTCGTAAGCGTCGGCGCGGCGAGAATGCTACCGCTTCGGGATGATTGCAGAACTTCGTTTGCATCGCCAGTATTTTCGTAACTGGCAAGCACCGGCAACGTGAGCTGTCCGACGGTTGCGCCGTCACCGGCCAGAAGCGTTGAGCCATCGGCATCCGTCAGACCTGAAAAGTCAGGTGGTGCGGCACTTCCATTAAGTGCAACGAGTCTTCCTTGCGTAAACGACTGGATCTGCGCGGTTGCCAGTGTCCCGCCGATTTCGAGATTCAGATTCGATACGACTGTTGGGTTAGACCATGCAAGCGAACTTCCAGCCGCAATTTCGATCGAGTCGACCTGCGAATCTTCATAGCCCTGAAGTCCACTTACATCAACATGAGACCCTGTGCCGCGTACCCTGATTCGCAATTCAGTAAGCGAATTGACTTTGTTGACGGTAACAAGATTACTCATGTCGATCGTGCCTCCGCGGTTTGCGTCGATGAGCAAGTCGGCAAAATTGGTCTCGCTGAGCGTAATCGTTGTCATCGCCGAGAGGTTCAGCAGGCTGCCTGTTTCGGAAGATTCAAACAGCAGATCGCGGTCGCCATTGTGGTTGTAGGCGGTCACGCCTGGTAGCGAAAGTTGTCCGACTTTCGTGACGGTTCTGCCTGCTGCGAGTGTCGAACCGTCTACGTTGGTGAGATTTTGAAAGTCCGGCGCGGCCGATGTGCCGTTGGTGGCTCGCACGACGCCGTTGGTCCAGGATTCAATTTGGCTCGTCTGAAGCGTCCCGCCAACGGAGAGGTCAATTCCGGTTGCAGCGGTGGGAGCCGACCAATCCATCGACGCGCCTTCGCCTACATCAATCTGGGTGATATTTCCGGAGCTGTATTCGGTGTAGGCCGCGAGGTCGATGTGGCTTCCGGAACCTGATGCCACAATTTCCATGTCGCCATTTTCGACAGCCCGGTTGATCGTCGTCAGCGAACTCAAGTCAATCTGGCCGCCACGATCGGCTTCGATCCGGGTATCGGCGAAAGAGCTCTGGCTGCCGTTCAATGTTGTCAAGTTTGACAAATCAAGCGTGCTGCCGGCAGATATGGATTTCAAGTCGCGCGAGCGATCTGATGAATTTGTGTAAGTCGTGACGGAGGGTAAGGAAATCAATCCCGGTGCGAACATGGAACCTGCTGTCAAACTGGATCCGTCGACACTGGCAAGGTTCGTGAGATCGGGCGCACCGACGACTTTTTCCATGATGAAGCTGCCGTTTGTAAAGGTGGTGACTTGCTGCAGTGCCAGATCGCCAGCCACAGTGATATTCGTACCGTCGATGACCTGAGGATTGCCCCAGGCGATGCTGCTACCTGCCCCAACGTCGATGTCGGTAATCTGACCGTTGGAGAGATCTGTCATGTTCGAGATATCGACAAAGCTACCGGCTCCGTTCGCGGTGACTCGAAAACTGGAATTGTTTGCGTTGTGAACGACGTTCGTCAATCCGCTGAGATCAAACTGCCCACCGGAGCTGGCGGTAACGTTGATGTCGCGAAAGTTGACAGAACTGCCGGTAAGCGTCGCAAGATTGGGCAAGCTGATGCTCCCCATGGCTCCACTGACGTTCCAGTTCATGTCGGCGGTGTGAGTATTTGTCACGCTGCTAATTCCAGGAATACTCAAGGCGGTGGCTGAGTTGCTGCCGCTCGCCGAAAGTCGCACTCCGTCGAGCGTTGGAATGTTACCCGCCGACAGGCTTGCTCCGGAGCGAATGTCAACGGAGCTGCCGGGCTGAAACGTCGCCGTTCCGCTAACCGCGATTTGAGATGCCGATTCAATCAGAAGCGTTTTGGAAAGATCCAGACTTTGAATCGTGGTGACGCCGGAGTCGTGTTCAACGACTGCAGAGCCGGTGGGGTTGATCGTGACATCATCGAGTGGCCCAGGCAGGTTTGGATTGCTGGACCAGTTCGCTGCATCGTTCCAGTTGCCATTGACGGTGGAGATCCACTCGACGTCGTCGGCGTGAAGAAGTGTGCAGCAGATGAGAGATGCGAAGCACGAGATCAGTCGAACGGTGAATGGCAGCGTTGCAGATTGATAAATGTGTCGTTGCATTTCGATTCCTCCCGGCGGGCGGGGTGAGCGGGAAATCTGATATCAAACGGCACACATGCCAATCTAGTCTTGGGCATTCCCTCGTTCAAGGATTCAAACGCGAAAGGCTCAGAGTTCGGAGATCTTTCCAAACCTCGCAATGGACATGCCGCTTTTGAGAATTGTCTTTGTAGCTTCGCTGTCAGTACGAATCGCAGCGTTCGTATGGTTGAGGTGAATGAAGTGAATCTTCTTTCGTTCACTGGCGGGCAGGGGTTGAAAACGCTTTAGTGACTCGACAATAAACGGATGTGGGATCTCGCTAATGTCCCGATTGGGAAGCTCTGCGTTGTCGTAAAAAGTCGCATCGACAAATGCATAATCGACGGTTGCAATTACTGACTCGATCTTCGTTGGCCACTTTTCCCATTTGTCGATGTCGGGCAGGAACAGCGCCGATCGATTTGGCCCACGCACAATAAATCCAACCGTTTCTGTAAACTCGTCGCGATGCGGAACGAGAATCGGTTTGACGGACAGCCGGTCGTTGATCAGCGTCTGTTCGTCGGCAATAAGCGGTTGCAGTTTGATATTCTCCAGCGCCAAAAGCTGGCTCCACGGACCGTTGTCGCGTAGAAAGTCCCGCATCCGCGGCATCGCATAAACGGGAACATTTCTCGCTCCCAGCGACTCACGCCCAAGGTACATCAATCCCGAATAATGTCCGATGTGACCATGCGTCAAAAAGATGCCAGCGAGGTCTGGTTGTTTCGTCGCTTCATCGACGCCAGTGATTTTATTTAGCGACTCGAGCTGATGCGGAAAGTCAGGCGTCGCCTCGAACATCCAGCGCTGTTTGGTGACTGGATCGACGAGGCCCAGACAAGTCACCATTTGCTTTTTGGCTGGATCGTCCCACGCCGTCATGCAGCACGCACGGCGACATCCCGCATGGGGATAGCCAGCGTCCTGGGCGATTCCAAGAACAACGAGGTACGGGTTTGTCTTCGGCGGATCCGATAATGGCGTCTGGGCGGGCGCCAGTCGCGTGAACAGAAGCAGGACGGTTAGTGCCGCCAGACTGGTTGCGGTGCGGGGGAGCCGTCGGTTACGTCTCGCGCGTTTTCCAGTTTCTGAATTTTCTGATTCCATCGCGCAATTTCGTTGCATCTGAGTTGCCTGCGAACCTTTCAGCTGCCAAAGTGTCGGATTGTCATTCCGGGCGCCGCTTCGTGGTTGGCATCCTATCAGCCTCGCAATCGTTTCGAAAATACTATGGCGACGTCCACCAGAGAAACGAGCGAATCCCTGAATAATTCGCCTGGTAGTCCCGGCAATGATCCGGACAGTAGTTGGTTGCGGCGTTGGTGGACCCAACCGTGCGGCGGTCGGGAAGTTCTTCGCTTGGCGTTGCCGTTGATGGTTTCGACGATGTCGTGGACGCTCATGAACTTCTGCGACCGGATGTTCCTGCTCTGGCACTCGAAAGAAGAGATGGCGGCTGCCGCCCCCTCGGGGTTTCTGCTGTTTACTTTTATTTGCCTGCCATTGGGAATCGCTTCGTACACGAACACGTTTGTGGCTCAGTATGAAGGGTCGGGCAATCCGTCCCGCATTGGGCTCGCCGTTTGGCAGGCGATATTCCTCGGGCTGATCGTTGCGCCTTTTTTTCTGCTGGCGATCCCGTTCGCGGACAGCATCTTCCAGCTGGGACAACACTCGGAAGTGATTCGCGGATTTGAAAACACGTACTTTCGCTGGATGACTCTGTCGGCTGGAGGCACAGTCTGTTCCGCCGGACTGACGGCTTTCTTTACTGGACGTGGCCAAAACAAGACGGTCATGATCGTGGACGGTGCGGCGACCCTGCTGAATCTCGTGCTGGATTACGTTCTGATTTTTGGATATGCCGGCTTTCCAGAAATGGGGATTGCCGGAGCCGCGATTGCCACGAGCATCAGCCAGTGGGTGAAGGCGGTCGTCTACTTTTCGCTCTTCTACCGGACCGCCGATCGTGATCGGCTGGGCGTCCGCACTGGCATGCGGTTTGATCGCCGGTTACTGCAGCGGATGGTCTGGTACGGCGGTCCCGAGGGGCTGCGCATGATGACTGAGGTGGCGATGTTGACGGGGTTTATTATCGTCGTTGGCAAGCTCGGCGATTTACCGCTGGCCGCAACGACGCTAGCTTTCAACATCAACGGTATCGGATTTGTGCCGCTGATCGGAATTGGGATCGCGGTTTCAACGCTGGTCGGACAGCAGCTTGGCGACGACAATGTCAAGCTCGCCGGTAGAACCGCCAGCTCGGCGCTCGTCATTGCGCTCACGTACACGGCGGCGATGGCCGTTTTGTATCTGGGCTTTCCGGATCTTCTGTTGTTCGGGCACGCATCGGGTGCCGGTGGAGTCGACGGTCAGGATTTCAAAGAGCTGGGAGAGATGGCCAGTGGCTTGCTACGTTTCGTCGCCGTTTATTGTGCGCTCGATGCGGTGTATATCGTCTACCTCGGTGTGGTCAAAGGCGCCGGTGATACGCGTTTTGTATTTCTGGTTTCACTGTTTCTTTCGCCGCTTCCGGTTCTTGTGTCATGGGTTGGCATCGAATACTTCGGGTGGAACCTGAATCATTGCTGGATTGTTCTCACGGCGTGGGTGATGCTGAACGGCATGGTCTACTGGGTGCGGTATCGGCAGGGGAAGTGGCGGACGATGCGAGTCGTCGAGCCCGAACTACTTTAGTAGATTTTTGTCTTCAGCGTCGCTGTATTGCAAGTTCGAACGGTTGTGCAACCGTTGAAACTATTTTGCGGACATCGCTTCCAATTCTTTGACGAACTCGTCAATCCCGGCAACTTCCTGTAGCTGTGCCTGATTTGTACAAGCCGCCTTGGCCCGTTCTGCATCTTGTCGAGCCTTTTGGAATTCTCCGTTTGCGGCAAAGGCCTGCGCCCGACCTGCTAACGCCGAGTAGGAGTTTGGATTGCATTGCAATCCGTGGGTGTACTCAGCGATTGCGGCCGCTAGTTCGCCGCGTTCGAAAAAGGCGTTTCCGAGCAACAGTCGGGGCAGCGCTTCGTTGGGTGCCAGTTGAATTGCCAGGCTCGCATACTTTGCTACCTCATCGGGCCATCCTTCGTGACCTTGCTGTTGCACTGCAAATGCGCGCTGCGTGAAAATGTCCGAATCACCAGGATTGATTTTCATCGCACGGTCCAAATCGGCTATGGCCGCATCATATTTACCGGCTTTCCTGAAAATTGTGCCGCGGAGAATCATCGCGTCGATGCAACCACCTGCAACGCCCGGTTCGAGAATCTTGGCTGCCTGGTCGAACTCGCCATTCTCGGCGAGCTGAACGGCTCGTAGCCCCGTGATAGTGCTTAGCGAGCTGGACCTGCTGCGTTCGCTCGATGCGGCGGGATCAATGTTGTTGATAAAACCAATCAGGAATAAGGCAATGATGACTGCTGGGAGCACGATACGCATGGAGAGGCCTTTCAGGAAGCTCTGGCGACTGAGGATTGGTTTGACAAGTGTAGGTCACTTGATGAGTCGTCATGTCAAAGGCAATCCGGAATCCGAGTTGCGAACTTGCAGGCACGGTGTGATGGTACGAGTTGCAACGGATAACACGCCGGGTATTTCCTGGGTCGTTCAGCATCAGATTTGCTTTCACGCTGTAGCATGGCTGGCTGCTCACGGGCCGTGGGGCGCCGTGGGGCCCATGCTACTTTCATTCCTTGCGGTACGACTACAATGCGTGCATGAGATTTGTAATTCTCCAACATGACATGCCCGCAGACGCAAACAAGGATTCACACCTTGATCTGATGCTTGAGTCTGGCGAAGGTTTACGGACGTGGTCGTTTGCAGAATTTCCGGCGGACGGCGAGGAGGTTGTTGCAGACGAGCTACCAGTTCATCGTTTGGCCTATCTGGATTATGAAGGGCCTGTTTCGAACAACCGTGGCGAAGTTTCCCGAATCGATGGGGGAACGTATGAAATTCAGTCGGCAATGAACGACGTGTTGGTGATTCTGCTGCAGGGTGAGAAGTACCGTGGCCGCGTGAAGTTGGAGCGAGCGGTCGACAAAACGTGGAAACTGATGCTGCATTCGCCTTAAGCCGCCTCGCTTTAAGCCGCCTTAATCCTGGAGGATAGCCCACTCCTGGGCAGCCGATAACCGCGTGGCGAAGCCAGGCTATTCGGATTAACCGGTTCAGAACGCACCTCTTCGGCAGCCAACACGTGGTTGATGATTCGCATTTCTTGCCCATTCGCTCGCGGCATGTATGTTTTCTGAGCGACCTCGCTCTTACAGAGGGAGCAATTCTGCACGAAGGTGAAAACGATGATTCTTGAACAGAATATGCCGTCCGACGATTCGTCGTTTACGCAACAAGTTGCGCAGCCAGTTGCGCAGTCTGTTGTTCTGCCTGAACCTACCGAGTCGTCTGTCGAAGAAAAAAAGAAAATCCTGATCGTGGACGACGATTGTGTTCAGAATGAAATTCTCGAGTTTTGCTTTCGCAAGATTGGGTACGATTCGGTTGCTGCCAGTTGTGGCGATACCGGATTTGCCAAGGCGAAAGAAATTCGACCGGACCTGATCCTGCTAGACATCGAAATGCCAGGCATGAACGGACTCGAAGTGTGTCGCCAGCTGATCGACAACCCGGAGACGTGCGAAATTCCAATCATTATTCTCAGCGGCAACGACGGGATCGATATTGTTCGTGATGCCCGATCCGCCGGCTGTCACTACTTTATTCGCAAGCCATATGATCCCAACGCCTTGCTGACGCTCGTTCAGGCGGCGATCAAGGAATCCAGCGACTGGTAGTGAGCAGTTTGGCTTGGCTTGCTTGGCTCAAGGGACTATGGCCCACAGATTGAGAACACTCGCTTGCACTTCATGCTTGTATTGACTGCTTCATGCCGAAATGCAGGAAGGAATCCCGCGTTCGCAAGCTTTCGTCAAAGACCGTCGAGTTGGCGATTTGTCAGGCAATTGCCGGCTACTCGCCATTTGCACGAACGATTACGCAGGCTGTCAGCCGATTTTAAGTGGTATCTTGCCTACGCGGGCCTTGCTACGCATCTTCCGGCTGTGTTAGTATCGACCGATTGGCAAACTTCGAAGATTGCCTGAAATAAAGGCTGCCGTTGAGCAAGCGCGGCGGCGTAACTCGTTGGAGAATTCTGTGGGAACGAAGAAAACAGGAAAAGGGCGACGCAAAGTTGGTCGCAAGAAGCGACGCATGCGATCCAAGATTCGCCATCGCAAGAAGTAATGTTGCGTTCGACGCTCTGGAGTATTTCGGAGCGCGCCACCATTTATCGAACATGACGGCAACGTTGGACTGATTGGTCCCGAAGCGTTGCCGTTGTCTATGCGCGTTGATTCACGTGCGAGGTTCTTTCGATGAACCACGAAACGCATGCTGGCAAGCTGCCGTTAGAGCGCACTCGCCCTCATTGGGATGTTGTCGTTAACCGTTCGACGACATTGCTACAATCATGGGTCTCACCGTGTCTGGATCAGGATTTGTTCATGGAGTCCCAAATGTTCCGCCTACCCAAAACTGCACACCTCGTATTGGTGATCGTTGGCTTGATGCCAATGGTTCTGTTCAGTCAGACTCAGACGGATGACCAACCCGCCGAGAAACAGGCGGTCGATCCGGAGACGCAGAAGCTTTTCGACAAGTTCGAAAAGCAGCTTGATGGCGCCGCGTTGGTTGGCAGCTTTACAACCGTCAACGACGAGTCAGACGATGCTGAAAAGTTGACGAAGGAACGCTACGAGATCAAAGACGTCAAGAAAATGCCGAAAGGCGATTACTGGATCATCAAGACCCGGATCCAGTACGGTGATCGGGATGTCATGGTGCCCGTTCCCGTCGAGGTGAAGTGGGCCGGCAAGACGCCGGTCATTACGCTCAATAAAGTTGCGTTGCCCGGTCTCGGTACGTTTGGTGCCCGAGTCGTCATTCATGATGGCAAGTACGCGGGTACGTGGAGCCACGATGAAGTGGGTGGACATTTGTTTGGACGCATCGAACCGCCAGCGAATCGATAGTTGCACGGCTGTCCCAGCCGTTCCGAAAGTCTTCAGCGGTGACGCCAACGTTGACACCAAACGTTGACGTCTTGCCCACGTTGATCAAAATCCTACAGCCGCGCAGCGCAGGCAATAGCCGCGGTCTCGATCCGCAGGATTCGTGGCCCAAAGTTCAAGATCTGCCATTCGGCATCTTTTGCCAACTCGAGTTCGACCTCTGTGAATCCGCCTTCGGGGCCAATCGTAACCATGGTCGAATCGCACTGGGCATCCTTGTTGGATCCCAGTTCGGCGAGCGATATTGTTCCGCCAGGATCGGCCAATATTCGTAGCTGAGATTCTGATTCCGGCGACTGGTTTAAAAGTGCCTCCAACTGCATCCCGGACGAAATCTCCATCAGTCGATTGCGACCACACTGCTTGCTGGCCTCGATGACCGCCCGGCGCAGTTTCTCCAGCGACTTGTCCTTCGGCACCGCCACCGACCGTTGCGTCGCCAGGGGAATGACTTTCGTCACACCCAACTCGACGCACTTCTCGATGAGGACTCGCTGGCGATCACCTTTGGGCAAGGCGACTGCGATCGTTAACGGCAGCGACCGCTCACGATCGACTTCGGCCTTGCCCGTGATGTCCAGCGTGACATCCGATCGACCCAACTGCGAAATCGTCGCGGCAAATTCCCAGCCGCTACCGTCGAACAGGGTGACTTCGTCGCCCACCTTGCCTCGCATCACATGCAGCAGGTGATGCGCTTCCTGGTCTGACAGCGTTGCTGTCGCTGAAGTGATTTCATTCGCGGAGTAAAAACGGGAATTCATGACCAGCCGGTTTTCTTTCATCAAGCGGTTTTCGTCCAAGGTCCGAATATACCAAAGAGGCGGAATCGTCCGTCATGGCTCGGAATTTGTTCGAACGGCTACGGGGCAATTTTGATGTACACAGAGCATTGGGGGCTGAACGCCTCACCTTTTTCGGGCACCGGCGGCAGGAAGACGTTCTTCGAAAGCGATGCCCAGGCGGAAGCCATCGCCCGTATCGACTACCTGATCAACCAGAATCGGCGGTTGGGCCTGTTGTTGGGTGACGAAGGGCTTGGCAAGTCAACGATCATGAACCACGTTCGTCGGCAGCTGCGACGTCAGCGTCTACCGGTGGCTTACCTCAACGCGACGGGCATGGATCATTCCGAAATGGTCATCAACCTCGCACAGGGTTTGGGAGCGGTCCACGAAACGGATACTCCGCTCAACGCGGCATGGCATGCGATCTTCGACTGTTTTCAGACGAACAGATACCAGCATCTGAATACGGTGATCCTGATTGACGATGCGCACGAAGCCGAATCGGATGTGCTTTCGGCGATCGTTCGACTGTGTCAGTGGTGTCCGGCGGGTAAGTCGCGAGTCACCGTGATTCTGGCAGCTGAGAGCGACAAAGCCGAACTGATCGGTCGTCGACTATTGCAGCTTTCCGAGCTGAGAGTCGAATTGGAACCGTGGGAGCAGGAAGACACCATTGCGTTCATTCGCAAGTTGATGATTCACTCGGGAGCAACTCGTCGCGTCTTTGATGTGCGAGCCATCGAGGAGATTCAGCGATTGTCGGGCGGCGTTCCCCGGCGAATTGTTCAGCTGAGTGAGTTGGCGTTGGTGGCTGGAGCCGGCATGGAGCTTGATCGAGTTGATGTAGATTCTGTGCAGGCGGTCGAAGAAGAGCTTCGACAAACAATCAGCGTCTAGCCAACGGTCGAGTGACGTTGGCGTAAATTTCCGCGATTGCTGAGGGAAGTTGATTATGACGGCGAAGAACTCAAGCAACTTTCCATCAGTCAATATCACGCCGACGTTCCCGATCGACTTCGACGAAGTCGACCAGCTGCGAAAGGACCTTGTCTCGCAAACGCCGAAGTATATGCTTTGGCAAAATCTCGCGCTCATCGGGACTCATTTTACTCTTCTCAATCGGCTGTCCCGGGCATGGTCCGAGCTCCAACCGCAAATTGACAATGCGGTGGTCGAGCACGTGATCAAGCAGAGTAACGAGGCTCAGGATGAAGTCATTCGGACGTTGATTCGAAGCCTTCGCTACGCCAAGTGGGATGTGCATGCCAGTCGTCTGCAGGAAGTGCTCTGGACCAAGCAGCGGATCGAGCTGGCCCTGGACAACCGCAAGCTGGCAACGCAGCGAGCCGATTTCGAGATTTTGGTCGACTCGATTGTGCAGGAACTTTGCAATGAAACGCTTGAGATTGTTGAAATGCAATCGTACCTGTCACAACTTTCGGGGCCGGCTTTGGAGCGGCTCAAAGAGAAAGTGGAAGTGATCGAGTCGCGTATTGAAAAGGCGGTCGCTATCCTGCTCGAAACAGAAAAACAGGTGACGGTGAAGCAACAGCCACACCCGGCGACGAAGGTAGTCGCAGGCAACGACACGCCGGCGCTGGAAGCGTTGGTGGACGCTCTGGCCGAAGAGATTGAGGTATCAAAAAAGGTCGACCAGCGGCTGGATAGCGAATTTTCGGGCTAATGCCGCAAGGTCGTTTGCAGGTCCGATCTGGCACCGTCTTCATGCGGGCCGATCAAATGCCGTATCGCGACGGTCCCCAGACGTGCAAGATCGCGACTTTCCCTACGAATGGTAGTGTTTCAACCCGCAAATCCTGCGAATTATTGACACAATTCCGCCATGCTGAGTACTTTGGAATTGTACGGAAGCAGGTATATTTCACGGCTCGTCGCGTCGCGACAGAAGCCAGCCGGCATTCTGCCAACCCACCATCAGTTCATCAATTAAAAGCTGTGCCATGAAGCGAAGCATTCCTGTCCTCGTCGTCCTCTGCATGTTATTGACGACATCGATGGTCCACGCCCAAAAGAGATACAAGAAGCTTCCCGGCGTCAAAGGTAATATCAGGTCGCTTAACGGAAACGTGAAGCGAATGCTCAGCGGCAAGGCGGATGCGGATGAGCAGATTCTGACGGATTACTTTCGCAACTATATTTGTTTCAGTCTGACGGATCTTTCGCAGGGGAGCGAGTTTGGAGCGCGACGCGTCGCTCTCAAGAAAAGCCTTTCCTCCGCCAAGTCAGAAGCCGTTCGCAAGAAAGCTGTCGAGATCCTGTCGTCCACCACGCTGACAATCGCCAGGAGCTCCAGCTATCACCCGATGGCTCGATTCAATGCATTGCTGATTGCCGGTGACCTGAACAAGGTCGAATCCGTCAATGGAAAACCACCGGTGCCACTGAAGAGCGTTTTCGACCGGATGATTGTTTACCTTAGCCCGAAGGCTCCGGACGAAGTCCGCATGGCATGCCTGATCGGACTGATGCGACACGCGGAACTTGGCACGCATCCCGATTCACCCAGCCCGCTTTCACCGGCTGATCGTACGAAGCTTGCCGGCGCGGTGCTAAAGATATTTCAGCAGACGACTCCGACAAAAAAGAATACCGAAGATGTTAACAACTGGATGCGCCGCCGTGCCGCGGACGTGCTTGGCCGAGCCGGAGATGCCGGCCCCAACGGCGTCGTCGCCAAGGCGTTGTACAACGCGATGCTGTCCGAAGAAGAGTCGACTGGACTTCGTTGCGCCTGTGCCGAGGCGCTTGGTCGGATGGATTTGAGTAAGGCGTCGATCTCCGCCAAAAAGCTGGGTGCAGCTCTCGGCCAGCTTGCCGCAAATTGCTCCCAGGAAGAAGTCGCGATGATCGTGGAGAAGCTCAGTCAGAGTGGCGGTCGAGGGGTGGAGTTCCGCGGTGGTGGTGGCTACGGAAGAGGCGAGTTCGGGGGTGACGAAGAAGACGAGTTTCAGGATCCGACGACGTTGCCGGCCAGACGCCGGTTGTTCCGCAAGCTGAACCAGGTCCTGTTCGCTCTTGGCGAAGGAAATGCACCTGCCGGAAAAGGCATCATGTCGATCGCTGAAGGCCCGGCAGTTGCCGAGTCGATGGTCGAAGATGTCAACGCACTTGTCGAGCATCTTCAGGATGTTGATTCTGACTTGCGTGGCCTGGGAGTCGCCATTCGCGAAGAAGCTCAGTCACTTGCTGACAGCGTAAGCGGCGATTTGGACGCCCCGGCGGCTCCCGCTGCAGAACCTGCGGCTGCAGGCTAACGAATTATTATCGGGCCGGTTGTTTGTCGGGCCCGTTTCGCTGGGCTGGGCCAAGAGGCCTTGCCAGCTTCTTTCGGCAATGCGGTATGATGCGAAGCCTGTGCAGGGGCAATCTACCAATCGCCAATTGCGTTCTTGCCCTCTTTCCGGAAACTCCAGGTCTGCGTCGAGATCCACGTTCATGCTGTTTAATATCAGTTCTGATGCTCATCTCCCCGAGTACGTAAATGTCCTCATTGGAGAAGTTGGCAAGGGTGTGCACGCGGTACGTCCCTACCCCGCGATGGCAGTGATCGGTGAGATTACCGGCGAGCTATTCAAGGATCCTTACGAAGGAACGGATTGCACTTTCGAAGCTCTCGAGGGTTATCAACTGGAACCCTATGAGCCATTTCGGTATGTAAATCACAGTTGTGATCCGAACTGCGATTTTGCGTGGATCGAAACGCCTGCGTTTGAGGATCAGCCAGCGCATGCGGGCCTGTTCCTGGCCGCACTTCGACCGATTGTGCCAGAGGAAGAGTTGACCATCGACTATCGCTGGCCCGCTTCGTGTGCGATCCCTTGCAAGTGTCGGGCAGCAACGTGCCGCGGTTGGGTTGTTGATGAAAGCGAATTGGACTTACTTCGGGAAGCTTCGCTTCCAGTTGCGAGTGACGAGTTGTGAGTGACGAGTTGTGAGTGACGAGTGTCGAGTGTCGAGTGACGAGTGACGAGTACCAACGGGATGTTCAAACCGCGTTTGGTTTGTAGGTATTCAGTCAAAATTTCAGATTTCAGATTTCAGATTTCAGATTTCAGATTTCAGATTTGAGATTTGAGATTTGAGATTTGAGATTTGAGATTTGAGACTTCAGAACTCGCAACTCGCAACTCGCAACTCGACACTCGACACTCGACACTCGCTATCCCAACATCTCGTCCAGCGGATTGCCGCCGCCTGTTTTTTTGGCTCGCGGCAACTTGCGAAGCGCACACGATGCGAGTTTCAGATCGTCTCGGCGGGTAATCTTCAGATTCAGCGATGAGCCGCGTACGATCGACACTGGATGTCCCGCTCGCTCCATCAACTGTGCGTCATCGGTCGCACTAAATCCGGCTCGTTCCGCATACGCTTTTTCCAGCAAGTCGCGACGGAAAACTTGTGGCGTTTGCGCCTCCCACAAACCTTCGCGTGAAGCGGTTTCATCAATAGTCTTTCCACCCGAGGATCGTTTTAACGTTCCGGTGACTTGAGTCGCAAGGATTGCGGCACCAGATTTCTCCGCGGCGGAAAATACTTCACTGATCCACGCGTCCGCGATGCATGGCCTCGCCGCGTCATGGATCGCGATATAGTCGGCTTCTGCATTGACTTTTTCAAGCGCGTTTTGAACGCTGTCCGAACGTTCCTTCCCTCCAATGACGACTTCGGCACCAAGGATTGCGGCGGTGGCGCCGAACTTCATTTTAAAATATTCCTGATCTTCCGCGGCGATGACGATCAGCGTTTGCACGACGTCCTTGCGGTCCATGAACCGCTCGGCCGAGTGCAGCCAGACGGCTTTGTTGTCCAGCTGAATGAAGGTCTTCTTGTAGTTCTTGTCGCCGAACCGGCTGCTACTGCCGGCGGCTGGAATGATGACGGCAAATTTTGGCATGGGTTTCCCTGAATTCCGTGGGAGATGCGAACGAATGCCGAGATTCTACAGGGAACAAATCAGAAGGGCGAGGTTCGGTTTGTAGTACCGCCCGGCAGCACACGGAGGCGAGCCGGGTGTTCGCTAATCATTGACGGCACACGGAGGCGAGCCGGCTGCGTGAGCTGCCGGGTGCTCGAGGCGCTATGAATCTAATCGCCGGTTTTTTTGGCACTACCAGCCGGCAGCTTTCATGTTCAGGCTCAAATCACGGACCATGCAAGAACAACCACCGGTCTCAATCGTGACACGCCAAGGTGTTCCAACCACTATCTGGCCGCGACGCTCACTCACGCACACACCCGGCAGCTCACGCAGCCGGCTCGCCAGGTGTTCGCTAATCACTGGCAGCACACGGAGGCTCGCCGGGTGTTCGCTAATCACTGACGGCTGGTGGCCAGCTAGATACGCAGCAGTTATCGCCGCCGCGTTGCACTCAACAACGCCAGCCCGGCGGCAATAACGAGAAGCAGGCTGTCCGGCTCGGGAACGGCGGTCAGACTGGATTCATGATTGTCGGAATTTGAAAATTTGTTGCTGTTCCACAGGTTAAAGTCACTACCGTCGACGGCAAGGTCGGCATTAAAGTTGCCTGAGCACCAGTTCGGACTTTGAGTGAACTTCGACTCATTCCAGATATTGAAGTCCGATGCGTCAACGCTTCCGTCCAGGTTCGCATCGCCGCGGAGAAACGGATTTCCTGACGCCAGTTCGCGAGCACCGGCAATGGCAAGCCACGTATCGATGTCGGCTTCGTTGAGCAAGCCGTCATCATTCATGTCAAAGGTGAGATCGGCCTGGATCACAATCTGAAGGAGAAGGCTGTTGATGTCAAAACAGGTGTAGCTGCCATCGTTGTTAAAGTCGCCGGTGTAGCTGATGTCGACGTCCCATTCGACGGATTGCTGTAGTGCCGATGTGTCCTCACGGCGCCACCAGTCGAGGTTGTCGCCAGTAAATGAGTGGTCGAGAATCGCATCGTAAGCTCTTGCCGCAATCGTGTGTTGCCCCGGCGAGAGATTTAGTGATTCAATATCCAGCGACTCACCATGGTTGCCAATCGAAGCGCCGTTCACGAACCACTCGACGTTGATCACTTCCGGATCGACTGTGTCGACCCACACCGTTTCCGGATTGTCGAGATCGAATTGATTGTTCAGATAACCGTCGAGCGGATCGACTTCGGCATAAAATTTCGAAATAAATTGCTCACGACTGATTGCGTCAAAGGGGCGGTTGAGTGAACGCATTTCCGAGTTGATGGACGGGCGAAAAATCCCCAGTTGGTTGTAGCCGCCGCCTTCGTAATATCCGATGGTGCCAATCGGAGTCTCGGGGTCGTTGTAACCGACCCATCGGTCCCACTTCCCGGTCGACGGATTGCTCGTGAGATTTACCGCACCGGGTTCGCTACCCGTGTAAGTTGTTCCGTTCGTCCAGTACTCATCGGCGAGGTTGCCAAACGAGTGGCCCAATTCATGAACGCCGATATCGGTTGCAGCATTGTTGCCGGCTGCGTAAACCGCCCAGCTGCCTCCGCAGCCACCGTACTTGTCATCGTTCACGAGGCCCAGCCTTGCATCGACATCAATCGACGATCCCGCAAGCGCCGTCGACACGGCCTGGTTTGCTTTCGCGGTATTCAGATAGAGGCAACGCTCCACATTGCCGCCCCACCAGTAGGACGCATCAAGCGCCGTATCCCTGAAGATATCGTTCGGCGGTTGATCCGCGCCGGACTCGTTACTGATTACGTTAACGCGATGCGCGTTGAAGAAATTCTGGTAACGAGGAAACGGATTCCGGAATGCACCGTTGAACAGGTAGTCGATCTCATCCTGAACGTGACCGTCGTAGGTCGAGTCGATTTCTGATTCCTGGTAGCCATCACCAACGAACACTAAATCAATGCGATTGTTGGATGGTCCGTTGTCCAGAACCGTCGTCACTGTCTGGCCGTACACGCAGGGAGTCGCCGCAAGTACGACTGTCAATGCAATGAAAATAGACCGCTTCACCAAGCTCATTTGACTCTCCCGTGTCCCGTGCCAGCATGCCCCATTGTAACGGAGATTTGGCGTCATTGAGATGCGATTTCCAAAACGGTATCGCACGCCACATGAGTAGAGTGGCATGGGCGTTGGAATCACGCCGCGAAAGAATGGAATGTCAGGCAAGCCTGCCCTGGCTAAAACGCTGATGGCAAAGGCGGTAGCTGGAAGTGCGTGGTGGTGACGAAGGCGATCGCCGCTGCTTTGACGGAACGTATTTACGCGTTGATGGCTTGCGGGCCAGCGTCAACAACTGCCTTTCGAACGCCGTCCTTGTACTGCGCAAAGTTTTCATTGAACAAGCCGCAGAGTTTGCTCGCCGTTTTGTCATACGCCGACGTATCGGACCACGTCGCTCGAGGGCTCAGCACGTCGTCGGGTACGGCATCGACTTTCGTTACCACATCCAGCCCGAAGAAGTTGTCTTTGGCGACCGGTGCGGATGCGAGCTCGCCGCCATGAATCGCATCAATAATGGCGCGAGTGTACGACAACTTGATTCGACTGCCCGTTCCGTACTGGCCTCCCGACCAACCTGTGTTTACCAGCCAGACGTTCGTATTGTGTTTGTCGATCTTCGTGGATAACAGCTCTGCATATTTTGCAGGATGCATGATCAGGAACGGGCCGCCAAAGCAGGGAGAGAAAGTCGCCATGGGTTCATCAACGCCCTGCTCGGTTCCGGCAATCTTGGCAGTGTAGCCACTGATGAAGTGGTACTCGGCTTGCTCGGGAGTCAACCGACTGACCGGCGGCAAGACGCCAAATGCATCACAAGTCAAAAAAACAACATCCGTTGGATGTCCACCGACGCAGGGGATCTTCGCGTTCTCAATGAACTGGATCGGATAAGACCCACGCGTGTTCTGTGTGATGTCCGTATTGTCGAAATCGACATGGCGACTGGCGTCCTTGTACTTGACGTTCTCCATGACGGCTCCGAAGCGAAGCGCATCGAAAATCTGCGGTTCGGCTTCCCGCGTAAGGTGGACCATTTTGGCGTAACAGCCGCCTTCGATATTAAAGACGCCTTCACTCGACCAGCAGTGCTCGTCATCACCAATCAGCAACCGCTTCGGGTCTGCGGACAGCGTCGTCTTCCCGGTACCAGACAGCCCGAACAGAATCGAAGTCTGGCCTGTCTCTTTGTCAGCCGTCGAGGAACAGTGCATCGAAAGCACATCCTGCTTGGGCATCAGGTAATTCATCAAAGTAAAGACGGCCTTCTTCATCTCCCCCGCGTATTCGGTGCCAAGAATGACGACTTCTTTGCTTTCGAGGCTAAGGTCCACGCTCGTTTTGGAAGTCATCCCGGCGGTGTGGCGATTGGCTGGAAACGCACCCGCATTGAAGATCGTGCAATCCGGTTCGCCGAACGATGCCAATTCCTCTTCGTTCGGACGGATGAGCATGTTGAGCATGAACAGCGCGTGATACGGTCGCGCACAGATGACGCGCACCTTGATTCGGTACTTGGGGTCCCAACCTGCAAACGCGTCTACGCAATAAAGTTTTTCACGCGTATTCAGATAGTCGATGGCGCGGGACCGATTGATGTTGAACACCTTTTCATCGATCGGAATGTTCACCGGGCCCCACCAGACATCGTCCTTCGAATCCGGATGCTCGACGACTCGCTTGTCCGCTGGCGAACGCCCGGTCTTCGTGCCCGAGTAGGCGATCAGTGCGCCCTGAGCCGATATCGTCGATTGCTGCTCATGCTTGATGGCTTCTTCGTAAAGAAAAGCTACCGGTGCGTTGCGGATGATGTGCTCGACAGTAATGTCAGAGCCTTGCAGGTCAATTTCGGTCATAGCAGGGCGGTGGGTTCGGATCACTCAGGATGATCGTGCGTGCGGGATGGAAATCTATGGAAAGGTACGGTTTGATGTCGTGCCAAACAAGTCGTGTTGTTGTGACGTCGGCGTTATTCGCTGAACTGGGACCACAAGGCGGGCGGGCTGCTGTCCCGGTAGTCGCCCGGAAAGCGGGGAGACATGGCATGGTGGCTCGGGCTATCGCCCAATACTGCTCAAACGACATTTTGGCACGCAATGGTTCACCCATGTTTGCACGAGGAGCAAGTCTTGAAGTCACACAACTGTCGGCCTCGAAGAGGCGAAAGGATGTAGCCTCGGTCGAAGTCAATTTTTAGTATTGCAAAGACGAAATAGAACCGCGAATGAACGCCAATGGATGCAAATGAAACCAGTATTTGTATTCGCGTTTATTGGCGTTCATTCGCGGTTGAAAACCCGGCAAGCATTCTCACGCAAGCGGGCACCTCTAATCTACCAGGCCTCTGAGGCAACCAATCAATACACTAATCAATGAAAAACTGGCATCCCAACCCGTCGAGGCTGTGATTTTATTCAACGCTACGTTAGTAGTACCGGCTTTAGCCGGAATCGTTGGCCTTTGAGACAGTTCATTTCCGCCTAAAGGCGGTACTACAAACAAAAACTCACAGCCTCGTCGGGTTGGGTTGCGTTGCGTCGCGTCGGATTGGGTTGGGGTAAACCATGCTGAGGGAATCTCACGCGCGAGCGAGTCGCAAGAGCTTGGGCAGGAATAGC
>CALHZT010000282.1 GCA_938040995.1 uncultured Pirellulaceae bacterium | reverse complement strand
TGAGATAAAGCCCTTGTTTAACACGACTTAGCCCAATGCAGGCAATCTATTCCTTTCGCGCAAAGTTCGTATAATAGGCGAGTTACGGAAAGGGATGTTCCTCGGTATCTCTCCGGTGTCGCTCAGCGAACAACTGAATTGGAAATTTTGTTGGCTGAATCTGCGGCGAGCGATAACGGATTGTCGAATTGATCAGCAGCGATCGACACTTTTCAACGCAAAATCACAAATTGCAGACGCCTGCAAACGTCGATATCCAAAGGTGACGCGTCAGGCAAAAATTATACTTGGAGTGACCATAGATGGTTGATGTTGCCCAGCGATTGGCAAACCTGTCTCCGGCCCAGCGACAACTTCTCGAAAAGCGACTGCAGCAAAAGCCAAACGTATCGCAACCAATTGCGGTCGTTGGAATGTCGTGCCGTTTCCCGGGGGCTCCGGATCCCGAGTCCTACTGGCAACTGATTGAAGAACAGCGAACGGCGGTTACGGAAATTCCGCCCGAGCGATGGGACGTGGAACGCTACTACGACAAGGATCCCGACACGCCCGGCAAAGCGTCCGTGCGCTGGGGCGCGTTCGTGGACAACGCGAAAGAATTTGATGCCAGGTTCTTTGGTATCACGCCTCGCGAAGTCATCAAGATGGATCCGCAGCAGCGGCTGATGCTTGAGTGTACGTGGGAAGCCTTCGAGGACGCCGGGCTCGCCGTGGACGATATCTCTGGTTCATCGACGGGTGTCTTCGTCGGTATCGGAGCCACCGATTATTCGAAGCTGCCGAATCAGTTCGACAACTACCTGGAATACATTGACCCGTACATGGGGACGGGGAACGCGCTCAGTCTCGCGGCGAATCGGGTTTCGTACATCATGGATCTGCGCGGGCCAAGCGTTGCTGTCGATACGGCTTGTTCTTCGGCCCTGGTTGCGACTCATCTTGCTGTTCAGAGTCTCCGGTCCGGCGAGTGTGATTCGGCAGTCGTCGGCGGAGTCAGCATGGTGTTGACTCCGGAAGTGCTCATCGCGTTCTCCAAGGCTCGCATGCTTTCGCAAACGGGTGAGTGTCGGCCGTTCGATGCGTCAGCCAATGGATACGTTCGCGGCGAGGGTTGCGGAGTCGTCTTGCTCAAACGTCTGACCGATGCGACTCGCGATGGCGACAATGTGATTGCGGTGATTCGCGGCAGTGCGATCAATCAGGACGGGCGCACGTCCGGGATTACGGCGCCGAACAGTCTTTCGCAAGTCGATTGTATTCGTTCCTCGTGGTCGAATGCCGGGATCGAACCGTCACAGATTAGTTATATCGAAGCCCATGGCACGGGGACTCCACTGGGCGATCCGATTGAGTTCCAGTCGCTGACCAAGTTGTTCCCGAAGCGACCGGATTCGGACCAGCCGGTTCACGTTTCCTCTGTCAAAGCCAACATTGGCCATACGGAGACGTGTTCGGGGATTGCGGGCCTGATCAAAGTCCTGCTGATGATGAAGAACGGCACAATTCCGGGGCAGACGGGTTTCGAAGAGCTCAATCCGAACATCAACCTTGCTGGTACGCGCCTGCAAATTCCCACAAAAAGTCTCGACTGGAAATCGAAAACGAAGGAAGGGAAGGAAGGCAACCTTGTCGCGGGTGTTAGCTCGTTCGGTTTCGGCGGAACCAACTCGCACGTGATTCTTGAATCATCGAGTGGCACACCAGCCGCCAGAAAGAAGAGTGCACCAGCCGCTACGGAGCGGTCGCAACATGTGCTGACGTTCTCCGCGAAATCGGAGCAGTCGCTAAGTGAAGTCGCCCGGCGTTTGTCGGAGCGTCTCGAGTCGGTTGATGAATGCGAGATCGCTGATTTCTGCTACTCTTCGAACACTGGGCGAGCCAAGTTTAATCATCGCGCCGCGATCATTGCGAACGACAAGGCGACGTTCGCCGGTGCGCTGTCCGCTGTCGCTGAAGGCAAGCGAAACCCGAAAGCCAAATCTGGCGAAGTCCGCATTGCGACGAAACCCAAAGTCGCATTTATGTTTTCCGGGCAGGGCTCGCAATACAAGGAAATGGGCCGCAAGCTTTACGAGGCGCATCCCGTTTTCAGGCGTGAGCTGGATCGCTGCGCCGAGATTCTGAAAGAGTATCGCGACAAGCCGCTACTCGATGTCATTTTCGCGGATGACGCGCTCAACGAGACGGCTTATACGCAGCCTGCATTGTTCGCGCTGGAATATGCACTCGCGCGACTTTGGCGTTCGTGGGGCATCGAACCGGGGATTCTGATCGGGCATAGCGTAGGCGAATACGTTGCTGCCTGCGTCGCTGGCGTTTTCAGTCTGGAGGATGGGCTGAAGCTGATTGCGAAGCGAGCCGAGTTGATGCAACAGTTGCCGCAGAACGGCACGATGGCGGTCATCTTTGCGCCGAGGGATACCGTTGAAGAGGCTCTCAAGTCGTACGGTGAAGAGATCGCCGTCGCCACAGCGAACGGACCTGAGAATAATGTCATCTCCGGAAAAACCGAGCTGGTCGAAGAAGTGGTTGCGGCGTTTGAAAAGCAGGGAGTCGGAACTCAGCGGCTGAAAGTTTCCCACGCGTTTCACTCTCCGTTGATGGATCCGATGCTCGACGAGTTTGAGCGATACGCGGCAACGATTGAGTTTGCCCGGCCGACGATTCCGATCGTGGCAAATCGCACCGGCACGATCATTGAGACTGCCGAGTTTGACGCGGCTTACTGGCGGGATCATATTCGCAATTGTGTTGAATTCGCCAACAGCATGGATGCGATTCAGGAAGCCGGCGTTCACGCGTTTGTCGAGATTGGCCCGTCGGCCAGCCTCCTCGGCATGGGGCGTCGATGCATTCCTGACAGTGAGGCGGCGTGGCTGCCGAGCCTGCGAAAGGGCCGCGACGACTTTGCGACGCTGCTGACGTCGGCGGCTGAGATTTTTGTGCTTGGCTTCCGAGTCAACTGGAAAGCCTTCGATGAACCGTGGACTCGCCAGCGAGTCGACTTGCCGCACTACCCATTCGATCGCCAGTCGTACTGGGTCGTGGATACGGACAAGAATCAGATTCGGTCCGGTGGTCGTGGTCCGTCGCTGCACCCAATGTTGGGCTCGAAGTTTCCGACTGCGTTCGAGTCGCATTTGTACGAAGGTCGATTCTCTGGCGACAATCCGAAGTTCCTGAAAGATCATCAGGTGCAGGGTTCGATCGTTGTCCCGGCGGCAGGTTATATAGAGCAGGGGCTCGCGATTGCGAATTTGCAGTTTGGCGAAGGGCAACATGGTCTTGAAAATGTTGCGATCCAGGCGGCGATGTTCCTGCCGATGGAAGGTTTTCGGCTGGTGCAGACAACCGCGGCGCCCGAGATGGGAGGCCGCAGTACGTTTGACACTTACAGCGTGAGTGGAGATACCCAGGAAGCCGACCCGAAGTGGCAATTGCATGTGACCGGGTCGATGGTTCATCAGGAATCAATGGCGGGAACGCCGGCTCCCGACGCGGTAGATCTGGATGCGGTAAAGGCACGAGTCACCGGTAGTACGACTCGGGATGAGTTCTATGAATTCATGGCAGCGAGGAATCTCGTTTATGGAGATTCGTTCCAGGTGCTGGGCGATGTGTTCCGAACGGATACGGAATCGCTGGCCGAGATTCAGTTAAACGATGATGTAAAGGAACGGCTGAGCGAGTTCCATGTGCATCCGTGTCTGGGTGACGCGTTGATGCAGTGCGTTGCCGGTACGGTTCCGCCTCAAGCCGACGGGTCGCTTTCGCCGTACACTTACGTTCCGATGCAGGTGAAGCGAGTCCGCAAGCTCGCGCCGCTGACGGAGAAGATGTTTGCCTATGCAGTTCGCGTTTCGGAGGAGTCGCATCCCAGTCCCGAGACGGTGGTGTCTTCGGTTTACCTGACGGACGAGAAAGGCAATGTCCTCGTTGAGTTTGATTCGGTGACGGTTCAGCGAGTCGGTAAAGCAATTGGTGGCGCCGAGGTTCAGGATCCCGCTGACTGGTTATTTCACGTCGATTGGCAACCACAGTCCCAACCGGCAGAGCAGGGCGATGGTGAAGAGATCCAGTCGCCGGAATTGCGGCTGGATGGTCAGGTCCTGTTGTTCGCGGACAAGTTCGGGGCGAGCGACGCCATCGCGGAGCAGGTGACGGCAGCGGGTGGAACGCCCGTGACGGTTCGCCCAGGCGGCAAGTTTGCTGCGGTCGACGGTGGGTTCACGGTTCAACCGACTGAGGCGGAAGACTACGCGTCTCTTCTGGCTGCGGCGGCGGAAAATGGTCCGGTGTCGGCAGCGGTTCACTGCTGGTCATTCGATTGCAACGATCCGACGGCAGACAGTGCGGGCAACGCAGAGGGGCTGGCGCAGTCGCGTGATCTGATTTTGACATCGTCTTTGCGTCTGACTCAGCAGGCGGCACGAATCACCGACCGGCAGCCGCCGCAATTGTGGTTGGTGACAGGCAATGCGGTTGCCGTCGCGAAGACGGATGATGTTGTCGCCAGTCGTGCGACGCTTTGGGGTTTTGGTCGAGTCGCGGCGATGGAGCATCCGGAAACGGGATGCCGGCTGGTCGATCTCGATCCGACGGCGAGTCTGGCAGACCAGGCCGTCCGCCTGGTTCACGATATCGTGACGAAGCCTGCAGAAAATCAAATTGCGTATCGAATGGTCGATGGCAAACCAACGCGCTTTGTGGCTCGGTTGGCGGAATCGGCGGTTGCTGCTGGCGATGCGGTCGAAGGCGACGGCATGTTTGTGCCGGGCAGTTCGCCGTTCCGCTTGCGGATCACAGCACCCGGCAGCTTTGACGCGCTCAAATACGAACCGTTTGATCGGCCAGAGCCTGCCAAGGGGCAGATCGAAGTCGCCATTCGCGCGACGGGATTGAATTTTAGTGACGTGCTCAAAGCTTTGGGGCTGTACCCGGGCATTACGGATGTCATCGTGCCAATGGGAATCGAAGCCGCCGGTGTGGTGACATCGCTGGGCGAAGGCGTGACCGATTTTGCGGTCGGTGACGAAGTCATGGGCGTCGTGCCGTACAGTTTTGCGTCTCATGCGGTGACGGCTGACTACGCGATGGTGAAGAAGCCGTCGAATATCGACTTTGAAGAAGCCAGCACGATTCCAATCACCTTCCTGACGGCTTACTACGGAATGTGTCGGCTGGCTCAACTGCAAAAAGGCGAGCGGATCCTGATTCACGCGGGTGCGGGCGGAGTCGGACTTGCGGCGATTCAGATTGCAAAACACATTGGCGCGGAAATTTTCGCCACCGCGGGTAGCGATGAAAAACGCGACTTCCTCAAGTCACTCGGCGTGCATCATGTGATGAATTCGCGAACACTTGAGTTCGCTGACCAAATTCGCGAGATCACGAATCGCGAAGGCGTTGATGTGGTACTCAACTCGCTACCAGGCGATGCGATCACGGAAAGCCTTGGCGTCTTGCGAGCCTACGGGCGATTCCTCGAGATTGGCAAAACGGATATCTATTCCAACTCGATGATTGGTCTCTTGCCGTTCCAGGATAACCTTTCGTATTTCGCGATCGACCTCGACCGTATGCTGCGTCAGCGGCCTGATTATATTCGCGGCTTGTACGAAGAGATGATGAAGCACTTCGCCGACGGCACGTACGAAGCCCTTCCTTTCACGCGATTCACGTCATCGCAAACGATCGACGCGTACCGGTACATGGCGCAGCGGAAGAACATCGGCAAAGTCGTCGTTGCGACAGATGTTCCCGTCGAATCGGCCGCGGGTGGAGAGGAAGCTTCCACAAAGTTTAGCGTCGCCAAAGATGGAACGTATCTGATCACCGGTGGTCTCGGTGCGTTGGGTTTACAAGTCGCGGACTGGTTGGCGGAGCGTGGGGCAGGGCAGATCGCCCTGATGTCGCGACGCGCTCCGAGCGACGAAGTCCAGAAAACCATGAAGTCTGTCGAGGAGCACGGATCGAAAGTGATCGCGGTGCAGGGCGACGTGATGGACTTGGCCTCGCTTAAGACCGCCATTGGCGGACTGGAAGGCCCACCGCTCAAGGGCGTGATTCATGCCGCGGGTGTGCTCGACGACGGTGTCATTTTCGACATGGAGCTTGAGCAGTTTAATAAACCACTCGGTCCCAAAGTCAACGGAACGTGGAACCTGCACGCGGCGACGCTTGATCAACCACTCGAGATGTTTGTCATGTTCTCGTCGATCGCTTGCCTGCTTGGCTCGCCGGGCCAGTGTAACTACGCAGCAGGCAATGCGTACCTCGACGCGCTCGCCCAGCAGCGACGCGCGGCTGGTTTGCCGGCGACGAGTATCAATTGGGGCCCGTGGGCAAGTTCCGGCATGGCTGCTGATGCGAATCTTGAAGAACAGATGGCCAGTCGTGGGATGGGGATGTTGCCAAGCCAGCAGGCGCTGGATCTGATGGGCGAATTGATCGGTGGTGCCAATTCCAACACGGCCGTGATGTCCGTCCAGTGGGCGAACATGCTTCGTTCGGCGATGGGAGCCAGCGGAAAGGTCCCGCCGCTGCTCAAGGATATGGCGGAAGGAGTCGATTTGAGTGGCGGTAGCGACAGTCAGGAAGATCGCGCGTTCCGCGAGTCGCTTGGGTCGATGGAAGTCCCCGCGCGAATCGAAAAGATGACGGAGTACCTTGCCGGCGAGCTCGCCAACATCATGGGCATGGAACCATCGGATATCGACATTGTGCAACCGCTCGGCAGCATGGGACTCGATTCACTGATGGCGATCGAACTCAAAAACAAGATCGAATCCAAACTGGACATGGCGTTACCGATGGCCGTGTTCATGCACGAACCCAGCGTCTCGTCGCTCGCAACCTACGCCGGTGAGAATTTTGGAAAGGCGGCCGAGTAAGTTGGTGTACAGGCTTTAGCCTGCCGTCGCGCGGAATGTGCCGGCCGCGGGCGCAAAGTATGTTTATTATTTGGAGCCAAACAGCCTCGCTGCGTTAGTGAAAAATGACAAGTGACAAATGAAAAGTGAAAATTTGGAAGGTTGGTGTACACACTTTGACCTTCTGAAACTGCCGGATATTTCCCGGATGTTTCAAGGGTAGTGGACGAGGCTACGAGTCCCATGGAAAGCCGATTGCGGAACGGACTCGTCGCCTCCTCCACTAGGACTCGTTGCCTCGTCCACTACAGCTATTGCCTGCACAACGCGGCGTTATCCCCGCATTGGCCTACGTCACTTCATGAATGATCACCTCGATTACACACCGCAGGAAATATCTCGCAATCGAAACTGGAATCGCGTACTGACCATCGCGTGCATCGGCGGTGTCTGGGTAGCCCGACAGCAGGATTCACTAACCACGTCGGGTGCCATCGCGGCGACCATTGCCATTCTTGTCTTCTCCCTCGTCTATCGCGTTCTTTTCGCCTCGCCCTCGTCCGTGAAGCTCGACGAAAACTCGGCTGGCAGCGGCAAACGCGTCAAGCCGCTAACCATGGGCACCATCCTCGGATTTCTCTACGACGGATTTAAGCGTTAAACTATGCCGACAGTCGTACTCTTTCACGTGTTCGTCGAAATGGCAGGTTGCAATGCTCTTCAGAAATCTCCAACGCGCGTATTCGCCTGTTCGTAGTACCGGCTTCAGCCGGAAACGTGCACTCGTTGCACGTCTCGTCGAAACGACAGCCTGTGTCGTCGCGCTGCTACTAATTTCGATTGCTTGTAGTGGCGAATCCTTTGCCCAGGAAACTGCCACTCAGCCAGAATCCAAACCAGTCGCCAAGGAAGAGAAGTCAAAAGCAGTCGAGCTTCTTAAAGGCAACGACTTGTCGGCATGGAAGAAAACCAACTTCGGCGGTGAGAGCGACGTGACCCTCAAAGACGGCGTGCTTTCGCTGGGCATGGGATCGTCGATCACGGGCGTCACCTGGAAAGACGCATCAAAGATTCCGACCAGCGACTATGAAATTGAGCTCGAAGCCCGTCGAGTCGAAGGGAACGACTTTTTCTGTGGTCTGACCTTTCCCTATGGCGACTCACACGTGACGTACATCGTTGGTGGCTGGGGCGGCGGACTTTGTGGGCTGTCCTGTATCGACGATTACGATGCCTCCGAAAATGAAACGTGCGACTTTCGCAAATTTAAAAAGGGACAGTGGTACAAAATTCGTATTCGCGTCACCGAAGGCAAGATTGACGCGTGGATTGACCAGTTCCACCTTGTTGACTTGACCGTCGACGGTCGCAAGATCAGCGTTCGTACCGAAGTCGACCTGTCCCGACCGTTAGGCATTTGCTGCTACGAAACCCGAGCCGAATTTCGCAACATGAAGCTCACGCGACTTCGGGAGGGCGAGGCTCCGTCCGAGCCGCAGTAGTTGGCAATTGTCTTTTCATCTGAAACATGACAAAATCAGGTCATAGCGAAGTACGGCAGCCTGCGAGAGGCAGCCTGTGAGGTATGTTCCCGGGAGCTTGAATGATGATTCGTTGCGTACATCCGTGTGTGCTTCTATTCGTTCCTTCGCATTGATGCTTGTTTCGGGCATTTTTCTATTCCATCAGCGAACAGCGATTTTCGGCAGATGTCGCGGTTAGTCGACTGGTTTATTGCTTCTGCGCCGGCAGTCGATGAACCGCGAAAGACGCGAAAAATGCGAAAAGAATCTCGTAAATCTCGTAAATCTCGTAGATCTCGTAGATATCGAATGCATCCTGTTGTTTTGAATCGTTTTGCGGCTTCATGGCTGTTAATCATCACCACTTCGCCTTTCGCGTATTTCGTTTCTTTCGCGGTTTCTTCCAGAGATCACCTTTGACAGCGCGAATCTGTCACCAGCAGTATGTCTTCTCGGCCAGAGTGAACGAATTGTGATTGCCAAACTTGCCGTGCAACGCTCTTTGTGGCATACGCTCTGCAAGTTCTAACGCCGGAAGGCAGGCGCTACGGTGGCGGAACAACAAGGCGGCGAATCGTCGGCTGTCGCATGTCTAAAAAATGTCGATGAATAGCTCGAATCGAACATCAGAGCGCGTATTGCTGGTCCCAAATCGACGAGTGACGTCGTCCTCGCCACTGCCGCCATTGTAGCGAGCCGCACTGTGGTACGTCACCGAGGAGAGTTCTTGTAACACATCGTTACCACTTCCCATGTTGACGTTTACAACCTCATCAAACACCGATGCGCCAATACCGACGTAGTCGTTACCTGATCCAGCGACAACATTCAGCCGTCCAGCCAGGTAGCTATTTTCCAGTCGAACATAGTCCGACCCTGAACCCGTGTTCATCCGGGTGTTTCCTTCCACGATCAGATTGGCGGCCTGGATCGTCTGATGGTTGGCAGAACCGACGATACTCAAGTTTCGGCCAACGTAGACTTGATTGAGAGTCGTTGCCTCAACTCCGAATCCGCCGGGCGATGTGCCTGCTCCCATGTTAATCCGCAGGTTCCCGATAACGGAGCTCGCTTGCATATTGATCTCGTCCCCATCGAGACCGCCGCCTCCATTGATTGTCGCGTTCTTCGAGACGATGCTATTTCGGAAATCAAAGGCGTCCTGGCCGCCATCCATCTGGACTCGCAAGTTGCCAGCGATATTCACACCGTCGATGTCGAGATAGTCAAAACCGTCATTCAAATCGACCGTTACATTGCGGCGAACCTCGCCGGTGGAGTTCATCGCATCCAGAAAAAGCATGTTGCTGGTAATCCCATTGTGCGTAATTGTCGTTCCATTTTGTCCCTGGACCAGCAGCAGGTTGGTCGGTGTTCGATAGACGCCAACCTGATTCGCCGCATTGTCGCCGATGATGCGAACATCGCCCGCTGAATTGAGGAATACATCTACGTCACCGGCCAACATTTTCCGCGATTCGAGCGATTCAATTGAGCCAATATCCAGTCGACTGGCTTCGCCTCCGCATCCACCAGAGCGCGAAGATTTGGGGGCAGTAACCAATGAAAAAAGGTGGTTCAACATATCTGTCTCCAAGGTCGGCTGAGTCGCCAGGCCGTTCTTACGGCCCGGAATTTTGATGGTCTTCTTTAAAGACGAAAGCCACCACGCAAACCTGCGTTCAAACTGGGGGATTTTTATGAACGACTGATGAAGAACCGCGAAAGAAACGAAATATGCGAAAAATCGCTCGCAGAATTCGCACGCCGTTGGTTGATCGATTTGCCACTCGCGTTCTATTGGCTTTTGATGATCGCCGCTTCGCCTTTCGCGTATTTCGTGTCTTTCGCGGTTTCTCCACGATCGTCAGTCGCGGCGCGAACCTGTTTCCGCCTGCCCTGTCCTTCTCACATCTGGCGACTCTCGCCAATTCGGATTCTTTGTTTTCTCCCTATATGGAATTATGAACACACCCTGGTTATTCGCTGGAGGCGCTGCGGCGGCTGGTTTGATTGCCAGCGGTTGGAGTTACGTTCGCAGCCTCTCCCAGTACATCATGAGTTGGTTGATTATCACGATCACGGTGAAGGGCTACCAGTCCGACGCCATGCAGCTCTACCTCCGCAATCACTTCGAGGCATCGAAGTACGGCCCGCGACTGTACACGGCCTGGCTGATGCGAGTCCGTTCGCTCAATCGAACGCAACTGGTCTCGATGGAAGTCATCGGGAACGGTGGCCGCCTGTTTTGGCAAGGTTGGCGACCAATCTGGGTTGCCAAGTCAACAAAAAGCAACGGTGAGGACGTTGAAAGTGGCGTGACGGCGCGTGACTATGACAACAATTCACTGACGATCACCTTTCCTCGCGGTCTGTTCAAGGCTGACGAGCTGGTCGCGGATTCCGCAGATTTCTACAACCGATCGATGGTTGGTTTTGATGAGGACGGACAGCCGCAAACGAGTCAACAACGTCGCCATTACGTTCGTTACATTTTTGGTACGGCTGGCAAGCCAATGGGACGTTTCCAGTCGGGAAGTCGTGCATCATCACCATCATCCGGAACGGATACGCGAGCCTGTCGCCATCATCGACCGATTGCCTTCGATTTCGACGATCTTGGCAGCGAAGAATCACGATCCGGCTCGCCGCTGGACGATCTGGCACTGAATGCCGATTCACTTCGGCTGGTTGAAGAGGCGCGATTCTGGCGTTCCAACGAGGAGTGGTACCGCGGCCGCAACATCCCCTGGCGGCGAGGCGTATTGCTTTACGGACCACCGGGCACGGGTAAGACAGCGCTCATTCGCGCGATCGCAGAAGATCTCGACTTGCCCGTATTCATCTTCGACCTCGGCAGTATGTTCAACGAAGAGCTGCAAGTCGCTTGGTCGAACATGTTGAGCGAAGTACCCTGCATGGCCGTCATCGAAGATATCGACGCGGTGTTTCATGGTCGCGAGAATGTTGTTTCGAAGGAGCAGCAAAGCCTCACTTTCGACTGCTTCCTGAACTGTCTCGACGGAATCCAGCGCAGTAACGGACTGTTTCTTGCGATCACCACGAACCATCCGGACAAGATTGACCCTGCCCTCGGTCGGCCTGACCAGCGGCGGTCGTCGCGGCCGGGACGAATCGATCGCGCGATCTGCCTGGGCCCACTTGAAGAAGAGGCTCGAACGCAAATTGCGGCGCGTATTTTGCCTGATCGGATTGATCAGCAGTTTCGGGCTGTGTATGAGGGTGAAGGTGATACAGCGGCGCAGTTTCAGGAGCGTTGCGCGCAGATGGCGCTAGCGGAGTTCTGGGCGAAGGCCGATGAAGGACCATCGCTGATGATCAACCGTTAGCAAGTTGGCCAGTACCCGACGTACGATGGACGTCCACGTCCGTCGGTCAGTGTTGTACTTTTGTGCTCGATTCGACGGACGAAGACGTCCATCGTACGTTTTATTGCCCACCATTCTCCAGTGCGAAGGTGACACGGCGGCTCAGTTTCAGGAGCGTTGTGCGCAGATGGCGCTAGCGGAGTTGTGGGCGAAGGCCGATGAAGGACCATCGCTGATGATTAACCGTTAGCAAGTTGGCCAGTACCCGACGTACGATGGACGTCCACGTCCGTCGGTCTGTGCTGCATTCTTGTGCTCTATTCGACGGACGAGGACGTCCATCGTACTATTCACCCGGCAATAGCCGGCCTCGCGTTTTTCTGCGAATCTGGATTTGGTACAATAGTCTCACTACGAATTCTGGTGGCATGTTTCAGGCAATCGAAGGCGTAATGATGCTCGTCGCCCACAATCCTCGATCTGGCGTCCAACGGCTGGCATTCACTTTGGTGGAATTGCTTGTCGTCATCGCGATTATTGGTATTCTTGTCGCGCTCCTCTTGCCAGCTGTCCAGTCGGCCAGAGAATCGGCACGACGATTGACGTGCGCCAACCATCTCAAACAAATTGGGATGGCACTTTTGTTGTTCGAAAACGCAAATGGTCATCTACCGGCAGCCGAAGATCACGGTACTGGTTCGAATGCCAATATGGGCGGACAGGGATATTTTCATTGCGGCTGGGGCGTCAACGTTGGCAAATGGGGAACGCACATCCTGCCATACCTTGAAGAACAAGCCGCCTACGATCTCCTGAATTTTGACACCGAATGGCAAGTTCAAGATGACGGAAACGTGAGCGTTCTTCAGATGGAGATGCCGTTTTATCAATGCCCGAGCGATCCGTATGACGGTCTCACTCGCGTCGAGGATTTTCTGACGGAACGGCATCGTTCGAGAGTCATTCACTACTTTGCGGTGGCCGGCGCGTTTCGCCACAGCGATCCGTTTTTTGACCCCGGCGTGATGTGCAATGGACACGATTGCTGTCAGCATCTGGGAGCTTTTTACAACGACTCGAATACCCAGTTTCGAAAAATTCGGGACGGTTTGTCGAAAACATCCTTCGTCTCGGAAGTATGGGGCAGGAAAGCCAAAAATCACGACTCAGGCGAAACCAGTCGCGGGATTGGCTGGCACAATCAAACGTATTACGACATTCTTCCAAACACCCGGATCCGCTGTCCGAATACCGACTCGGAAGCAGAGGTTTGTGCCGAGCCGCATCGGCCGAACAGCTTTCATCCGGCTGGAGTCGACGCGGTGTACGGCGACGGCAGCGTTCATTTAATTCCGAATGATATCGACATGATGGTCTACCAGGGACTGTCGACGATCAATGGCGACACCGATCTTGATGAACGGTTGCGCGAACTTCTACGAAGAGGTTGGCCGGAGTAAGCGGCGCGAACCGACGTACGATGGAC
>CALHZT010000281.1 GCA_938040995.1 uncultured Pirellulaceae bacterium | reverse complement strand
GATCTTCCTCCGTCTTTCCCGCGCAGGCGGGAATCCATTGAATCGGATTGGCTTTTTGATGAAGGGAAAGACATTGAGCGTTCATACGCTTCGAGTGGGTCCCCGCGTTCGCGGGGAAGACGGCCATAGGCCGTCAATTGATTCGTCATGAACGGAGATTCGTCATGAACGGAGAGTCGTCATGAACGGAGATTCGACACTAATTGATCGAACGATCCTTACCAATGAAAAACTGGATTGAGCAGTATTGGCCTACAGGGCCGAAAGGCGGTACTACAAACTTCCGGATTCAGGTTGAAATATCTTCTAAGCAACTGTTGCTTTGGTCAGCAGGAAATCGAGAACCGCTTTTTGAGCATGCATGCGATTCCCGGCTTGTTGGACGACGGCGCTCTGCGGGCCATCGAGCACCTCATCGGTGACTTCGACCCCACGCTTCGCCGGCAAGCAATGCAGGAAGCTGGCATTCGGACTCGCCAACGACATCAGCTCCGCATTTACCTGGAACGATGCGAAATCATTTCGTCGCTGCTTCTCTTCCTTTTCCTGCCCCATGCTCGTCCACACATCCGTGTACACCGCATCGGCGTTTTCAACGGCAGCCTTCGGATCGCTTGTGATTTCTGGCAATGTCGCGTTCGGAATCTTCGACGAAAGCCCTGCCGCAAAGTCCGGTGAGAACTGATACCCCTCCGGGCAACCGATTCTCAGCTCAATCCCCATCATCGCACAGCAGATCGCGAGACTCCGCGAAACATTGTTGCAGTCGCCGACATAGGCGACCCGGATTGGGCGATCGAGATCCGTGGTATTTTCGCGAATAGTCAAAATGTCGGCGAGCGCCTGACACGGATGGTAAATATCCGTGAGCCCGTTGATCACCGGGCAGGAGCAGTGGCCGGCGAGTTCGACCAGCTGCGTATGATCTTTGCCGCGAAAGACGAGCACGTCGAGATACTGACTGAGGACCCGGCCAAAGTCGGCGATGGTTTCGCGTTTACCCCAGCCGGCTTCCTGACCGAGAAAAATTGCGCTGCCGCCGAAGTGGGCAATCGCGGCTTCGAAGCTGACGCGTGTTCGCAGTGACGATTTCTCAAAGAGCAGCCCCATGACGCTGCCGGCATATTTCGGCGGGCGGTTCCAGTCCAGGGGAGTCGCTTTGAGAGCGATCGCGTTTTGGAGGATCTCGTCGAGATCGGAAATTTCCAAGTCGAAAAGAGAAAGCAGGTTCATGCTCGGCGGCTCAGTGTGCTGTAGATTTGCTCAACGCGGTATTAGATAGGTTTCCTCGCCGGCTCGCCAGTGTCCCCTTTCAGTGCGGCAGCTGTTGGTCGCTCGTTAGCGAGCCGGCTGCGTAAGCTGCCGGGTGTGCGGTATGGAATGGCTTGCAGTGAGGGTACGTTATCCAGGCTCATCGTCGGCTTGCAAATCCAGAGTTCGTGAGCAGTTCCCACCCGGCAGCTTACGCAGCCGGTTCGCCTGAAACCGATCAAGCAATATTGGAATCAATACGAGGGCAAGGACCGTGGAGCAGGCACGGAGGCTCGCTACAGATTCGTGCCAATCGTTTCGGATGTGACCGAGCCGCCGCCGATGTACGGCGCGATGTTCGGGCGGCGAGCCGCTGCGTGACCGATCTCCGAGAAGATTGCGTCCACATTCTCGGTGACTCCATCTCGAACCGGAACGGGCTGACGCGACGGCATTTCTCTGATCTCATCCGGATGCGAATTCACTTCGATCAACTGATCGGCGACTTCACGCAATTCGACTGGCGACGCGTCGATACGGACCGCTGCAGAAAAGCGATTCAGCGGCGTATCGGCAATTTGCTCCTGCACCGGATCAATCAAACCAATGACTGGAATCACATTGGTTTTTGCGTTGCGGGCGAGGCAGTCGAGAAGGAACGTCGACTCGGCGTCGGTTGCGTCGGTGATAATCAAGTCGGGTTTCGAATTAAGAGCCAACCAGTAAGCGTGCATGCCATGCCTGGCTCGCAGAACCGCGAAATGCTCCGATGCCATCGCCGATTCAATTCGCGTTCCTGTTTCCACGTTCTCAAAAATGCAAAGTACGCTGCCACGTCGCAGAGCCTTTGGCATTGTCGATAACGATTTCGGGGATTGAACGTCCTGAGAACCGGTGTCAATTTTGAATTTGTTCATGGCTATTCTCGCATTCGGCGGGACCGAAGAGGGCGTTTGTGACGCCCGAGTTTGTGGGTCGGGCAAAACGTACCACGCGAAACAGGTGCGGCAAGAAAAGACAACCAATTTTCACGGTGAGAGAAGCGATTCCGCGTCGGATCGTGGAGGTGCGCACTTTCGTGGCGATCACATTGGGGAATGAAAAAACATTAAAGGTCGCGAAGTTTTGCGAGTGAGCCGGCGCCGTTCGCGGCAATGCCATCTCCACCCCCAGCTTGCGGGAAGGTGGATTTCGTGATGGACTGTTCCGACGCGCTATGCCGGCTTTACGACGAGATTCACCATACGATCAGGGATCGCGATCTGCTTAATCAGCTGCATACCTTCGAGATGCGATTGTACTTTTTCATCGGCGAGTGCCGCTGCCAACAAATCATCTTTCCCAAGACCGGATGCGACCTTCACTTTGGAACGCACCTTGCCATTGATCTGAACCGGGACTTCGACCGTATCTTCCTTTAATAGCGACTCGTCATACGCCGGCCACGGCTCATAAGCCAACGTGTCCTCATGACCGAACAACCGCCAGAGTTCTTCGCAAAGATGCGGTGCATAAGGCGCGAGAAGCAAAATCAGCGGCTCGACAGCAGCGCGAGGCCGCGATTTTTTCTTGGTGAAGTAGTTCGTAAACTCCATCATCCGTGAAATGGCTGTGTTGAACTGCATATTCGCGGTGTCGTTCGTCACAGCCGCAATCGTCTTGTGCAACATGCGAAGATCATCTTCCGATGGGGTTTCGCCATTGATTGCCGGATTGATCACGAGCGTTTCCGCATCGTTGTCGACCATCATTCGCCAGACCCGACCAAGGAAACCAAACACACCATTCACGCCGTCCATACTCCACGGCTTGGTAGCTTCCAGCGGGCCCATGAACATCTCGTACAGCCGCAACGAATCCGCGCCGTAGTCTTCAACAACGTGGTCCGGATTCACAACGTTGCCCCGGCTTTTGGACATCTTGTTTGCCCGGCTGTCGAGCGTGATCGAATTGTCCGCCTTCAGAACAAACGAGCTGCTTTTCTTTTCGGCGTCGTCCGGATCAATGCGAACCTGCTCCAGCGGTTGCCTTGATTCCTTGTGAACATACTGACGCTTCTCGTCCGTTGTGACCTTGTTCGAAGGAACCCAGTTTCCCTCACCGTCTTTGAAACCATTGATTTCGACTTCGCCAAGAATCATGCCCTGATTGACGAGCTTCTGAAACGGCTCCTTCGTCGTCACGTGACCGCGGTCGTAAAGCACCTTGTGCCAGAACCTCGCGTACAGCAGGTGGAGTACCGCATGCTCGGCTCCGCCAACGTAGAGGTCGACGGGCATCCACGCCTTTTCGATCTCGGGATCGATCGCAGCCTTGTCATTCTTCGGGTCGAGGAAACGAAGGTAGTACCAGCACGACCCAGCCCACTGCGGCATTGTGTTCGTTTCGCGTTTGTACTTTTTGCCGTCGATGACAGGATAAAGCCACTCATCGGGCGCTTTGTCGAGCGGCGGTTCGGGCCGACCATGCGGTTTGAAATCGTCCAGCACCGGCAGTTTGACCGGCAGCTCCGATTCGGCAACGGCTCGCATGACACCCGTGCGTTCACCGGCATCGTTAATCTCGTGCATAATCGGAAACGGCTCGCCCCAAAATCGCTGGCGGCTGAAGAGCCAATCGCGAAGCTTATAATTCACTGCCGCTTTGCCGCATCCAGATTCGTCGAGATCCGCCGCGATTCTGGATTTGAATTCGCCAGTCGCCATGCCGTCGTATTTGCCGGAATTAATCGCAACGCCGTTGATGGTCGAGCACTGCTTTCCTGCCAGCACCGCGTCCCGGTCAATGTCGCCGGCTTTTCCCTTTTTGTCGCCGGGATCGACGACGGCGATGATTGGAATATTGAACTCGGTCGCAAATTCAAAGTCGCGATCATCATGAGCCGGCACCGCCATGATGGCTCCCGTGCCGTACGTTGACAGGACATAGTCGGCCATCCAGACGGGAACCGGTTCTCCGTTCACCGGGTTGAGCGCGTACGATCCGGTAAAGACGCCAGTTTTCTCTTTCGCCAGTTCGGTACGTTCCAGATCGCTCTTCGCCGCAGCGGCCGCCTGATATTTGGCGACGGCGTCTTTTTGGTCAGCCACGGTCAGCTGATCAGCCAGCGGATGTTCCGGCGCAATAACCATGTAGGTCGCACCGAACAATGTGTCCGGACGCGTGGTATAAACGCGAAGGACATCGTCGGCTGGCTTGCGGGGAAACTTTGATTTGGCTCTCGCGACTTTCCACGCTTCGAACTCTTCCGCGCTGCCAAGGAAAAAGTCGACTTCGGCGCCTTCGCTCCTGCCAATCCAGTTCCGCTGCAGAAGCTTGATGCCATCGGACCAGTCCAGGCCTTCAAGGTCGGACTCCAGCCGGTCTGCATAAGCCGTAATTCTCAGCATCCACTGACGAAGCGGTCGCCTCTCGACCGGATGGTTGCCGCGCTCGCTGAGCCCGTCTTTGACTTCTTCGTTTGCCAGGACGGTTCCCAACGCCGGGCACCAGTTGACGGGCGCTTCCGACTGGTACGCCAGCCGATGTTCCGCCTGATACTCATAGACGGCGGTATCTCCGGCTGCGGCGATATCGTCGGGGATCGGCAGTTCAGAAATCGGGCGGCCCTTGCCAGCGTCCGCGTCGTACCAGGTATCGTAGAGCTGAGTGAAGATCCACTGCGTCCAGCGAACATAGTCTTCATCTGTCGTTGCCAACTCCCGATCCCAGTCGTAACTGAAGCCAAGCATTTTCAGCTGGCGACGAAAGTTGTCGATGTTCTTTTCCGTTTGCACGCGAGGGTGCGTCCCGGTTTTGATCGCGTGCTCTTCAGCCGGCAGGCCGAATGCGTCAAATCCCATGGGGTGCATGACGCTTTTCCCCTGCATCCGCGCAAAGCGACAAACGATGTCCGTCGCCGTGTAACCCTCGGGGTGGCCAACATGTAGTCCATCACCACTCGGATAGGGGAACATGTCGAGCGCGTAGAGCTTCCCCCCGCTTTGGGGTAATTTTGGAGCCGCGAACGTCTTGTTCTCGTCCCAATATTTTTGCCATTTTGGTTCTATCTCGGCGGGGTTATATCTTGGCATAGCGACTGACTGTAAGGAAATAAACAAGAGAGACTTGCGAGATTCTAAGCAAGCGTCAGAGCCCCGATTCTACTTACGACACAAAAAACCGGCAAAGGGTATGGGGGCAATCGGAAATTTACAGATTCTGCCCAAAATGAAGCATGGCGGTCGTTGAAGACGCTAGTAAAATTCAGGAAGCACAAACGATGTTGGGTGACTTATCACGCGACCTTTCCGGGTCGCTTATTTTTTCGAATTGGATTCGATTTCTATGCTGCGTGGTAAAAGGGAGCTGTATCTTGTCGAATGCGAACGGGATTCGATGCGCGAAGCGTGCAAGTTTAACGCCCAGCTCATGGATTTCATCCGCCCCCACGTAAAGGCCGGCGTACTGACGTCGGAGATCGACTCGCTCGTCAGCGAATACACACTCGATCATCATCACCGCCCAGCTTGCCTTGGCTACCAGGGCTTTCCGAAAAGTTGCTGCACCAGTGTGAACGAAGTCGTCTGTCACGGTATTCCGGGAGACTATGAGATCCAGGACGGTGACATCGTCAATGTTGATATCACTTCGATCGTGAATGGTTGGCTTGGGGATCAGTCGGAGACCTTCCTGATTGGAAATGTCAGCGATGAAGCCCGCTCGGTGACTCAGTGCGCACTGGATTCGATGTACCTTGCGATAGACGCGTTGACGCCTGGGTGTCGAGTCGCGGAGATTGGCCGTGCGATCATTTCCGAAGCGAACAAGTACGGCTACGGAGTCGTCAGAGAGTACGTCGGCCACGGAATCGGGCGACGCTTTCACCAGGAACCGTCGATTCCCCACTATCCAAACCGACAGGCTCACATTGACCGCATTCATCCCGGCATGTGTTTTACGGTCGAGCCGATGATCAATCTTGGCACTCGTGAAACAGTTCTTGATCGAGGCGATGGCTGGACCGTCCGAACGAAAGATGGCCTGATAAGCGCACAGTTCGAGCATACAATCCTGATGACTGAAGATGGCACCGAGATTCTCACCATGACGATGGGCGGCCCAAAACCGGGTCACCGTTTCTAAACGGGCGAACTGGCTTCTGTCCGGATTCATCTTCTGTCCGGAGTCATCGCTTCCGCCTGGCAGCACCACCTGACCACGGCAGCTCCCATGCGTCCAAATTGCCTGATGCGTGCAACTTGTCCGACTGGCGTTTTCTGCCACGCCTCCGTCATAGTGCGATGAACTGACGAAGTACCTGATTGCCGAACGCTGCATCTTTCATTAGCTTGAACGCAGACTGCTTTTGCCAATCACCGTTCGTTCAGGAGCCACGATTATGCGACGCCAACTTTCATCTCTAATTCTGGCTCTTCTTGCTTCAGCCGCTTTGATGAATGGCAGCTTATTCGCGCAGCAAGCCGCAACAGAAGCGAAAGAAGATACTGCAGACTCCGCCGGGCAGAAACCAGAGACCGTAGCCAAACCGCAACTTGTCAAACTGGAAGACATTTCGAAACACGTCGGCAAAGTCGTGGCTGTAGAGTTCGTCGTCAAAAATGGCAAGCTTCTTGATGACAAGAAAATCTGTTTCCTGAATTCGCTGAAGAACTATCGGGACAAAAAGAATTTCACGGTCATCATCAAGAGCGATCACCTGGAAACCTTTGCCAAGGCGAAAATCCTCGATCCATCCAGGCACTACCTCGGCAAGAAAATTCGCGTGCGTGGCAAAGTCGTTGAGCACCGAAGCAAACCGCAAATGGTGGTCACCAAGGTGGAACAAATAAAGATTCTTGCGACTGATGCCAAAAAAGACGATTCGCCCAAAGATGCGAAAGTCCCCACGGCTGGCGAAGATACCACAACAGAGTAAAGCAGCTTCGGCTAGTAGCATCGCCAAGTCACATCACGCTCGGCGGCTTGGGATCGTTCGATCAATTAGCGTCGAATCTCCGCTCATGGAGTCTGATGGTAAAGGCCGACTCAATTGACGGTCTATGGCCGTCTTCCCCGCGAACGCGGGGACCCACTCGAAGCGTATGAACGCTCAACGACTTTCCCTGCATCAAAAAGCCAATCCGACTCAATGGATTCCCGCCTGCGCGGGAAAGACGGTGGAAGATCCGCTCATGACGACTCGATTGACGGCCGATGGCCGTCTTCCCCGCGGACGCGGGGACCCACTCGAAGCGTATTAACGCTCAACGTCTTTCCCTGCATCAAAAAGCCAATCCGATTCAATGGATTCCCGCCTGCGCGGGAAAGACGGTGGAAGATCAGGCAGTAATTTCTCGAACGATCATCACTCAGACAGGTCCAGCCGTCCCGTAAAACGTCATTCTGCACCCGGATTTCACACCCGGATCTAAACGTGGAGTAACGACTCGATCGTCTCGGTCAGAGTCTTCAAGTCGAACGGTTTGGCGCAGCACGCGTCAGCTTTGGCAGCGGCCATACTCTCGTGACTGAGTTGACCGGAACATAATACAAACGGCTTCAGCGGAGCGATGCGACGACATTCATCAAGCAGCTGGGCACCATTCAATCCGGGCATTCCATAATCGGCGATCACAAGCCGGTACGAATCTGGATTATTGCACAGAGCATCCAAAGCTTCTGTGGAATCGGTGAAGACATCAGTTTTGTAACCGCCGGCTTCGAGTAAAGAACCGATGCTGTTGGCAACAACCGGATCGTCATCAACGACAAGTATTCGCTTCGACGCTGCTGCTGCTGAATCAATTTTGACTCGCGGAAAGTAAATGTTAAAAGTCGTACCGACATCCAGTTCGCTTTCAACCTGGATCGTGGCGCCGTGCCCTTCCACGATCCCGGCAACCGTCCAAAGCCCCAGCCCTGTACCTTCTTCAACTGGCTTGGTGGTAAAGTACGGTTCGTACAGCCGGTCAAGCAAATCGGCAGGGATCCCGTGCCCGTTGTCAGCGACTCTCAAGTTGACATAAGCTCCAGGCGGCAAATCACCCGGTTGTTGTGCACCTTCTTCGACAGAATAGTCATGCAAGGAGATCGCAACTTCGCCACCACGCTTCACCATGGCGTGTTCCGCATTCAGGCACAGGTTCAGGAGGACCTGACGAAGCGAATTCACATTGCCGAAAATCAAGCCGTTATCTGTGCGACTTTCAAAGGACACCTCGATCCTTTTTGACAACGCTACGCATAGCAATGGGAGCATATCTTCGACTATTTTCGACAACTTCACGTTTGACTTGTTGCCGTGATCAGGTCGACTCCAATCCAGCAATTGCTGAACGGTTTCTTTCGCCGAATTGAGCGCTTCATCGATGTTCTTGACGAGTGCTACATCATCCGGTTGATTGGCGAGTCGTGACTCAAGCAACTCGGCGTAGATCTGGATTGTGGCAAGGACATTGTTAAAATCGTGAACAACTCCACTGGTAAACTGCCCGATGGACTCCATCTTCTGCGCATGTTGCAAACGTGATTCCAGATGCGATTTTTGCCTTCGGAATTCATCCCGAATTGTTAACTCTCTGGCTGTCAAGCCGGCAAGTTTTTCGAGGATCGTGAATTCCGTGTCGGTCCATTCTCGAACCTGAGAATCGATGACGCAAAACGCTCCAACCGCAATTCCATTGTGTTCCAGCGGCACACCCAGGTAGGCTCCAACGCCCTGTTCCTTGATCGCCGGATTATCGCGTAACAGTAAGGCGTTGCTTGCATCTGCCACAACAAGCGGCGCCTTTTGCGAGACAACGTGCTTGCAAAGAGAATGAGCAAACGGAATCTTCCGCTTACTTGCAATTGAATCAGGAATTCCGGAGAAACTCACAAAGCACTGGTGCTCTTCAGTCACCAGGTAGATGATCGCTCCTGGAATCGCAATCAATTCTCGGGCGGCATCGACGAGAACCTGAAAGTTCCTCTCCAAGGGAGCATCGAGAATGCCGAGACTGGCCAGAACCGCCAATCGCTGCTTTATCCCCAAGTCCAATAAGCTTGGATCCGCGTTTAATTTGGCTTGATCGCCTTGATCTTCTGTCATCCCGCATCCCGCATCCCGTAAAAGATCAGCCAGCTCGATCAGCGAAACACTGAGACGCGGACAATCTTTAGTGCGTCAAATCTAACCTTCATTCAGGATCATCGACATCGCAAAGTTGCTGTGACATCCATAGGGTTTAACCTGCGGTCAATGCAGCTACTGCATGCATTGATGGTTAACGACTCAACATTGAATCTGACAGGTAATTCACCTACCTTTTCGCGACTTTTCCCTCGGCGCTTCGTCCGTCGACATGAATGATCTCGCGGAGGACCTGGTGTGCAACCTGTTCGAACGGAAAGCCTTATCTTTGTCGCAATTCTTTCCATCCTCTTTGCTGCGCTCGGATTGCCAAATCAGCGTTTAAGTGCTGAGGAACCTGGCGTCGAACCATTCCCTTACACGGCGTACGTTGATGAAAACGGAGTCAGCGTGCTGAGCGGGCCGAGCAACAAGTTTTACGCGACTGATCGACTTGAGTGGGGCACGAAAGTCGAAGTGTATCGCCATGACGAGAATTACGCCGCGATCCGCCCACCATCTGGTAGCTTTAGTTGGGTTCCAGTCGATGATGTCGAGTTGACCGACGAAACAGGGATCGCGCGTGTGAAGGACTCAAATACGCATACCCGCATCGGTTCGTCGTTCAATGATGAGCATGCTGCAGAGTACATTCGCCTGCACAAGGAAGAGCTTCTCGAAGTGTTCGGCCAGCAGGAATTGCCCGAACCGGAAGGAATTGAGCGAAAGTCCTGGTACAAAGTCGCACCACCGGCTGGTGAATTTCGTTGGGTTCGGCTCGACTCGCTTTCCGATGCACCACCGAAAAAGAAGGCCAGCCGCAAAGGACGCTCGAAGCCCAAACTGGTGGAATCAGCCGGGCCATCCAAAACAGAAGAAGCAACGCCTGCAGTAGAAGTTGCCGCCGAACCCAATCCAGTTGCATTCGCAAGTGCCGAGGAACCTGCTGAAGCTCCGCCGATTCAGAAAACATCGGCCTCGCAATCAGATTCAGATCGAGACACGATAGGCACGCAATCCGAACCGCCAGGCCTTGGCTCGAAGGTGCAAGCCTTCATTCAAAGCATCGCTGCGATGACGGAAACATCGCCATCCTCCGATCAAAAATCGCAAAGCACGTTATTGCCACCCGAGGACCTTGATGCTGCCCCCGTCGGCACCAGCGTCCGCGAAGAAATAACAACCATTACCGACATCGCCGACAACGTGAACCTGAACGCGGACAGCAGCGGGGCCCCAGAAGATTCAGCCTCCCCCGTCTCGAACCATCGCGAAAATGTAGTCAGGGATCACGCCGTTTCGCAAGCAACCTTCGTGAAACCAGTAAAGACACTTCCGCCAGACAGTCGCGGTGGCGATGAAACAACGATTGCTGACGCGAACGATTCCACGAAAGTCATCCCCGCCCAATACACGCGCAACGTCACTCCTTATTCGCCCGGTCGCATTGCCGCGAGAAATCCACCTTCGACGACCCGTCCGTCTCGAAAGGCATGGAGAGAAGTCAAGGACTTCAGCAGTTCCTCGCAAAGCTCGCTTGGGGACTCACATCAATATTCATCCCTCCCCGCCAACAGTTCATTCACCACGCTGCCCGGACGAAGCACCACCATGCCCACGATGGCCAGTCCGATGCTCACGTCGACTCGCTCACCGTACGAAGACAAACTGCCCGGCGCGCTGGCGAATCCACAGACTATATTTACCGGCACCAGCGACAAGAGCTTCATGAAACGCGAGCTGGCGGACATCAATCTCGAGCTTACCAACGAAGTTTCACAGCCACCTGAATTCTGGGAACTGGATGAACTGCGGATTCGCACCCAAGCCGTCATTGATGCCAGTCAAGTCGCCGAAGTTCGCGACCAGGCTCAAAGGCAGCTCGCACGTATTGCCCAGTTCCAGGATGTCCAGCGTCGCGGCACCGCGCTCTCCAGCCGGATAACAACGACAGACAACGCGACACTCATCGCACGGCTCCCCGGCTCACAGCTGACAGGTCCGCTGCCGGGCACGGGAACGTTCCTGGCACAGAACGCGCGATTACCAAATTATGCCGGTGCATCACGCTCACCATTCTCAACCGGTACCGTCCCCAGTCCACCGGGATTCAATCGAACCAACCCCAGTCAACCCGCCTACGGAGCCGTCGCATCAGCATCGCAGCCTCCGTCGCAACGGATCAACTACGACGGAAGCGGTTGGCTGATGCCTGTCGTCACTGGAAAGCGGGGCGTACCGCAGTACGTTCTGACCGACGACAATGGTCGCGTGTTACAGTTCATCACACCGCAACCCGGTGTCAAACTGAACAGCTACGTACGTCAGAAGATCGGCGTATTCGGCCAAAAGACGTTCTTGCCATCCTACGAGCGACCGCACCTTGTGGCAGAACGAATCGTCACGCTCAATCGCGTGCGATAGAAATTCATTCACGTAGCGGTCGCCGTGAACGATCGACGATCAACCGGCCCCGATAGACACCCCGGCAGTAGCGAACTCGTTGCCTTGCCCACGACTCGAAGAGCACCATGATCGACTTTCAAATTCTCAACGGTCCGGGCGGGATCCCGATCTACTTTCAGCATGTTCCCGTCAAATCCGTTTCGGTCTACTGGTTGGTGTTTGTTGGCAGCGCGGACGACGAGTCGGTAGGCAACCATGGAATCTACCACTGGTTCGAACACATTCCGTCACGTGGAACGGTCAAGTATCCCGGTGGGTATCGTGATACCGAAGCCCGACTTGTCCGTCACGGCGGTTCAGCGGGCGCGGAAACCGACTATACGCACACCGCGTACTACGCCGACGTTCCCAGGCGAGTCTGGACCTCGGCGCTTGATATCCTGACCGACATGATTGCCCAGCCGCTGTTGCGACCGGGCGACATCGAAGCCGAGCGGGAAATCATTGGGCAGGAGATCGACGAGTGGCAATCCTCGCCTTATGGCGAAGCACTGTGCACGCTGCCCCATTTGATCTGGCCCGGACATCCGCTGGGTCATGACCAGTTGGGGTCACCCGAAACGCTGATGTCGATGACTCCGGACATGTTGCGAGTCGCGCATGAGAAGGGCTATGCCCGCTCGCGCTGCGTTCTCTTTGTGGCGGGCGATCTCGAACCATCCGAAGTCGTCGATGCGGTTGGCAAAGCCACAGAGAATCTCTCCGCGGCGCCGCTTCCGGAACGACGCAAGCCAGCGAATTACGGCGAAGTGCCAGCGTGGCAAGGCGGTCGCACAACGATTCACCCGACCAGGCATGACGATTCGGCCATCTTCCTGCTGTTCCCCATTGAAAAGGCGAAAACCACGGCGACCGAAATTGTGTTTTGGGATTGCCTTGAGTATCTCATTACGGCGGGTGACCTTGGATCGCCCCTCGACCGGTTCGTCCGGGAAGACTCGCGACTGGCGTACTCTCCCGATTTTGCAAGTTGCATCACGATGGATGGTGGCTATTGGGGATTGCAGGCGCAAAGCAACTGCAAAGATCCACAGCAGATCATCGACTGCTTCTGGGACGTCCTGAAAAGCGAGGACCTTCGTTCCCCGGAATGGTTCGAGTTTGTACGCGACACGATTCGCGGAGAATTCGATATGCAAATTCCCAACCCCGGCGACTTTACCGAGGAGGCCGCCGAGCAATTGACCGGCTATGGCGAGGTTTGGTCTGAAGAAGTCGAGCGGGAGCGAATGCTCTCCGTAACACGGGACGACTTAAGCGACTATTTGCAAAGTCTTACGCGCGACCAGTCGCACGCGATCATCTTTCAGGGCGACAGAAATTCGCCCGCCTGAACCTTACGTGGTTCTTACTCGCCAAGTTTCTTCCTGGCGAGCGCTTTCGCAACCGAATCGGCAAGTGATTGCCAAAAATCGTTATCGCGGAATTTCAACGTTGCCATCGTGCCGCTTTCGGAATACCCCTCGAGTTCGTTGACAACCCGGCGAAGCGGACCGCAGAACCGGTTACTGAACTTGATCGCATCAAACAGCAAAAATGGCAACAGCAAGACCATCGCAACGTAGACCGGCAGGAACCGCTGGATCATCGGGAAGAAGTGCTCATAGAACATCTGGTCCGGACGTGCGAGGCATTCGTAGCACCAGATCATCAGGCTAAAAAATGCAATGCATGAGAACCAGTAAAGTGCGACTCGCCAGAGAATAGCCGTTTGAACTTCTCTGTCGACAAACAGCTTCTTGCGTTTTCGGTGTTCGCTCATGGATCTACCTCGATGTTTGACGGGCGGTCAGGTTTACGAACCCGTCGCTGAATTGTGCTGGAATTGGCAAAGCTCGCGTTCAGGCTTGTGCCGAGCGTCTGAATGGTGCCAATCACGACAAGAAAGACAAGCATGACCAGTACGGCGTATTCGACCGCTGTCGGACCGTCCTCGTCAGCAAGGAATGTCCAGATTTTCGTGATGACCATCATGTCAGATGCAGCTCCAGAGAGTGTGACTGTAGAAGGATAGGTCGCAGGCAATTCTTCTGACGGCCACACAAGAAAAAAAGTAACCGTTCACGCGGGCAAGGGTCTGGCTGGGGTGTTGTAAATTCAGTGTTGCGTGGCATTTGTGCTCACGCCAGATTTATTACAGCCGCTTGCCTGATCTCTGTCGCTCGCCCCACGCAACCCTCCTCCGACGCAGTGGTGGCATGCGAAGAATGAGCAGGGCATACCACGCGTCGCGTGAGGAGGGTCGGAGCCTAAGCGACGGGGAGGAGCGGCCAAACGCGTCGATGCATCTGCAACAGTTTGCAAACTCACGAATTTCGCTTTGCGGACAAACGCCGAAAATTTGTGCCTGACCCTCTCGAACCTGAGGAAACGTCAAAATCCGTGAACGGTTACGAAAAAAAACAGCCGGCACTTTTGCGCCGGCTGTTCTGTTTTTTGCAATCAACGGGCTGGGATCAACCGCCGTTGGCTTGCTGCATGATTGGGAACATCTCGCGGATCATCGTAATGGCGGCCGGGCCAACAAGGACCACAAACACACCCGGGAAAATGAACAACACGAGCGGAAAGATCAGCTGAACTGCCGTCTTGGCGGCCTTTTCTTCTGCGATCTGACTTCGCCGGGTTCTCATCGACTCACTCTGAACGCGAAGTGCCTGACCAACGCTGGAACCGAATTTATCCGCCTGGATCAGAATGGATGCCAACGACTTGACATCATCAACGCCAGTTCTTGTGCCAAGCTCCTGGAGAACTTCGTTTCTGGTTCGGCCCATCTGCAACTGGAAATTGCAAATATTGAACTCTTCACAGATCACTTTGTACGTACCGGCCATTTCATCAGCGACTTTACGCATCGCCTGATCAAGGCCAAGACCGGCTTCGACACAAACCACCATCAAGTCGAGTGTGTCAGGCAGGCTGAGGAAGATGGCTTCCTTACGCTTCTTTCCAATCCACCAGAGAATGATATCCGGCAGGAAGAAGAAGATGATGGCGACCATCCCTGTTCGCATCAACGTCTGTTTTGTCAAACCCGAAACGATGAGCATCGTTCCACCGGCCAGAACACAGCCGATGAGCATCATCAGCATCTTCAGGCCCATGAATACTGTCGGAGCTGAGTCACGCCGAAATCCGGCGGTAACCAGTCGTTCCGTGAGCTTGCCCATCTCCTTTTCGCTCTTGCCATCGAAAGGCTTTGCGAAAACCGGAGTCGCTTTCTCCAGCATGCTGGCAATCTTGTCGGACGAAGACGCACCTTCCAGATCGTCCGCCTTTTTGCCGTGCGGATTCTTGAGCATGTCCAGTCGGTCTTCGACACGAGGCGCGTCGCTCGAGAACATGTCCATCACCCACCACGCTGCGGCGGCGATCGCAAAGAATACTGCGATCGGGACAATGGTCGTAAAGTCTATTGCAAAAAGAGACATCAGTATTTACTCACACTTTGATGTTGACGATTTTCTTGATCACGAACGCACCAACAATTTGCAGGAAAACAGCTACTGCGAGCATCTTCTTGCCCAACTCGTCGGTAAACAGAACCATCGTGTAGTCGTAGTTGATTTTCATCATGACGAGGAACAGGACGGGCGGCAGTGCCATCAGCACGATACCGGACAATCGGCCTTCGCCGGTCAACGCCTGAATCTGGCCAAAAATCTTGAATCGGGCACGAATCAGATGGCCAATCTTGTCGAGGATCTCCGCGAGGTCACCACCAGTCTGACGCTGGAGAACAACGGCTGTCGCGAAGAACTTCAGGTCGAGGTTCGGTACGCGTTCGGTCATGCTGTCCAGCGCGTCGTCGAGCGATATACCCAGGTTCTGTTCTTCGAACACCCGCATGAATTCGCCGCCAAGTGGATCATTGGTTTCTTCACCCACCAGCTGAAAACCGGCTTGCAAACTGTGACCTGCTCGAAGACCACGAGCCATCAGCTCGAGAGCTTCCGGAAGCTGTGCTGCAAACTTTTTCAGGCGAGCCTTCTTCTTGAACTTCAGCCACATAATTGGCAAAAAGGCCATCATGATTGCACAGACCGGGACGAAGAAAAAACTCATGTGGAGGACGATCGGAATGGCCGCACCTGCCAGAGCAAAACCGCCGCAGTACATGAGGAACTTGTTCAGCGGAATATCAAGATCCGCCTGTTCGATCATCAGTCGGATGTTGAAGAACTTCAGGATGGCTTCTTCGAGCTTGCCCGGGACGTCATCCATCCCGTTCAGGAGATTCTGCTCCTGATCAAGCAGAGACTTCTCCTTCCCCGACAGATTCTTCGCGAGGGAGGCAAGTCGATCTTCCACGGCTTCGTCGCCGCCACCACGCAACATTATGGCGACTCCAGCCACAGCGGCTGCAACACCAACTCCGGTTGCCAGGATGATCAAGAAAGTCAACATGAGACAGTAGTCCTTAAGTTTTGTTTTCGGCTAGTGGGCCAACCAGTCAGCCTGGCTTAGTCCGCCAACATGACGCGCTGCTGGAATGCACTTCCGGGAAGTCGAACACCTGAAGCTTCGAGGCGATCCATGAAGTTTGGTCGTACACCAGTCGAAACGAATCGACCACGCGCGGTTCCGTCTTCGTCGACGCCCTGTTTTTCGTACAGGTAGATGTCCTGCATAACGACCGTGTCCTGCTCCATTCCGACGATCTCGGTAATGTGCGTGACACGACGCTTACCGCCCTGAAGACGGTTGGCCTGAATGATGACGTCCACCGCACTGGCGATCTGGGATCGCATGGCTTTGACTGGAAGTTCGAATCCAGCCATCGTGATCAGCGTCTCCATACGAGCGATCGAGTCGCGAGGTGTATTGGAGTGAATCGTGGTCATCGAACCTTCGTGACCCGTGTTCATCGCCTGCAACATGTCGAGCGTTTCCGGTCCACGACACTCACCAATGATGACTCGTTCCGGGCGCATACGCAGGGCGTTTCGAACCAGATCCGTCGCCGAAACCGCACCCTTGCCCTCAATGTTGGCGGGACGCGTCTCAAGGCGAACAACGTGTTCCTGCTGCAGCTGCAAGTCCGCCGCATCTTCGATCGTAATGATACGGTCGGTGCTGGGAATGAAACTCGACAGCGTGTTCAGCAAAGTCGTTTTACCGGAACCAGTACCACCAGAGATGATCATGTTCAGGCGAGCTTTGATACCGCCCTCAAGGAGCATCACCATTTCTGGAGTGAAGGCCTTGTAGTTCAGCAAGTCCTCAAGCTTGAGCGGGTTGCTGCCAAAACGACGAATGGACATGGCTGCCCCGTCGAGTGCCAGCGGCGGAATGATCGCGTTCACACGGGAGCCATCCTCAAGACGGGCATCCACCATCGGCGATGTCTCGTCAACTCGACGACCAACCTTCGACACGATGCGGTCAATGATCTGCATCAGGTGGGCGTTGTCCCGAAACTCGACATTCGTCCGTTCCATTTTTCCACGTCGTTCAACGTAGATGCTCTTGGGACCGTTAATAAGAATATCGCAGACGCTGTTGTCTTTGAGCAGAAGCTCCAGAGGACCGAGACCAAACGTCTCGTCCATGACTTCGTTGACAAGTCGCTCACGCTCTGTGCGATTGAGCAACGTGTCTTCTGTGTCGCAGAGGTGCTCGACAACACGACGAATTTCGCGGCGTAGCACGTCGCCTTCGAGTTCTCCAACCCGGTTAAGGTCGAGTTTATCAACGAGCTTTCCGTGGATTTTTCGCTTCAGGTTGTCAAACTCTTCTGATTTGGAGTTAACAGCCCCACGATTGGGAATCGTTTTCATTTCAATGCACCTGTGCGATCGACTGTATTCAAACTATGCGGTCGGGCATGGTGCCGTTGCGCATCGTTGGTTGAGATTTGTAGCTCGAAAGAATACCTCACGCGTTGCGCACAATTTGCCTCACGTGTCGCGATTTACTGACATGCTTTTCGATTACCCAAAGCATGTTCGCTATGAACCGCACAACCGTTACCGAACAATCACCACAATCATCAATGGCGGTGCGATCGACTTACGACTGAGTCAGATAGAGAAACTAAAGTCGCAATAGACATCAGGTTGGCGCAAGAGTTTGCGCAAGAAATCCGGATCGTGCCAGAATGGATGTCCACCATATAGAAGAGAACATGGTGGCGCTGAAGAGACGAGCGAGCAGAACCGGCGGCGAACGCCGGCCCCGCGATACAATGGCAACCGTTCAGAAGAATTAGGCTCAGAAGTTATCAGGACCGTTTTAGTCGGCGGCGGCTTCTTTCCCCTTGTTGGGCCAGAAACTCAGCCACTTCGACAGTCCGTTGTTGTCTTCCATCGCCGAGACATCAAGATTCTCATTGATAGCTGCAGCCAGACCCAAAATCGACTGGGTAATATTGGCTTTGGGGGCCTGCTGAACCAGCGGGACACCATTATTTCGGACTTCGCTCATCACCCGATAGTCGTTGGGAATCTGCCAGAAAATCTCACCACCGATGGTTTCTTTGGCCTTTTTGAGACTGATTTGTCCCACACCCATACCGACCCGGTTCACGACGATCCGTGTCTTTTCCTTGAGACCTTCGATCTCGGAGAAGGACATGATCAGTCGCACCACATTCCGCAAACACGGAAGGTCCAGCTGTGTCACCAGGAACACATGTTCGGCTTCTCCAAGTGCCACCATATCCAGCGGACTGTAACTTTTCGAAAGGTCCACCAGCACATGACTGAACGATGCCTTCAGAAGCCCCAGCAAACGGGTAAGATCCTCACCGGTGACCATTTCAGCTTCCTGAAGCTGAACGGGCCGTGGCAACAGGTGCAGTCCCGAAGCGTGCTGAGTCAGCGATCGCTTCAGCAGGGTAAAGTCCAGTCGCGAAGAATTCTGCGCGACGTCAGACAGGGTATAGTCCGGAATCGTATCGAGAAAAACATCGGCATCGCCAAGCGCCACATCGAGGTCGATCAACGCGACCGTGTTCTCTTTGTCCAGCGCCAGTGCACAACCCAGATTTACTGCAAGACTGGTTGAACCAACGCCACCACCAGAGCCCGCAAGGGCGATTACCTTGCAACCCTGCGATCTTCCTTCCGAATCACCGCCGCTACTCTGGCTGATCCGTTGGAACGCTGCAAGAAGTTCTTGCGGCTTTACAGGACTGGTAATAAACTCCTTGGCTCCCGAGCGCATCGCGTTCAGGATCAACGTGCCGTCGGTCGAACTACTGACCGCAATCACCTGACAGTTTGGTGCTATCTGGGTGACCTGCTGAATCAGATGCAAACCTTTTTCAGGATCCTCATCGAGAGAGATGATCCCGACGTCCGGCTCGGTCTGCGCCACGACATCTGAAAAGAAGTCGTAGCGAGAACACTCTGCCTCAAGCCAAACCTGATCCAGCCCCAGGAGGAGCCCCTTGAGCTCTTCCCGTGTGCTGTCGTTTGGATCAACAAGCGCAAGTCTTGAAACCCTGCCCATATCATTCCTACCTAACTTACCGTTAACAAGATGTTGGAATTCAACATGAACCAGTTAAAACTCGAGACTGTCATAGCCTGAGGGGCCAAACATCTGACCTTGAGGAACCGTCAGCGTATCCGCAGGAACACCGGCGGCTCCATGGCCGTACGACATGCCAGGTTGCATGATCATGTTCGCCCCGTCTGCCGGCGCGACTCCCTGCGTACCTTCCGCCCCCATCATCGGGCCACCTTGCTGGATGTAACCTTGCGGAGCCATCTGTGGTGGCATCGCCTGAGGTCCCATCATTGGTGGTCCCCCGGGTCCGATCGGAGCTTGAGCAGCAGCGTGTCGGGCAGGGCCCGGGCACTTCGGATCAGCACAGCAGCGAGGCACTTCGTTGTAACCGCGGAAGTAGAAGTCTACGTCGTTCGGCGTAGCAGTTGCTTCGCCCGGCCCCAACGCTGGTACCTGATGAGGATCCAGAGCCGCCACCAGTTCTGGTCGCACCATTACGAGCAGTTCAATTTCGTTCATCTCTTCGCGGTTGCGACGGAAAAGGGTACCTGCCCATGGCAAGTCGGCGAGCCATGGTAGTCCACGGTTCGCAGATTCAGTTCGGTTCTGGATCAATCCAGCCAGAGCAAGCGTCTGACCGGCTCGCATTTCGACGGCCGTGTCTACCCATCGCGTTCGCAATCCGGGAATATTTACACCGTTGAGCGTAATGGCTCGGGAGTTGTCGATCTCGCTGATTTCCGGTCGAACTTCCAGACGGATGTTTCCGTTTCCAAGTACGATCGGCACAAAGTCAACTCGTGTTCCAAACTGCTTGAATTCGACCGTGTTCGTTCCAAGGTTTTGCGGAATCACGATTGGAAACTCACCACCTTCGTTGAAACTCGCTGGGCGGCCACTCACCGTCGTGAGAGTCGGTTCGGCGAGAATCTTCAACAGGTCATATTGGCGAAGGGCGTCGACGAACCCGAACAGCGAGTTACCACCATCCACAATCCCGAACTTGACGGTATCAAGTCCTGTACCGACGGCTCCACCAGCACCAGAAGCGGAAGCAGATATCAACTGGGACACGCTTTGAATGACAAAGTCGTTTCCGGTGAATACTCCAAAGTCGGCTCCCATTGCGCGAAGCTTGGTTCGTGAGACTTCCATCACTTTGACATGAAGCTCAACCTGCTGGACGCCGCCAACAGAGATGTTGTTGATGACTTTTGGGTAGTAGTCCTCCGCGATTCGCACAACCCGCGAAACGGTTTCTGGTTTGTCTACATAACCAGTCAGGACGACACTGCTCGCCAGCGGACGCACACGAATGGCCGCACTTGGGAATTCCGACTGCAAGACCAGCTCCAGCTGGCGGGCGTCGGCATAAACGATGACATCCACTGATCGGACTTCGTCATCTTCATCCCAGAGGTTCACCTGAGTCACACCCGGCTTGAGGGCAGACACCTGTACCTTGGTTGGCGACAGAGGGACAACTCGCAAAATTTCCTGGTTGTTCACCAGGACGCGAGGAATGTCTTTCTCCATCGTCAAAATGCGACTTGAATTGACAACCATTTCAAGCCGCTGCGTCGCAGACTTGACGTTGAAGTCAACACCATTTTGCGCGTGTGCGACTGTCGCGGAAAGAAGAATGGCAATTCCTGCCAATGCACAATAAAGGCGGGAGGCTTCCGCCTTCCTTAGGACCAGTGCGTACATCCTTGTACTTCCTTTTGGTTGTAGTCGGCTGCAGCCCAAAGGACTGCAGCCTGAGAATAGACTTTTAAAGTGACTAAAACGTGAATCCGCGATCCATTCGCGCTTCTTCCAGATCTTCTTCATCACCAAAAGCAGGCTCTTCGTCCTGCGGAGCAGGAGGTCGGGTTGCGCTGCCTTCACTCGATGACGAGGAAGAAGGTGAATATGACGGTTTCCGCATCTCAACAGGAGTCAGTTCTTTTGGAAGACCATCTGGGTCACCTTCGCTCCAGCCCCACACTCGTGCGTTGCCGGAGTTATCAAGGATTTCCATCTTCTTGCCGTCGAACTGAATTTCTGGTTCGGGTTCATCTGCTGTCGGGGCACTCGCAACCTGGTTCGAACTGCCAGAGAACCGGTCGTAACCGCTGCCGCCGCTGCCGCCTTCTTCGTCGGGACTTCGAAGCGTCAGACGCAAGCGCCCTTGCTCCGCAAAGTAAACGAGATTGTTGGCCTGGTCAGGTGTGACTTGCAGTGAAACTGTCTTCGCCTGAATCGAAGAGTTCTCTTCAATGTCAGCACTCTGCGTGAATTGCGAGTTGATCGCGAACACTTCAATGTTCTCAAGGATCGTTTCGGCTTTGGCTTCACCACCTCGACGCCCCTGAATGAATGCAAGGATGTCGACATGATCGCCAGGCTGGATCAGGTGCGAAACCGCTGTGTCCATGGAGACCTTGACGGACATCACGCGATGGCCAGCCTTGATTCGTGTCGAGGCAGTTTCCATCGCGGAAAGATCATTCAGCTTGCCAAGCAAAATCGGCTCACCAGCGAAAAGCGGTTGGCGAGGCGCCTTGCCTTCCAACTGCTCTGGCGAAGTCACTGCACCCATTGGTACGCGATCAACAGGCCAGTTCTCCAGCTTGACGCGTTGGGCGGTTAGCTCTTCGCGAATGGCAATATCTTCTACTGCAACATAGATCTGCTGCATTTGAACGTCGGACCCGCCGTCGCCTCGGTCGATGACCTGGCTGATTCCAATCGACGCGATCAGACCGCAAACCAGGGCGATCAGAATGAGTATCATTGATTTTGGACGCATGACAATTTCCTGAAGTCCACGCCACCCGAGTCCCTGGGTACTATCGTGGATTGATGGGTTGTTATTTGCTTTTCAGACCGGGAATCACTTCCAAGTGGCAATTTCCCGGTGCGAAAATATACCCCGTGGGTTTATCGCAACTCGATTTCCGTCAAAAACATAGCCGACATATCGTCTGCCAATTCCGCACGAGTGCGAATACCCGGTTGCGCCGAGTCTTGGTATCTTTCGGCGTAACCCGCACAACTACTGCACTCGGAATAACCAAGACCCGAAACCTTTCCGAAATCGGCAAGGTCACCGCATTTCAGAAAGTCTGACTAAAGGCTCCAGCTTGACGCCTACATCAAGAGACCGCCCCAGGCGAAGTAGGCAATCGTTCCGATAGCCATCGGAATTCCGTAAGGCAGGAGGAACATCGTTGGCTTTCGATTTGCGGCGATTTCGGACAGCTTTGCAGGGTCCTTGATCGTGGCGATTTCCTGAAGAATCCCCCAGAACTGGCTGTAATGCTTCCCCCACGACTTTTTGTAGAGCACCATGCAAACAGCCATGGCGGCTCCGACAATCGCGGTGAAAACAAAGGCCCAAAGCGTGTGAGTCATGTGGACCCAGGCTCCGATGCCAGCAAGCAACTTGACGTCTCCACCACCCATGCCGCCGATGGCCCACAAAGGTAGTAGCAGTGCAAGTCCGACAGCAGTGCCAGCCAGACTGTAGAGCAGGCCATCAGAGAATCCGAATGCAACAAAGCTGTAAATCCACCCGCTGATGATGAACGGGAAAGTCAGCCAGTTGGGAACTTTCAGCTGAATTCCGTCGATCACAGCTGCGACAATAAGCAGCACAGTTACGAACCAGATTGACCAGTGCTCGGCCATTGAATTAAGAATTGTGGCAAACATATCTCTCCCTCGTGTGTTCTTTCGTTGGGGACGTTGGTAGCAATCATAAAATCAACGCGAAATTGGCTTGATTCAAAATCGCATCATAAAGATGTAGCTTACGATTGCGGCGATGGCGGTGGATACGAAACAAATCAGTTCCATTCCGCCGACCATAATTTCCGTTGGTACCGATGGGTACATGTTCTTTATCCTGCTGGGCTGCGAAACTGAGGCGGGAGGCCATCCTCTTCGTAGTCGGGAGGCGGGAAGGCACATCAATCATGATGTGGGTGGGAACCCGTCGCGAGATTCTTGCGACCGGTGTAACACAAAGGCACCCTCGATACCGAAAAGGTATCGAGGGGCCACGCAAATTCAAACGAATTCGACGATCGTCAGACTAGCTGGCGACAGTCAGTTGCTGAGCAACCGCATCGAAAGTCTGGTTGGCGTTTGTACCGATGTTACCAATCGTCGTCAGGCAGACGATGATGATAAGAGCAAGCATAACGGCGTACTCAACAGCAGTAGGACCACTCTCATCAGAAAGAAAACGCTTAACATTCTTCAAGAAACTCTTAACCATGGGATTCCTCCGAAATTGTGCTTAGTCGCACAAGTTTTTGAAATTAGCGACGGTTTGGTTCCGGCCTGCACCTTGCCAAACAGTCAAAAATCCTTCCATCTCTGCCAGAGTGATCACCGCTGAGCGATGTCTCATCCATTCGGCAGCCAGGCAATCCCCGAAGGGCCCTTGGCTTTGCAGTCAGCACCAACTAACTACCTTTATCGAGGATGGAAAGTTGTCGAAGAGTCGTTTGCTTGTGCATCCTTCCCTCTGACAATTGAAACCTAGGTCAGGCAATCGAAGTGTCAAACTAAAACCACTGGGAAAGCTTGGAGTGTCAGTCGGGTCGTAACGAATCCGCGCAAGATCTGATGCAGCTGCCCTACGTCCGGGGGAGTCGACGAGTTAAACGCAAGTCGATGGTGAAAGAACGCAACGGTTCGATTGCGGATTCTGACGGTTAAAGCGCGGTCGCCATGGTCGTTGCCGCCTCCGACGGGAGTAGGGCGCTAACTCGCTGAAGAATGAGCCCTCTTCTCCGTCGCGAATCAGAAAAGGTCGCCTTATGGTGGCACCTTGCTCGGCTTCATGCGTTTCATGAATTGCACGCCGAGCTGAAATGCCGCTTTCATCGATCCTGAACGCGGCATCTGGCGCGACTGGCAGGAGCAAATAAGGGCTCGAGCAACGGGCACGCGGAGCTGCTGTGCCTGCCGTTAAGAAGTCAATGGGCCTGAGAGGAGTCGAACCTCCACGTCCGTTAGGACACATGAACCTGAATCATGCGCGTCTGCCAATTCCGCCACAAGCCCGGCGAGCCACGATAATAATCGTTCGCCCGGCGGTTTGGCTAGTGGTAATCGCTGTATTCCAGGGTGGTTGAACGAGGTAACGAATATAGAGCTCCGCCACGCCACTGACGGCGCCGCCATTATTGTTGCTGAACGGCCTCGAGCTCAGCAGTCCATTTCTTGATTGCGTCCGAGTCATTTTGTGACTTGGCCAGTTCGACCAGCCGCTCAAGAGCGGTTTGCAGGCCTGACGATCGGTGCGGCTCGGGAACGGTGTCTGCGATTCGCTTCATATTTGCGTAGCATTCTGCGATTTTCTTTGCGGCTGCTTCCGGTTGCTCCAGTTTCAACAGCAGCATGCCATACTGGGTACCCGAAAGGTACAACGCCCAGCTGTCCGGATAGTGCTCTTCCCACAATCGGATCGCGCGTTGAATCGACTGTTCGGCGCCCGTAAGATCGTCCGCATCTTCCTGAGCGGCCGACAGTCGCGTCAGGTAGCTTAGTGCCTGGCGACTGTCCTCGCCAAATTCTGAGAAACAAGTCTCGGTGACTTCTTTGTAAAGCTTTGACGAATCCTGAAACCGGCTGGCCTGCCTGTAGTCTTTCGCCAGGTTTGCTTTCAACGTCAACGAATTCGGATGAGTCGGTCCGAGGACTTCGACGATCCCGGTGAGCGCCTGTTCGCGAAGCGGGATCGCTTTTTCGATTTGACCTTTATCAGCATAGGCGGCGGCCATGTTGTTGATGGTTGAAAGAGTCATCGGGTGGGCATTGCCCAGTTGTTTCTGGATGTCTGGCAGCAATTGCCCGTAAAGTCGCAACGCGTCGTCCAGACGACCGACGGTATGGTAGCTGCCGGCCAGATTGTTCATGTTTACCAGAGTATCAGGATGGTCGGCTCCCAGTTTGGCTTTCGTCTTTTCCAGCGTGTCTTCCAGCAAGGCGATCGCTTCGTCCAGCCGACCGAGGCCTTCATAAACGTTTGCGAGCGTATCAGTGGCGGACAGCGTTTCCGGATGGTTTTCGCCATGCACCGACTTCATCAGTCGCACCGTCTTTTCGGCCCACGGCTGTGCGTCTTCGATGCGATCCAGGCGAAGGTACAGAACCGCGAGCCCGTTCATCGCTGCGAGCGTATGCGGGTGCTCCGGGCCGAGTGTGTTGCTACGCAATTCAATGGTCTTCTTCAGCAGCGGCAACGCTTCGTCGAATCGACCAGCCGCTTCATAGGAATCAGCCAGTCGCCCCATGGCGGACAGGGTTTCCTGATCGTCATCTCCCAGGTGCGTCCGGCTTTCGTCCAGCGAAGCCTCCAGCAATTTAATCGCCTGACCGTAATTGCCGGACCGTTCGTAGGCTTTGGCAAGCAAGCTCTTGCTGGTGATCGTTTCCTCATGTTCGTCACCGAATACTTCCTTGCTCAGCCGAAATGATTCCTTTCCTGTGTCGACGGCCGATTCATATTCACCGAGTGAAATGAAACACGTTGTCAGTTTCGACAGTAAAGCCTGCCGTCCTTCCTCGTCGAGTTCGGAATTGTCAAGACTGTCGCGAGCCTGCAGGAGGACATCCTTGGCCGTCATTTGAGCGTCGGCTTCACCGCTATGGGGATCTACGGATTCGAAAGCGTCGGTCACGACCTTCAGGATGTTGGCGGACCGCTTTGCCGATTTCTCGGCAGACTTGCGGGTAAGTTTCTCCTTCTCTCTCAGTCGATTGGCTTCGACGGCGTACCGTGTCGTTGCAATTAGCCCCGCCGAAAGAACAGCTATGAATAACGCCACGGTGCCGACCATCGTTCGATTGCGGCGGATGAATTTGCGAGCTTTGTAGACCGCGGATGGAGGTCGGGCGACGACCGCATCGTTGGCGAGAAACCTTCGAATATCGTCGGCAAAATCGTTGGGGCTGGAGTACCGCCGCGCAAGATCTTTCTCAAGCGACTTCATCACAACCCAGTCGAGGTCGCCGCTAAGCAGATTTTTCAGACGTGACGGTGGAACTTTACGCTGGGCACTGACCGATTCGAGTTTTCTGGCGGAAGACGAAACGCGATGGCTGGGGCGGGGCGGTTCCTTTTCGCGGACGAATTCCAGCAGATCAAGGACCGCGTTGGATTCAATCGTATCCTGATCCAGCGGTGTGCTGCCCGCGAGTAATTCGTAGAGCAATACGCCCAGCGAGTACACATCGGTCCGCGTATCAATGTCGACGGCATCGGTGCGTGCCTGCTCGGGACTCATGTACTGGATCGTGCCAACGATTTGGCCAAACTCAGTGAAGACGGTTTTGTCGGTCAGCCGGGTTTGATGCTGTAGTGCCTTGGCCAATCCAAAGTCGATCACTTTGGGGACGGGGCGGTTGTTTTCGATTTGAACCAGCACGTTGGACGGTTTGATATCGCGGTGAATAATGCCTTTTTGATGGGCGTGCTGAATCGCTTCGCAAACGGGCAGGAACAATTCCAGTCGCTCATGAGGCGTCAGTCGGTGGCGGTCACAGTACCTGGTGATCGACTCGCCATGAACGAGTTCCATAACAAAGTAGGGCGTACCGCCGTCGGCTGTACCCGCGTCGAGCACTTTCGCGATGTTGGGATGAGCCATCATTGAGAGCGATTGCCGCTCGGCTTCGAAGCGGGCAATGATCTGCCTGTCGGACTGGCTCGCCTTAATCAGCTTGAGCGCGACGCGACGGCGAACGGGTTTTTCCTGCTCGGCCAGCCAGACGCGGCCCATGCCGCCAATGCCTATCTCCTGAAGCAGTTTGTATGGTCCGATTTGCCGCGAGGATTCTGCGAGAAGGGCGTCGAATCCCGGTGGGAAACCGGTACTGTCTGTACTCGACTGTTCCGATGCATTGGAGTCGTCGGGTGGTTGTTTTCGGGATTCTTCCATCCCCCAATGGTATCACGTCCCGGTTGGTAATTGGGAGAGATCCTGACTCGGGCGGAGAATGCCCGTCTTGTCGAAACGACGATCCAATCAATAGTGAGGCGGCTTGTCGTCTTCGAGTGATCGTGGCTCGGCGGGAATGCTGGATTGCACAAACTGAACCTGATGTTTCAGTCGGTCAACGGCCGATCTCATCCCGTCCATGTCGGTGCGCATCACACGGATCATCTCACTTAATTGATCCACCACATGCTGCTGATGCGCGTGCAGCTCTTCGAGCTTCACAACCTTCTCGCTTAGCGACTGGCTCTCATTTCCGGATGGTTCGTTCATTCCCGCATGATACAACATCTGCAATCAACGCGCAGTCCGGTCTTTCAGCCATTCCGGCGCGATGCTGGACACCCGAATTTCGGACAACTAAAATCCGGATAATCGTAGTTGCCGCTCTGGCGGCAACTGGGGCGGTAGCTCAGTTGGGAGAGCGCTGCGTTCGCAATGCAGAGGTCGGGAGTTCGAACCTCCTTCGCTCCACTATCGATAAATCATTGCTGACTTTGAGTTTAGAGTACCTGCCATTCTTTGGCAGTGCGGCAGTGAAGCCTTGGATAGCGGTACACCGTACCGCATTAACTGGTTTTCACTCTCAGAGGACAGCAGAAATGCCACGCACAAAGAACGGCACCGCACCGTCATATCGTCACCAAAAGTCGCGTAATCTCGCAAAGGTTACGATCAGGCGGCAAGACTTCTACCTCGGGAAATACAACAGCCCCGAATCCTACGCCAAGTACGCTCAAGTCTTGGCTCTCTTCAACGACGGGAAATCAAATGATGAGATTAAGGAAGCGTTGACGGGTGATGCTGCGCCGCCCACGCCGCAAGCGGGACGGATACTAACTGTCGGGCAGCTTTCGCTACGATATTGGAACGAATACGCCTCGACATACTACGCAAGCAGTACGGGACTTTCTCGCGGACGGATAGCAAACGTTCGCGCCGCAATTCGGGCCGCCAACGACGTAGCTGCCGACGTACTTGTTGCCAACTTCACAACTGCCCACTTCAAGCAGATTAGAGAGACGCTGATTCGGCGCGAGCTGTCACGAGTATATATCAACGACTTGATGGCCCT
>CALHZT010000280.1 GCA_938040995.1 uncultured Pirellulaceae bacterium | reverse complement strand
ACACCCGTCGCGGTCGAAGCGAGATACTGCCGCTTCGATGTTGCGTCTGCATTACCACCAGGCTGTACTGATACTTCACCGAAGTTGTTCGCGATTGCAGACTGACCGGACGCAAGCTGCACCTGAATCTCATCATTGCCAATCACGTTTCCGCCTTCGCCAGCCGTATCGACTCCGTCAATGAATCCAACCGGTTGCTGCTGCGTGATCGTGTAGAGTCCCGCAGGCAAGCCGCTGAAGACGTAATTTCCGGCGGCATCCGTGACAGTCGTTCAGGCGACGCTTCGCACAAAGCAGAGTGGTTTCAGCTGATCCGTTACGGTAGCGATACTGCTCCGGAGAAACTTGCTTGACACCCATCATCTAGTTCGATAGATTTAGTTCACTAAACGACAGTGGCAGGGGCGATCCCCAACGCTAACCTTTTTTTGGCAGTACAGAAATGACCGCAACACCATTGGGCCGAGTCCAACTGTTGATCATGCAAGTCCTTTGGGACAAGCAGCGAGCAACGGCTCGCGAAATCACCGACACGATCAGCAAACGAGAAGCCATCGCACACAGTACCGTGCAAACGCTGCTACGAGGGCTCGAAGAAAAGTCTGCCGTGGCGCACGAAGCCGAAGGCCGCACTTTCATCTTCTTTCCGCTCGTGGAAGAGCAGGAATTCAAGGAAACCGCGACTCGCGATCTCGTCGAGCGGGTCTTTGGCGGAAACGCCGCTACCCTCATGGCCCACTTGCTGAACGACAAGAAAGTGTCCCGTAAAGAGCTGGATGAGATACGCAAGATGATCAACAAGCGAGGCAAGAAATAGCTCCGCAATCGAGTCTACAAACGCATTTCGAAAACTGTGGTTGCTGGCCTTTTGCCCGCGTTCCAATGGGTTTTGAAATACGTTCCAGGCCGCTCTCCCGAACTACACGAACAATCAAAAGGTTAAAGAGATGAACTGTCCGCTCGGCATCTCGATTACGAATCTCTCGGCTGCAACCACCGCATCCGAATTCGCCCTCAACTGGCTCGTGCAATCTACACTTCTGATTGCGACTGGACTGCTGCTGGCCCATTGGTTGCGTCCCAAAGGCTCTGCGACTCAATCGCTCATCTACCGAACGACGCTCGCCGCAGTTCTCATTTGCCCCTTGGCAACGTTTACTCTGGACCAGCTTGGCGTTACCGGCTGGTCGATTCGTCTGCCCGAAGTCGTCCTTCTGCCAACCGTCGATGTGATTCCTGAGCCCGACGCACGTCCATCGTCTCCGCCGGCGTCTCTGCTGGAGAATCGACTGCCGTCGGCTGGCGAATCGCCGGGCGAATTCTCCAACCATCCTATCGTCGAACACTCGGACTCTGCTTACGCACCGCTACTCGATCCTGACGTTCAGCCTCCACACGCATTCGACGACCCTCCACGGGACGCGTCCTCTGATCCCATCGTCGCTGAAAATTCAGCTGCAACAGCAAACGGGCAAAGCAGCGACGTCGTACCCGTGTCCGCCGGCAACTGGGCCTGGCTGGGATTGCTGACTCTCTGTATTGCCGTTGGCTGGATCTTCACCACCGCGATTCTGCTCATGCGACTGGCTACCGCGTGGTGGCGATTATCGCGACTGGTCCGCGCCGCCCATCCGGCCGACGCTGCGACGTTAAAGCGCTGCGAGAAAATTGCCAAGTCTCTCGGAGTCGCCACCCCCCAGGTTCTTCGCAGTCCGTTTCTTACCAGCCCATGTCTCACTGGACTGGGACTGACTAGTCGCGCGATCGTTCTGCTGCCGGAAAATCAGTTGCAACTGCCCCTGCAAGATGTGCTCGTTCACGAGTTGGCTCATCTCCGACGTCACGATGTCCACTGGAACCTGTTGCGACAAATTGCCACCGCTTTCTACTTCTTTCAACCGTTGTTGTGGGTCCTTTCGCGCCGCATCGAATTCACGGCGGAAGAAGTCTGCGACGATTATGTTGTCCAATTCGGCGGCGATCGCGAACGCTATGCAACGCAACTCGTCGATATCGCCGAACTCTCTACTGCGGTATCCGCGGCCGCCGTCGCTGCTGCCGGAGTCGGTATCATCTCGCTCCGTTCAATGCTGGCCCGTCGCGTCGAGCGGATCATGGACAGCTCACGCGAGTTGTCGACCCGGGTCGGCAGTCTCTTGCTGCTACTCATTCTGATCATCGGACTGGCCAGCACTGCCGTCGTCGGACTCGTGGGCCTGAACAACGCGTCCACTCTGGCGAACGAGCCGGCCATCGCTGAGGTCTCAGATGAAGAAGCCCCGGTCGAAGAATCCGCTGATGGCGAAGCTTCTTCCGAGCTGCCGATCGTCCAACTCACTCAAGCCGACGCAATATCTGCGACCGCAACGACGCAAACTTCACCCGCCACGCGCACCAGGATTCGTGGCATCGTTATTGACGAGCAGAACCAACCAATGGCCGGAGTGACGATCAAAGCCATTCGATCACAATCGGTGCCTTACCAATACGATACCTATCAATACGACACGCTTGCGACGACACAAACGGATGAATTGGGGAAATTTGAAATAGACGTTCCAGACCAGAGCGAGTCGACGGTCACCGCGTTGGACAAATGGAGAACGACCGACTTGATCGCCACGGCTCGCGGGTACGGAATCAAATGGAAAAACCTCGCCGATGCATTTGACGACGACGAAGATGATCGCCCGTTGCGAATCCGCTTGAACGGATCGCCTTCATCACTGGAAGGAAAACTGCTCTGGCCCGATGGCACACCCGCCGCCGGCGTCGAAGTTGCCGTCCACCAGCTCACGGACAAGGTGACGCAGGACGTCATGACCTGGATGACGGATGAAACTGCGGCGCAACCGGTACATATATATCTGCAGAAAGCGGGTCGTCTACTCGGAAAGCAGCATCCGGGGCTGCCGGCGAAAACGCGCACCGACCAACTGGGCCGATTCAAAGTCGCTGGAATAAACGCGTTGCACAACGCGACCATCGGATTCACTGGTCAAGACGTCATGCACGAGACCGTGAACGTCATCAATCACCGGATGAGACCGTTTCAGTCGTCGGGGAAGCAGTACTTTTACGGCAACGGCTTCACCCACACCGTGACGCGCGGCATCACCATCGAAGGTAATGTCGTCGATGCGGAAACGGAGAAACCGATCGCCGGAGTCAAAGTCGCGCCTTCGATCTTCCACACCAATGGAAGCGGAGTCGAGCTGCCGGTGAGAACAGCGACGGATGCAGCAGGTCACTTCCGAGTGGAAGGATTCCCACCAACCACCAAAAACTATCTGCGTCTGATTCCCACGAAAGATCAACCGTACCTCGTCGCCCGCGATCTGGAGGTTCCGAAGAGTGATGGGCAGAAACCTCTCTCGATGAATGTCCAGCTCCGTCGCGGTGTCTTTGTACGCGGCCGAATCACCGACTCGGCCAATGGAACACCGGTCCAGGCGAGCGTCTCTTATTTACCCTACAAGAGCAATGAAAACGCGAAGCAATATGAGCGTTTCAAGACGGACAAGAACCGCATGATCACCCACGGTGAAATCAACACGAACGAAAATGGCGAATTTCAGGTCGTCGCCATTCCGGGTAGCGGAATCATCGCGGCCAGTGCGCAGCGTCCCCAGGACTGGCAGGCTGGATTTGGCGCCGAGGCGATTTCCATATTTGAAGGTCACAACCGAGCATTGGACACCTACGATTATTGCGTGCCGGTCTCTTACAACGGCCTTGCGGAGGTCGATATCCCGGCAGGCGTCGCCGAATTCTCCCAAGGCCTGCAGTTCGACCGAGGAGCGATCGTTCGTTTGCGACCTCTCGACCATCAGGGAAATCCAATCGACAACGTACGTGTAATCAGCTTGTCGAGAGGATCGAATGAGGTGAACGCAAGTCCGATTGAGATTCGGGCGCTGCGACCTGACGAAAAACGGTACGTGATTCTTCGCCACGAAGAACGCGATCTGGCCTGCTTCGCCACCGTCCAGGCTCCCGACGAGACGGCCGCAGAATCAACCGTCCACGATGTCAAACTGGCACCACACGCCGTGGTAACCGGGAAGCTCGTTGACAAAAACGGCAAGCCGATCGAAGGGTTACGACTGCACGCAAACGGTAGTTATACCTCTGGTTGGATATCAACTGTCGAATCAGCAACGACACGGAAAGACGGCACCTTTGAATTCAAGCAACTGGTTGGCGACGGGACTTATCAAATCACGGCGACCGGAGCGCATGGCTATACAACTCCGCAGTCATTCAAGCTGGCCGACAATCTGAAACTCAGTGCAGGAGAGAAGGTCGATCTGGGTACCATCGACAAGTCCAGACAGGATCGCCCCGAGCCTCGGCGAACAGCGAGCGCCGATCCAGCGGTTCGCGAGCTCGCCAGCGTTGATCAGAGACACGACAATCGGATTTCCGGTGTCGTGCTTGGTGCCGATGGCAAAAGCGTGGCGGGGGCGAAAATCTATTGGATGAGTTCGCGTTCGTATGCATTGGAATCCGTACCACCCCAAGTCGTGGCTACCACCAACGACGAGGGTGAGTTCACCTTTGTGAAACCAGCGCTAAAACTGGACCCTGATGCGCCAGCGACTTGGGGATATCTGGACTATCTCGTCGTCCGCGCACCAGGGCACGGATTCTCCGTAGAACGCCCCGGCAACCTACTGAAAAAGTGTCAGTCGCAACAAAAGATCGTGGGGCTTGACGCCGGTACAAGCCGCGCATCAAAGGGCGCGATTGTAAAACTACCTGCCGCCGGCAAACCGCTTCGAGGGCGAATCGTCGATGTCGATGGTGCAGGTGTCGCCGACGCAGCCGTGCGCATTCGATGGTTCCACGATCTCGGGCAATTCGCTAATGACGCCAATCAAGAGCGAGGACCGGCCGACGTCATCGATGAGCAATGGAGGAAACACATCCGCTCATTGGCGGGTCGTGTCGAACCACCCCAAGCCATCGATGTATTCCCGCTGGCGAAGACCGACTCGGAAGGCCAGTTCGAACTCAAGGACGCTGGAGCCAATCGGATATTCCAGTTGATCATCGCGGGTGAACGCATAGAAACCGCTGAGCTCATCGCCCACAACCAACCGGGCAAGATTATCACCGTCACCTCCGACTACCCCAGTTCCAACTCGAAACACGTCGTTCATCCACAGACGTTTCTGCACGTCGCGGGACCGTCCGTGCCTGTCGAAGGTCAGGTCGTAGACTTCGATACGGGCGAGCCAATCTCCGGAGCGCTGGTTCGTGCGAACGGCGTGCACGGCAGCGACCGTGCGATCAGCAATCAAGATAGACAATTCAGCACGCATTCGGATCGCGATGGCAACTACCGAATTACCGGACTGCCTGTAGGAAGCGATAACCGGCTGATTTGCATTTGCCGTCAGGGGGAAATCCCGTATCCGAATATGGGCATCAAGGCAGACACGTCCAAGTCGCAGGATGTTCTCAAACGTAACATCCGCATGAAGCGGGGGGTTTGGGCTGAGGGACGTGTGTTTGATGCAGACACCAAAAAACCAATGGTGGGTAGCATCAGCTACTACTTCTTCCGCAATCCCGAATTGCTGGGCGAGCTGCCGGGTCTTCGCTACACGCACATTCAATGGGACTCGTGGACGAATCGGGACGGTTACTTCCGCGTACCCGTGCTACCGACACGAGGGATTCTGGCGTACGAGCACCACCCCATTTCCCACGAAGAAGCCATGCAACCGACGATCGACCGGTACCCACGCGGCCAGGGCGCCGAGTCGATAAAGGGAAAAGAAGAAGGCATGAACGCCTTTTCGACGTACCCAACCTATTTAATGGCCGAAAACTATCAACGATTGATCGAAATCAATCCCGATGGCTCGCAGGATTCGGTTAACGCCGACATTGCCACGGTCGCCAGCCGCAGAGTGTTCGCCCGGCCCGCCTGGCCAGCCGACGTTTCGGCGAATAACTACCACGTTTATGGAATCACCCAGTGGGGCTGGAAAACCGTCACCACTCCCGAGTTTGAAATTAAGGGCATCAAGCCCGGTGAAGATCGCAAAGTCTTCGTTTATCACCGCGAAAGTGATCTCGTCGGCACGGTAACCATTTCGGCGTCAGACAACGCAGCCTCACCGGCGAACGCCACGACCATCGAAGTCCAACCTGCCGGCACGATCATCGGCCGGTTACTGGATGCCGACGGAGAACCGATGCCCGATGCCACGCTCAGTTGGGACTACAATTCCGCCAGCGATCCGGACACAGGCGTTTGGGCTCCCGATCCCGGCAAGCGTACAAACCCCAGCGTCAACGAAATCGAGAATGACGGCAGTTTTCGACTGACCGGCATCGTACCAGGAATGAACTACACAGGGTCGGCAAGCGCAAATCGCAAAATGTTCACCACCCGCATGACACCGACGCATATCGGCAACCCGTTTACGGACGTGAGGGTGAAAGCTGGAGAAACGAAGGACCTCGGCGACCTTCGCGCAGACGTGCGCGGTGTCTTCCCGCCAGGCGATGCCGACGAAAGGCAAACGTTGAACAACAAAGAGAAAACGAAAAAAGAAAAGTTGATCAGCGCAGTCCAACGGGAGAGCGAGGCCCCGTCCGAGTCGCCGATCAAACAACCGGCAGAAAACCCTGAGCCTGCCGCCGAACCGAAAGTCATGGAATACGCAGGCCAAGTCGTCGATCCTGATGGCAAACCCAAGGAGAAAGAAAACACGAAAAAGCGCAACGCTTTTCCAAAGAACGCCGACACGCGGCCTGTTAGTACAACCTGGAAAAAAGACAACAAGGACACGGTAGCTGGCACCGTCTTCGCGACTCGGGTCCAACTGCCTAATGGCCAGCCGGCGACCGACACACATGTCGCGCTGGTCGGAGTCAGCATAGTCCGGTCCAAAATGGAAATCCTCGCTGAACACGTCACGGATGCCGAAGGCTGTTGCCGCATCGAACTTCCCGATGTGCACAGCGCAACGCACAACGCGACCCAGTTGTTCGCTCGCAAAGACGGCTATGCGGTCGGATGGCAAGACGTCACGACTGGATCAACCGCCGAAGTTTCCATCGATCTGGCAGAGGAGCAAACGATCCGCGGACGATTGTTCAACATCGAGGGCGAACCGGTGGGTGGTGAACGCCTGAGTGTGATTTCCGTCAGAAAGACTAGAAAAGAACCTCAATGGGTCGACGGCGACGGCACGTGGTACCGCACGACCGGCAAACAGCCTCAGGCCTGGGTGCCATCGGTCGTTGCAGATGAAGACGGGCGATTCGAAATCCACGGCGTCCCGCGCGGATACGGTGTGTCTGCCAGCTTGATTGAAAGTCAGAATTTTGGGCCGCAAAGCATCGCGATCAATACAGGGGAGTCCGAACAGCGCAGCAAATCGGATCAGACTTATCGATCGCTTGTGGAAAATACACCTGATGGCGAAGAAGTCACGATCACCTTGTCACCGCCGCAAATCATCACCGGAAAAATCACCGCCGAAGACACGGGCGAGCCCATCGCCAACGCAAGGGTTTCCATTTGGGCCAGCCAGCAAAAACAATTTGGGTCGATGGTCTCCGTCGAAGGCGAAACCGACGAAAACGGAACCTACCGAATCCTGCCATACCCGGGAATTCGTTTCGGCATCTCGGCGTTTCCACCCAAAGGTTCGCCATACCTTTCCTGCGAGGCGGAAGTCATCAAATGGGAGGATGGCGATCAGTCAAGAAACGTCGATGTTGCACTCCAACGAGGCGTTCTCATCCGCGGTCGCATTCTCGAAGAGGGCACAGACAAACCGGTCGCCAAAGCTGGAGTCATCTACCAGCCACTAAAATACAAGACCGTGCCAAAAAACGTCATCACTGGCTGGCAAAACAGACGGAAGACCGACGACGACGGTGAATTTTCGTTCGCTGTTCCGCGAGGGGCGGGCATTCTCCAGGTCAAACACTGGGAGAATACGTACGCCAATCAATCCAGAATCCACAGCGGCCGACGCCAGTACGCGCATGCGTTTTATAAGGTCGAGCCGACTGACGACTCCGACACGTTGAAGACAGAGATTCGGCTGCGCCCTGGCAGCAGCATCCACGGCCAAGTCGTCGACGAATCGGGAGCCCCCGTGAAAAAATTCCAGGTCATTACCAACCTGCGAATCTGGGATCCCACTGGAAATTGGCGCGGCGATGACAACAAGGAGGTGAACGGCAAGTTTCAGCTGAAGAATCTCGAAGCGGGCAAAGAATACACCATGTCCGTTCTCGACGCGAAGCGATTACTTGGTGCCACGGTCCAAGTCAAGGCGCAGGACGAGCCGGTGAAGATCGTGCTGAAACCCTGCGGTAAGGCGATCGCCAGATTCGTGCTCAAAGGCGAAGACAAAGAACGTAAGGTCCATCCCACACTTTTCTTTGTAATGACTCCCGGTTGCGGCAAGCACGACATGGAAGCCATGCGTTCCGGCGAAACCGCGGCTGACTCCGACTTCGTCACAAATATTGATCGACTGAATTATGGCTTCAACGATGGGCCGAAAATGGATGAGGATGGTTCCTTTACTTTCCCCGCCTTGATTCCCGGTGCGACATATCGACTGTTCACAAAGTTCGACGGTTCATGGAGCCACAAGGACTTCACGGTGAAATCAGGTCAAACACTGGACCTCGGCGAGTTCCATCCAGAATTCGAGGATTGAAAGAAGGGGCAGACCCCGGCACGAATTTTTCATAGCACCGGCTTTCGCCAAACACAGATCTGTTGAAACTTATCATGGACCACTGGGCTCCCTACCAACCGAACGACGACGCACCATGGAACGTCCAGCGCATCGTCCACCTGCATCGCCGCGCGGCGTTTGCGGCGACGTGGAGTGAGGTGCAGCGCGATCTCGAAGAAGGACCAGCATCTGCGATTGAACGGTTGCTGGACGGACATCGGCGATTGGAGCTTGCCGACGACTTTACCCGAATGGCGGAAAGCATTGGTGACGCAGCCATGGCGTCCAACAGTCCCATTCGACTGCGTGCCTGGTGGTTCTATCGTATGGTCAAGTCGCCGGATCCGCTCGGCGAACGATTGACCCTGTTGTGGCACAATCATTTTGCCACCAGCAATCGAAAGGTCAACAACCTCATCTGGATGCGCGAGCAAAACGAGATCTTCCGCGCCGGCTGCCGCGGCTCGTTCGGCGAACTGCTTTCCAGCGTTCTAAAGCATCCGGCCATGCTCACGTGGCTGGATGCCGACGCGAATCGCAAAGGACATCCCAACGAGAATATGGCCCGCGAGTTGCTCGAGCTGTTTACCCTCGGCATTGGCAACTACACCGAAACCGACGTACTCAACTCCGCCCGCGCCCTCACCGGTTGGAGTATCAAGGATGACAAGTTCGCTCACCGGGATTCCCGGCATGATGCCTGCGAGATGACCGTGCTGGGGAAAACACAAAAGATGAACGGCGACGACCTGTTAAGGTTGACGCTCAAACATCCGGCCACGGCAAAACGAATCGCGTGGCGCTTGTGCGACCACTTCATGGGGGAGAGAGTCTGCGGGCACGAAGCCATTCACGAACTGGCCGACGAGATTGCGAAGAACGAATTTGACTTGAGCCACGCAGTCGCCACGATCCTGCGTTCGCAACTGTTCTTCTCCGCCGAAAACCTGCGCTCGCGAATCTCGGGACCAGCGGAGCATACGGTGGCGACCCTTCGAGCGCTGGAACTCACGACACCGTCCCCCAGCACTCTGTTGTTGGCGGATTGGTCATCGCGGATGGGGCAGGATCTGTTCTATCCGCCGAACGTCGGCGGATGGACGGGAGGCCGCGGCTGGCTGGGCTCACGAGCCGTGATTGCCAAAACCAATTTTGGAACGGCGCTGGCCACCGGCAAACTCTGGCGCTCGCGAAATATCGACAAGATAGAAACTGATTTGACGGCGATGCTCGAACGCAACTCGGTGAATCCTTCCCAACAGTCGCGAACCGAATGGCTGGCGACGCTGTTGTGGGGCTCGGTCGAGGATCGTGCCGTGTCGTCTGTGATCGACGCCGCGAAAGAAGCGAAGCACCCTTTGGCGAGAATCGTAGAGCTACTACTCGCGCAACCTGAACACATGCTGGGATGAAACAATGGCCATCTTTCCCTTTCAAGCCCCGGCGAGAAATCTGGAAGAGTTGGCAGGCTGAACCAGGGATTTAAACCATGCACTCACGTCGCAATTTCCTCAAAACCTCATCGCTCGTTTCACTGGCTCCCCTGCTCCCCACCGTGCTCGGGAAAACGGCGGTCGCCGCCAAAGCTGCCTCCGACGAACAGGTCCTCGTCGTCATCCAGTTGGATGGCGGCAACGATGGCATCAATACGGTCGTTCCATTCGGAGACGACGCGTATGGACGTTCGCGCAAAAAGCTGCGTCTCAAGGCGAAGGACCTGCACAAACTGAATGACCACGTTGGTTTGCATCAGCAGATGAAAGCCGCGAAGGAGCTTTTTGACGATGGTCGCTTGTCGATTATCCAGGGAGTCGGCTACCCCAACCCGGATCGCTCTCACTTTGCCAGCATGAAGACGTGGCAAACGGCGCGACTTGATACCGCCGACCACACTGGAAATGGCTGGCTCGGATCGGCGCTCGATGCGCAAATGGCGGCGGCTTCCAAACCGAATCAGTCCGCAAACGCTAACGCGATTTTTGTCGGTGACCGGGAAACACCGGCTGCCTTGTGGGGTCGACACTCCTCCACCATCGGCTTGTCCAAAGCCGCGGACCTGCAACTCGACGCATCAGAAGAGACGAGGTCCGCGCAGCCCACCGGTCCCGGCGCAGATGATCTGCAACAATTCGTGCGTCAACAGATCGTCACTGCACACAATGCTGCAGAAGAGTTTGCAAAGCAATCGGCGGACAAGTCAACCGACGTGACGTACCCAAACAGTGGACTTGGCAACCAGTTGAAACTGACCGCCCAACTATTGCGAAGTGGCAATCCGGCTCGTGTCTACTACACCGTGCAGAGCGGTTACGACACGCACTCCGATCAGCAATTCACGCACGCGCGACTGTTGAGCGAATTCTCGCGTTCGATGAAGTCCTTTCTGGATGACTTGAAAGCTGCGGGGCTGGCCGACCGCGTCGTACTGATGGCCTTCAGTGAATTCGGCCGGCGCGTTGCCGAGAACGACTCGGCTGGTACGGATCATGGCACCGCCGGGCCGGTCTTTCTTGCGGGTGAGCCTGTTCGCGGCGGCTTGATGGGCGCAACGCCGGACCTCAGCGACCTGGTCGATGGCGATCTGAAGTCCAATCTCGATTTTCGGCGACTCTACGCCGGCCTGCTTCGCGACTGGCTGAAGGTACCGCCCGCCAGAATCTGCGGCGGTGACTTCGAGCCGTTGAATCTGTTTGCCTGATTCGGTTGCGGAAACCTATCTTTGCCGATTGAGCGATCGGGAAACCCAGTTGCGGAAACGTCCAAGCATATCCTCATTCAAAGGCGAGTGCTGATCGTCGAGGCGAACCTGCCTGTGGGCGTCATCGTTGCTCTCATCCCGGTCCCGCGTCGGATCAACGCCAACCCGCTGAGCCGCTGGAGCCTGTTCAACAGGTTGTTCGACCGGGGCTACTGGCGAGTCGACTCGTATTCCGCTCGCCGATGCCACCGTATCGCCCAGACGTGAGAATCGCGATCCATCATTGATGGCGACTGGTTCCAGTCCGTCATAAACACCCGTCGCGGTCGAAGCGAGATACTGCCGCTTCGATGTTGCGTCTGCATTACCACCAGGCTGTACTGATACTTCACCGAAGTTGTTCGCGATTGCAGACTGACCGGAC
>CALHZT010000279.1 GCA_938040995.1 uncultured Pirellulaceae bacterium | reverse complement strand
ACGGACAAGGGGCACGGTTTTCAGCCGGCGGAAGAGGATCCTGTCTTTTTCCACACGCCGCCGAAACTCGAGGTCGAAGACAATCGTGCAACGCCGGTGCCAAAGCCACCGACGAAGGTTTACACGCACTTTGCCCGCGATGCCATTTCCGCCGCGATGGATGCGGATGAACGTGTCACGGTACTCACGGCAGCAATGTGTCAGGGCAACAAGCTGGAACCGCTTCGCGAGAAGTTTCCGGAGCGTTTCTTTGACACGGGAATTTGCGAGGCGCATACGGTAACCTTTGCGGCAGGCCAGGCAAAGGCGGGCATGCGACCAATCGTTGATATCTACAGCACCTTCCTGCAGCGAAGTTACGATCACGTGTTTCAGGAAGTTTCGCTGCAGAATCTGCCTGTGATGTTCACGATGGATCGAGCCGGCTTGACCGGGCCCGATGGTGCGACACATCACGGCGCCTATGACATCGGATACATGCGACTGTTCCCGAACATGGTCGTGATGGCACCTGGTGATTCGTGGGATCTTGAAAACATGATCCCGTTTGGCTTGACTCTGGATTATCCGACGGCGATTCGCTATCCAAAAACGAATGCCGAGACGATTGATGGCGAGCGATCAAAGATCGAGCTTGGCAAGGCGGAAGTGCTTCGCGACGGTAACGATGGAGTCATCATCAGTTACGGAACGCAATTGAAAGATTGTCTCGATGCAGCCGACAAGTTGGCTGCAGAAGGCGTGGGCGTTCGCGTGATCAACGCCCGCTTCGTCAAACCGATGGACAAAGAGACGATTCTCGCCGCTGTCCAGGAATGTGGGTTTGTAATCACCGTGGAAGAAGGCGCGTTGATGGGCGGATTTGGAAGTGCACTTCTTGAAGTCGCTTCGGATGAGGGAATCAGTACGGCACATGTCCAGCGATTGGGCATTCCCGACATTTACGTTGAGCATGGTGAACGAGCCGAATTGCTCGCAGATCTGGGGCTCGATTCCGTCGGCATTGCCCGCACTTGCCGTGAGCTCAAAAAACAGCATCACGTGAGCTAATAACCAGCGGGAGGGCGAGGCTCCGTCCGAGCCGCGAATCACTTTACGCGTTGCTATGAGACGGAGCGCCACCTATGGCAAACACTGCCGACAACTCTCCAAAACTCCCGTGGGCAGATCGCGATTCGCCGTTGCGTTGCGCGCTCATGTCGCCGAGCCATCCACTCCTCAGTGAAGAGCTGGTTGATCCCATTCGCAAGACGATTGGGGAACATGGGGAACTCGTCTTTGAAGATCTGACCGGCGATCAGACGGATCAGTTGATCGCGGCGAACCCCGACGTCGTCATGGTATTGGGCGGTGACGGCTCGATTCTTCGTTCGGCGAGGTGCATGGGGGCCGACCAGATCCCGGTTGTCGGGATCAATCTCGGCAGCCTCGGCTTCCTTGCGGACATTGCGGTCGCGAAGTTTCCGATAGCAATGCAAGCACTCGTCGCCGGAGACTGTCGGCTGATCAGCCACCTGATGTTCGATTGCCAGATCTACCGTGATAACAAGCTGGTTTCGAATACGCTTGGGTTGAATGAAACGGCGATTTTGGGCGGAGCTCCGTTCTCGATTCTCGACATTGATCTCTTTATTGACGGAGATTTGGCCACTTCATATAGTTGCGACGGCCTGATTGTGAGCACCCCCGTCGGCTCGACGGCTCATAGTCTGTCCGCTGGAGGGCCGATCGTCCGAAAGAATGTACAGTGCTTTGTGGTGTCGGCGGTTAGCCCACATACCCTGACGGTTCGGCCGGTCGTGGATACGGCAGATCGCGTTTTCGAAATTGCGGTGCACAAACCTCACGACTCGACCTCCGTCGTCGTTGACGGTCAGGTGGTGCACCAGATTTCGGAGCAGGATCGCATTCGTGTCGTCAAGGCACAGCCGCAATTCACCATGATCGAAGTCCCCGGGCACAGTTACTACCAGACACTTCGCGAAAAACTCGGCTGGGGTGGTCGAATCGCAACCAAAAAATCAAAACGTTAAACCGTTAAACAAGACCACATTTGCAAGGAAGCAAATTATGCGTCCCGCTCAAAACATCCTCACCAGGATCTCATTCGCACTTCTCGTAACCTCAACGCTTGTCGGTGCCCTGCTCTGCACGACGCCTGCACAAGCCCAGAGTCTCGTCGACAAATTGCAATCGGCGACTGGTAAAGTCGCGAATGAAAAGCACACGCTTCGCTACAAGTTCAACGCGAACGAAAATCTGTACTACGAAGTCGTAAACCAGTCGGCAGTGGAGACGACCGTTGACGGGAATTCGCAAAAGCTGAAGTCTCGCAGCAAGTCGCTCAAGAAATGGGAATTCAAGTCTGTCGAAGTGGACGGCAGCACGACGTTTACTCATGCCGTTGATTTTGTCGACATGTGGTCGGAAACGGATGGCCGTGCCCCTGTTCATTACGACAGTCGCAGTGGTGGCGAAGTGCCGCCCGAGTATGGCAAGCTGGCCGCGACGATCGGTGAGCCGATTTCGCAGGTGCGTGCGACCACAAGCGGTAAGGTGCTGGATCGAAAAGACACGATCAAGCAGCTCGACCGCGGAACGGGTGGCCTGCTGATTCCTTTGCCGGAAGAGCCGGTTTCGATCGGTGCCGAATGGGCGACTCCTTCGTCGGTGACGGTGACGTTGAAGGATAGTCGTCAAAAAGCGATCAAAACACGCGTCCGCTACCGGCTGGAGAAAGTCGAATCGGGCGTCGCGACGATTTCCGTGGTGACTCAGGTATTGAGTCCCGTCAGCGATGCACGCGTCAAATCGCAGCTGTTGCAAAAGCTGTCGAAGGGCGAAATGAAGTTCGATATGGATGCGGGCCGGATGATTTCCAAGACACTGGACTGGGACGAAACGGTTGTCGGTTTTAACGGACCGGCAAGTAGTATGTCGTTTCTTGCCCGGATGACCGAACGACTGGTTCCATCTGCAGAAGTCGCGTCGCTGCAAAATCCAGGCGATCAAAAGTAGAGTTTTGGCGTCAACAGTCTGACACTTAAAGCTGCTACAATCCGGGCATGGCCAAACGAATCTCCCACAGTTTGCTTGACCCGTTTTTGATGCCTCCGATCAAGGGGATGTACAAGCATCTCCGGATCCCTGATTCTTTTCCGCCCGAAGGCATCATCGCCATCGGGCACGCGCTCGCGATCCTCGGCGCCGTCGGGTTTGCATTTTCAACAACGCGCTGGTGGGGCGGAATTCTGGTCGCGATCGGAGTCGCCGGGAATCACATCGCCGACTGCCTTGATGGCACGCACGCGCGAACGACAGGCCAATGCCGAAACGGTGGCGAACTGCTTGATCATTTCGCCGACCCACTTTCGTTTTCTTACTGGTTGTTTGGCATCGCGATTGGTGTCGCTAACCCAACCATGGGCATGGCCGCGATTATTTGCCTTTATGCGACTGCTGTATTGACCAACATCAAGGCGAAAATGGTCGACGAATTTACGCTGGCGAGTTTTGGCCCAACTGAATTCAAAACGCTCTTGAGCGTCGTGGGACTTGTTCTGTCAGTGATGACATTGCGAGGCAAGACGGGATCGGCCACCACACTCTTATTCTGGTTTTTTGCGATTCTGTTGACCGTGGGTATTATTCAGCTGATCATTGGGCTGTATCAAGCCGTAGTAGAAGTGAACCAGAAAGAAGCAACCGACAAAGCGGAATGGGATATTCGCAAAGCCGACCAGTCGTAGCTGTGTTTCGAACCCAACGGGTTAGCGAGGCTTCAGGCGAACCGGCTACGTAAGCCGACCACCAGAGTCAGAAACCGACGAGTGAACCAGAATCACAACCCGACGAGTGAGCGAGGGATCCCGGCGAGCCGGCTGCGTGAGCTGCCGGGTGGAAACTGCTCAAAACCACAGGATCTGCAAGCCAACGATAAGACTGCCTATCGGCTGCGTAAGCCGACCACAGAATCACAACTCGACGCGAGAGCGAGGGGTCCCGGCGAGCCGGCTGCGTGAGCTGCCGGGTGGAAACTGCTCAAAACCACAGGATCTGCAAGCCAACAATGAGATTGCATAACGTACAACAACAGCAAACCTCTCCCACCCGCACACCCG
>CALHZT010000278.1 GCA_938040995.1 uncultured Pirellulaceae bacterium | reverse complement strand
TTTGCGGCATTTCCGTCCGCCAACGATTTGAGCTCACGTCGCAGGCGGCTGATCGGGCCGACCATTCGGTGTGTGAAGGCGATCGCATCACGCACGAAAAGCGGAACAATGCATATTGCCGCAATGAGGATCGGCAGCAGGCGTCTGCCGACATGGGCAAGCAGATCGTTTCGCGATACAAGTGGGTTTGAAATCCATGTCAACATGGCAAGCGCAAGCGACGTCGCAGCGACAAACGCAATCCAGTGAATGATCAGCTGGCGAACCAGCGTTCCCTGAACAAACTTGTCAATGAAAAGTCTTTTTCTGTTTTCCGTACTCATTTGATTGTCCTTGAAAATTCTCTGGTTGCCTTACTCACCGACCGTGACCGTTTCGCCCTGCGTGGACTCCACGTTGGCATCGCTGTCTTTTGCGCTTTCGTCCGTCCTGTCGAGCTTGTCAACTGCAGCGTTAAAGTCGGTCGCAAGTTCGTGCCAGAAATCGCCAGGTCGAAAGCCCATTTTGGGAACCGACTCGCCCTGACCTACCTCTTTCATGCCTCTGCGAAGTCGAGTCATCGGGCCAGCAAAGCGATGGCTGACCTTGTTGATATCAACCATGAATATTGGCATGAGAAAGACCGATACGAGGAGAAGTGGAAAGACTTCCCTTGCATAGCCGGAAAAGAATTCTCCAACTGTTTGTCCCGGTTCGCGACCGAATAGCGCGTAGCTTACAAGCAGAAAAACGCTTGACGCCAACGTGAAAAATATCCAGTGGTTCATGACGCGTGCGACAAGTGCGTATTGCACCTTGCGGTCTGCGATTCTTCCGGCTCTTCGGCTTGTGGAGGATTTCATTTTCGTCTCGTAACTTGGTTTGGGATTCTGCGTAAAGGCTAGTTCACGTAATGTGTCTGTTCGGGTATTCCCCAGAATCCAGGAGAGTGTCCGTTTCCTGAAACCCGCAAAATCGTCACAATTACGCTCGAAAGCGAAAATAACGAATGAATGGAATGACCCGCGACGATCTTGCGACTGAGTATTTGGGGCAATTACCCTTTGAGCCGTACCCGGTTCAGGAAGAAGCGCTGCTCGCCTGGTTCACGAACGATCAGGGTGTGCTCGTCTGTGCGCCGACTGGAACCGGCAAAACGGCGATCGCAGAAGCCGCCGTTTTCGAAGCGCTTCATCTCGGAAAGATGTCGTACTATACGACTCCGCTTATCGCTTTGACCGAGCAGAAATTTCGCGATCTGCAGGACAAGGCGGAATCCTGGGGCTTTCGTCGCACTGATATAGGTCTGGTGACGGGGAATCGCCGTGAAAATCCGGACGCCAAAGTACTGGTCGTGGTCGCGGAGATTCTTCTCAACCGACTGTTACATCAGGACAATGCTGATTTTGCCCAGGTCGACAGCGTCGTCATGGATGAATTTCACAGCTTTAATGATCGCGAACGCGGTGCGGTGTGGGAGCTGACTCTTGCGTTGCTGCCGAAACATGTCCGGATGTTGTTGCTCTCCGCCACCGTCGGAAACGCGTATGAGTTTTCCCGGTGGCTGTTTCGCAGTCACGAAAAGTCGATACAGCTGGTGCAAAGCGAGGATCGAAAAGTCCCACTGAATTTTCACTGGATCGACGATGAGTTCCTCAGCGACCAACTGATAAAAATGGCGGAGGGCGACGAAGAAAGTCGCTACACCCCTGCCCTCGTGTTCTGCTTCAACCGGGAAGAATGCTGGTCGGTTGCAGAGCAGCTCAAAGGCAAGGCGATCATCGACAAGGCCGCGCAGAAAGAGATCGCCGAACAGCTTGCGGAGTTCGACTGGTCGCAGGGAGCCGGCCCGAAGCTCAAGCAGATTCTGCAGCGTGGAGTCGGCGTACATCATGCCGGCGTACTTCCGAAGTATCGCCGCATTGTCGAAGATCTGTTCCAGAAAAAGCTGCTTCAGGTTTGTGTCTGCACCGAAACACTCGCCGCCGGAGTCAATCTTCCCGCGCGGAGCGTTCTGTTGCCGACGTTGATGAAGGGTCCGCCGGACAAGAAAAAGCTGATTGAACCAAGTAGTGCCCATCAGATTTTCGGGCGGGCTGGCCGGCCGCAGTTTGATGATCGCGGTTACGTCTTTGCGTTGGCCAGCGACGACGATGTGAAAATTACGCGATGGAAAGCCAAATATGACCAGATTCCGGAGGACACCAAGGACCCGGGGCTACGGCAAGCCAAGAAGAAGTTGAAGAAGAAGATGCCGAAGCGTCGAGCCAACATGCAGTACTGGACGGAACAGCACTTTGAGAAAATCCAGGGAGCAGCGCCGAGCGACCTTGCCAGCCGCGGGGCCCTTCCGTGGCGCATGTTGGCTCATTTGCTGGAGTATTCGCCCGAGGTCGAGCCGATTCGCAAGTTTGTGTCCAAACGGCTGCTCAACTCAAGGGAGATGGAGACGGCGCAGAAGCAACTCAATCGCATGTTGATGACGCTGTGGCGAGCCGGCTATGTGACGCTCGAACCCAAACCGCCTCTTGATAATATCCCAGGAGATGCCGACGACACCGATGCGTCGGCGGCGAAGAGTGAAGAATCTGCCAAGCCGACGTTGCTCTTTGGCCAAACGCTCGACGAATCAAAGCCGGAGCCAGAGTCCGAGCTCAAGTCCGAGCCCAAATCGGAGCGGAAAGTGATCAAAGCAAAGAAGGATCACTTTGCCGCAGAGACTGAAGAAGTCGTCGAGCGGCCAGGTTATCGGCCCGAATTGGCAACGCCGACGGATGCACTTTACAAGCTGAGTAGTTTTCGCAGCGTGAATCCGCTCTTTGGTGCCTTCCTCATTGCGCATCTCGGGATCGCTGACCAGTCGGAACGGATACAGGCGCTGGAGTCATGTCTGGAGATGCCAGGATCGGTGGCGAGGTACGTTCGCGTCCCCAAGGATGACGAACTGCCGCAAGGGCCGTTGGCAAATCTTCGTGTGAACGAGTTGATGCTCAAGGCCGGATTGGTGACTGCCGAAGAGTTGCTGCCCGAATCGGAAAAGCCTGAGCGTGAATATGATCCGCACAATCCTCCCCCGTTGCCTCTGGTGCTGGGGCGAAAGCTGCGCATGTTGTTCGACTACGAATTTCCCCAAGTCGAAGGCTTGAGAACGACGCCAGTCTGGGCAGCCGGTGAGTTGCTGGAGTTCGGTGGTGATTTCAACAAGTATGTGACGACCAAGCGACTGCAAAAACAGGAAGGAATCATTTTTCGACACCTTCTTCGCCTGGTTCTGCTGATCGGCGAGTTCAGTCAGATTACGCCGCCCGATCTCGAACCGGAAGTCTGGCAGTCTGAGCTGGGAGAGATCAAGGATCGCATCGCCGCGTCGTGCCAGGCGGTTGATCCAAGAAGTACAGAAAAGACTCTCGCTGCATTGATTTGATTCAGAGCCGCGGCATGGCCTGGCAAGAGAGTAGCTGGACTCGCCGGAGCTCAGGACAGTTGGAAGTTCTGCCGAGTCGGGGGACGCCGGCTATTCGTGGCGTCGGGCGATGTTTGTCGCGTCGGACGATATTTGTCGCGTCGGACGATGTTTGTGGCGTCGAACTATTCACGCTCAGCCCACGCCCGCACGCTCCCGTCGTTTTCAATCTCGACACGGATCACCATCGGCCGGCAACAGACTGGGCAGTCCTCGACAAATTGCTGCGATTCGCCAGCCGATTGGTCGATCGATAGCGAGATATCTTCGCCGCAACTATCGCATACGTAACTGGCTACATCTTCCATGCCGGAATTATAGGTCGATTCCGTTTCGCGGATAGCTCGATAACAACGCTTTCGATTTCCTGCAAATTCCGTTATCGTTTCGCCGTTATGAATTTCCCAACGATCAAACGATATCTCGTCTGCAACAAGTGTGGCAAAGCCGAATATTGCGGCCCGCTGCGAGTTATTGAGCGGCTTCGTGAACATGGTATGCTCCGGCGCAATGTAGATCCCGAGCAGGATCTCGTGGTGACTTTGCTGGATCAAGCCGCCGATTCACTCGAGTGTGTTAGTTGCGGGCATGTCGGCGTCACGATCTCGGAAGATGACCCGATGGACGAGCTCGATTGGGGGAATGAGAAAAAGGCGTCGAAGAAGTGCGAGTCGTGTTCTCAGCCAATTCCCGAAGAGCGGCTGGAGATCTTTCCCGATACAAAGTTGTGTACCGCATGCCAGAGTGGCGAAGAACGCGGCGAGTCGTCCGCGCAGGACGAAGTTGAGTTTTGTCCGAAGTGTGGTGACATTCTGGAATTGAAAAAGTCGCCGACGAGAGGGTATCGGATGGTTTGTCGGGGATGTAGGCGGTGAAGCGAAGTGAGTAGCGAGTTGCGAGTGGCGAGTGGCGAGTGGCGAGAGGCGGACGCGGACGTCATTCCCGCGCACGCGGGAAACCAGTGGTGGCTAGGTGGCTCGATACTTCGACAGTCTCAATCAACAAAAAGATGCGACTGGATCCCCGCATTCGCGGGGAAGACGGCTTACGCCGTTTGGCTGCGTTTGGCTGCGAGAGGCGAGAAGCGAGAGGCCGCCGGGTCGACTCGAGTCCAGGCTGAAATCTGAAATCTGAAATCTGAAATCTCAAATCCAACCGTCTACACGCTCAGCATTTTCTTTGCAGCATTCAGCCCCTTCTCCGGATCTTCTACGGGCCAGTACTCCAGGCCCACAAACCCTTCGTAGTCTGTTGCGCGGATGGCATCAAACACAGCGCTGTAGTTAATCTCGCCTCGTGCCAGCTCATTGCGTCCGGGATTTCCGGCGGCGTGAAAGTGGCCGATCTTCGAAATGTTATTCGTGATGTTGTGGATTAAATGGCCTTCGCTAATCTGCTGATGATAAATATCGAAGACGACCTTTATATTGGGACTGGCGACTTTATCTACAATCGCAAATGCCTCGTCACTTCGCACCAGATAGTATCCGGCATGATCGACTTGATCGTTTAGCGGCTCGATCACCAAAGTGATATCCGAACCATTCAGCATCTGGGCGGCTTCCTGTAGTCCCGCCACGAGACTCTCATGCTGTTCCTGGCGGGGCACTCCCGGGAGAAAATCACCGACTTGTGAAATGAGCGTTTTGCAATTTAGCTTCGCGGCTGCCGCGATCGAGGCCTCCAGCCCTGCGAGATAGTCGGCTCGGGCGGCAGGATCGACAAGACTGATGAACTTCGTGCAACATGCGGCGATCGTCATTCCATGTTGCTGCGATAGCGTCGCGAGCTCTTCCATGTCTTTCTCCCACCAGCACCAGAACTCGAACGCGTCAAATCCAAGTTCCTTGATCAGCGCGAGAGCGTCAGGCGTTGCCATGTCGGCAAGGACCGCGTCAATGCAAACGGAAGGTTTCACAGCTGCAGTCATGGTCACTTTCCTGACTTTCGGACACCGATGGTGATGAGCAAATTGGCCCAAAGGGCCTGGTCACCCGTCTGGATCGTGAGTACGTGCCGGTCGGAAGCGACCGCGTCATAGAATTCCCAACGATCAATTGGCGTCAGCTCGACGCCAGAACCAGCATCTACAAGCGACTTGCGGTACTCGTCCCAAACCGGTGGATCGGTTGGCAGCTTGTGTGGGTCATCGTCCGGCATTCCCATCGTATTAATCGACTCGACAGGAATCGCGCTCAATAACGCCTCGAGCACCTGCCGCACGGTGGGAACGCCCGGAGTGAGGTTGAGACTGACGAGCCGAGCCTTCGGGCCGATGGCCGAAGAAGCCGGATAGTTGCCGTCGGCGATCAGAACCTGGCTGCTATGCCCTGCCCTTGCCAGAATCGCATTGATTTCGGGATGAATCAGCTGGTGCTTTAACATACTCGGACCCTGTTTCGACTGGAATGTTCGCGTCGATGATATCCGCCGCATGCCGGATTCGGCAAGGTGCGGCGGCGGTTCGAGCCGAAGTTCAGGCGTTGGCTGATCGCCGAACGAAAAAAGGCAAGCCTTTGGGAGAAGGCTTGCCTCGCGCAGCGACATACCCCGCAGGGTTCAGGGTGCGCTACTTTGTCCGTCGTCCTGTTCGAGCGATGTGAGCGAATCCACCCATCGCGAGAAGTATCAAAATGCCAGCCGATGGTTCGGGCACGACGGCTTGAACCAGTGCTGCGCCAACGACAGCACCTTCGAGGTTCGAGTTGCTCAGTCCGTTGTCAAGCAGGAAGCTGCCAAACTCAGGCGAGACGGCAAGGTCGGCTCCGATTTCAAGATTGCTGGACGTGGTGGTCAATGTGCCAATGTTGACTACGTCGAACAGGTTCGCTGCGATGCCCGTCGTGCTTGCGACGAAGAAGCCTGTGCCCGCGCCGCCGAGGTTTCCGAGGCGGTCACCATCAAATCCAATCGTGAAATTTCCGACTTCGACACTGTCGGCATTAAAAAGTACCGATCCGGTGTGCTCGATAGCGCCAGAAAACGTTCCGAGGAAATCAGAGGGGTCGTAGGAAAACGTTGTGGGAAGCGAGGCGGCGTCGCGAGCATTAACCGGGAATGCAACGGAATTCGCAAGGGTGCCAGGGTTGATGACGTCACTGCTGACGCTGGAAAGTGTAAGGCTCGCGGCACTTTCCAGGGTGGCAAAATCAAGAGCCACATTGGTTTGGCCTCCGACGACTTCGACGACCTGGGCATTGACCGAAGCAGCTGCGAACAGAACGGCGGCGGCAATGGTAGCGTGAATGGTTTTCGTATTGATCATGTTTCTTTTTCTTTCTCGATTGGATGTACTTCAATAAAAATAAAAACAACATCACGGAAATTCCGTGTCAGCTACAAATGTAGTTGATTGGTGTTTTCATTGGCTGTACTCCTCGGGTGAAAGAAAAAGCTGGCGGAACTAGGGCGTGCCGCTCTTCAAAGAATGCGTAGCAGTTGCTGTACTGGCTGTCGAAGACGCCGCAATGAGCAACCCTTTTCCAGGCAGAATGACCACGGCCATCACGATCGCAAAAGCGATCGAAAGGGCCGGGTTTGAACGACGGGTTTGCCTGGAGATCAGACGGCGGATTCTTGTGTCGGTGACCTGACAGGTGAAGACTCCGACCGTGCCCGTCACTGGCGCTGAAAGCTGTCCGGCTTCGATTACCGACAGTAGGCTGTGCGCGTAGTCATGCTCCTTCACACCTGCGACGGCAACGACATCATCATCCGTTACGAGTTCCAGCGATTCGCTCAGTCGTCGGATCGCGATCCATGCAAGTGGGTGGAACCACCAACAGACCGCCGCAACCAGCTGCAGCATTCCTACCCAGGTGTCGCGACGCTGGATGTGAATCAGCTCGTGGGCAATCACTGGACGTAATTCCCTGTCACTGACCTGTTCGAGCACGCGTTCCGGGATGACGATCCTCGGGCGAATCAGGCCGTAAACAGCAGGGCCGAAATTTGATGTTGTGATCGATACCACTGGCCTGGCGGAAACTCCAAGTTCCGTGCAAATTTCGTCCACGATACGTTCGCAGCGTTCACGATGAGCCAAAGACTTGCCAGGCTGGTGTTCGACTCTCTTTAAGCGGCCGGCCCAAACGAAAAAGAGTACTCCGACGCCCGCCAGCCAGGTGACCACTGCGGTCTGGACCAATCCCGGATGTGAAAGAACGTATTGCTGAAAACGTGAGAGGCCGCTGCTGATCACTGCGACGCCACAATCCGTAGGAACTTCGCTCGACATCTGGGCGATGCTGAAGAGCCCCGTTGGACTCGCGATGACGGGCGGCGTAAGCATTTTCAGAAGCACGAATAGCCACAGCACGTAGCGAAAGCGGGTCAAGTTCCGCTGTCGGAAGAACCAGTCAACAAGCAGTGCGATTAGCACGACGATCGAGATCTGGATGAATTGGTGTAGGAGCAGTTCCGCAATTCTAGTTGTCATCGGTACGCCCCTTCGCTTCGTCGAGCAGCTTGCGCAGCTCAGATAGCTGGTCCGGAGATATTTCCGTCTCGTTCAGCAGGTGGCGAATCAACGGCAATGGCTCACCGCCAAAGAGGTTTCCAACAAATTCCTCGACCGTTTCTCCAATGACACGGCGGGGTTGCACTTTGGCCGAGTAAATTCGGGCACGATCCACCAGTTTGAACTTCAGATAGCCTTTGTCTGCCAGTCGCGAAAGATACGTCTGGACCGTTGTGAAGTCCATCTTTCTCGATTCTTGCATGGCATTCCACACGTCCCGCACAGAACCTTTGCCAAGGTCCCAGACGACTCGCACAATTTCCATTTCGGATTTGGAAAGCGGTTTTCGTTTGTTCATGTGAATGACCTAATTGCTAACGACATACGTAGTTGTAGCGAAACTACAGCTGTAGTCTAGGCGGAAGGGCGAATTCGACGAGTGATGAATCTCGATTTTCGGCAGAATAGCAGAATTTCAGACTTTGAACGGGAAGTCGTACATACGGGCCACGTTCTCGGGGGCGTCTTCAACCGAAAACCTCTGTATTCTTTCAAAAAGGTAACCGCTCACGGATATTGATGTTTCCTTAGGTTCGAGAGGGTCAGGCTGGGGTGTTGTAAAGTTGGCCTTGCAGCGGATTTTGCGTTGCCCAGAACGGACATGAACTGTTGCAGATACATCGACGCGTAAGGCCGCTCCTCCCCGTCGCTAAGGCTCCGACCCTCCTCACGCGACACGTGGTATGCCCTGCTCATTCTTCGCATGACACCACTGCGTCGGAGGAGGGTTGCTTGGGGCGAGCGGTCGAGGTCAGGCAAACGACTGCAACAA
>CALHZT010000277.1 GCA_938040995.1 uncultured Pirellulaceae bacterium | reverse complement strand
TTTTCCTGGCGTCCGTGACACCCCCAAAGGTGTCGCGCAGACGCTGATGCGGTGGACAATTCTCCTTTGCTCTTATGGCGACTCTCCTGGAGTCCCGTAGGGAATTTTGGGCCGCGGGAAAAACAGGATTATCGGCTGGCGATTTTCGTGATGGGCTCTCAACGGAGCCGGATATCATACTTACTGACCATACCCATAATCAAAGATCCGCTTCGTGACTTATTGTTAGGCTGACCGTCAAGCCAACCTTGGGCTTGCGGCAAAAACCATTTTGTGATCATCGAAGCGGATCTACGTCTCTCACGACTCACTCTCCCTCTAATCAGGTACTCTCAATTTCCAGACTGCTGTCAATTACGACTCTTCCAGTCCTCCAATGACGTCAAGCCACTCGAGCCACTCGAACTGCTGATGGTTGCTCGAATACCCGTGATTCGTCAAAGCCGACACCACTTCGGTACCAGCCGAACAGCATCTTCAGAAACTTCCGCATCACACACGTCATGGCTTTATCGCCAGGCATGCGATCGACTTCGCGCTTCCGATGATAGTAATAACCAAATAGGCCCCGGCGAGTCACAAGGGGAAGGCACGCCCGATTCAATACGTCTCGCAACGCGCTACGGCCACGGCGACTTGTTTTTAACTGCCCTTTGTATTTGCCACTTTGACGCTCCAAAAGGTTAAGACCCGCGTATCACATCAGTTGCTTCACCGATCCAAAGTCATCAAGCGGACCCGTCTCTGCGACAATACGCGAAAGCATACGCCAGCTCACGACTCCCTTTTCTTCCGACGGTAGTCGCTCGTCGGTGGCTTTCAGCTCCTGATAAATCGCAATCATGCGAGCTTCCAGTTCAGCCGTTTTTGCCTTATTGGCAGTGATTTCTCCGTACAAGCTCACCACTTCCTGCTCCCGGATCGCCTGAAGATCTCGCGAAACGGACTGACGCGATGACGCCACCGCCTGATCCCAAATCTTGTCCAGCGTGGCACGCTTTGTGTAACGGGAATGAGCCTTGATCTGCTGCTCAAATGATTCACGGCCGGCTTCGACGATCCGAGTCGGGTTGAGTCCAAAAGCATGTACCACGGCTTGGCCGGTCGACCCGTAAAGTACGTCGTTGCTGATGCGTAAGTCGCCAAAGAGAAGCCGTAGCTCCGCATGGAGAATATTCCGACTGCGACGTCGCTGCACTTCGTAACGACGTACAAACCGATGAAGCTCCCGCAACTGGGCGTAGTGTTCTCGCAGTTGCCGATGTTTGATCAACCGACCATAACGAGCCACATCCAGGATGACTTCGGCATCACGTTGGTCATTTTTTCCGATGTCATTGAAGCGAACTTTCCGCTGGGCGCAGACGGCTTCGCCACTGACGAGGTTCGTCCGCATGTCCAGGCGGCTGGCGATCTCAAGCAATTTGCGGTGATATACACCGGTTGATTCGCAGAGCACGCGCACGTGCTGGCAGTCTTCACGAATCGCCAGTTCCCCGATCGACTGGAGGGTTTGCGTAATCGCATTCGTTTCGTTCTCGCAAGTCACCGATACCAGGGCGTTTCCCAGCTGGTAAGCACCGTCCAGCCGTTCACTGCTTACGTCAAATGCCACGTCGAGGACTCGCATTTCAATCGAAGATGATGTATTTTCCATTTGAGGGCTTCTCCTTTTGCATTGTCGATCCGTGTAAGCGGATACGATCGGTTACTTACCTTGAACGGACCCTTTTCAGGATCCAGTTCGTACCTGCAATTGAGAAGCCCTCGTTCTTTACACCAAGAGTATGTTACGCCAGGCTTTCGGCACACCTTAGCTCTTTGGCAACGGGCCTTGGCCTTGATATGATTTCACATAGTTCAGGCGTCGTTCGCTTCGTTTAGGGCGGTGTCGTAAAAACTCTCGGTTGGACGAACCATGACGATGCCAAAACTGGCCTTCTACTCACTCGCCATCGCCACTGCTTCGTACTTCATGTGCACCGGCTCGTGGTTCTGGGGCATCATCCTGTTTTGCGGAAGCACAGCGTTCGCATCTCCGACCAGGAATCTGAAAACGCCGCTCAACAAGCAACATCTCAACAATCTCATTCGAAGTGTTGGCATCAGTCTTACGATCGCCTTGCTTGCGATAATCGCCACTTACGCCGGTTTGAATAAGGACATCGCATGGAAGTTTCTCTTTGTTTCGCTCGGTGCGTTTGCAATCGGCAATGCTTGGTGGCAATACATCCGATCAGCCCGAACATAGCAATTCCGAAAACAGGGTTTCACCAAGTGCCGCAAGACTTGACCGTCTGGTTCCGCCGGATACCGATTAAGGATCGTTCGATCAATTAGTGTCGAATCTCCGTTCATGACGACCCAATTGACGGCCTATGGCCGTCTTCCCCGCGAACGCGGGGACCCACTCGAAGCGTATTAACGCTCAATGTCTTTCCCTGCATCAAAAAGCCAATCCGATTCAATGGATTCCCGCCTGCGCGGGAAAGACGGAGGAAGATCAGGCAGTAATTTCTCGAATGATCCTTACTGGCCTATTCGCTGGTAACTTGAAGTTCGACTTCATTGTTGTCGCTGGCTTCGACTTCGAGCGTGAGTCCAGAGGTTTTGTATCTCGCAAACTTGCTGTCGAGGGTGCGAGCCAAAGAGGCATGTTTGGCGTGTTCAGCCATGTTGTCGATGTCCGCCGTAAACTTCTGCACAATGAGTACTTCGTGTTTACCGGCGACCGCACCGTCGTTCGGTTCGTAAGTCGTGAGCGTGAATTTGCCATCGCGATCGATCGAACCTCTCGCAACCAGGGGATGCTCGAGGGAACGCACTTCGATGCGTCCACCAGTCAGCGGTGCCCCGTCATCGAAAGTAACTTGACCGTTGACTGGGTAGGGACGCGGTTTGCCAGAGCAACCTGCGACAGCAAGAATCGTTGCCATCGCGGCGAAGATCAGCCATCGGGCTGGAAAGTCAGAATGCCGTGTGTTGCTAGAGGGCATTGGATTCGACTGCCCGCCCGTCTTTTCGGTTGCAGAGAGCACCGAGTAGTTCCGTATCCGTAGCGGGCGTCAGTCCTCGTACGCTATTGTCACCGAATACGAAATTACAGACGCCAGAGTGCCAACTTCCGAATGAAAGGAAGTCAGTCGCTTCGTCGCTGGCGCCCGTCGCAATTGGATATCCTGGTCCACCAATTCGGGCGAATGCCTGAAACGCGTCGCCGTCATAAGCTGGCGGGTCGAACGGAAATAGTCCCAGCTCTTCTCGCACGATGTGTTTTTCGCCGGCGAGGATTGTTTTGCTCATACCGTCTTTGACATGGCGAACTCCGATTCGGTCGATCCATCCTTTGGGCTTCCAGTCTTCGCAAACGGGTCGACTGGACGTGATGATCCCCGTTCCGTTGCCACCCCACTGAAAGCTCTCCGGTCCACCGTTCATGGTGGGGCCAGGGTGACCATGGGCCGCTACGTAATCGCCGAGGGCTCCGCCAGTCTGCTTTCGAAAGCCACCGCAACCGCAAGGTGCCGCTTCGGTTTCGTAGTTGCGAGTTTCGACCGTTGTTGGTCCACGTCGGCTGGAGCAAAGGAATGAAGAAACAATTCCATTTCTCGTCGATTCAGAATGATCCGTAAAGGATAGATAAGGATCCCAATTTTCGAACTGCGCTTGCTCCTCCAGGTACGGCATGATTCGGACAAACCACGATGGTTCCAGTCCTGCGCAGTAAGTCGTAAACTCGCCAGGTTTGGCCTCCAGACGAGCTGGTGGAAAAACGCGGTTGCTTGATTCGAAGTTAAGCGTGGCCAACCCGATCTGTCGAATGTTGTTGACGCATTGCATGCGTCTCGCCGCCTCACGCGCCGTCTGGACTGCTGGCAGCAGCAGAGCGACAAGGATGCCAATGATGGCGATGACGACAAGTAGCTCCACTAACGTAAAGCCGGAACTTCTTTTTGGTTTTTGAGAATTGCGCATGGGGGCAAGAACCAGTGATTTCAGTGAGAAATGAACGTTCCGCAGGTATCCAGATATTCTAGTTATACGCCGCAATAGAACAAGGAAAACAGCAGTTGCCAGCCGCTACTACGGGTATTCTGCATGCCAAATGCGAACGGTCGTGCAAATTTTGAGTATCAGTGTATCCAGCGGCACAAAAAAAGGCCGCGACGGATATCGTCGCGGCTTTGGGTGATGCTCTCGCTCGACCTTCACTACGAGGCGTTTGCCTTGGCTTTGGCCTCTCTCAGGCCGCGGCTGAGGATATCGCGAAGCATCGGCGAAAAGTCCTCATACTTGTTCTTGTCGGGAGCACCCGATGCGTACTGATAAATTGCGTCACGAGGCTTTTGACCGAGCGAAATCAATGTGGAACTGACGGTACCCATATCCTGCTGGCGAAGCACAATGCTCGGCCGGCCAATCGCCGATGGTGCCTTGGCAAATACTTTGCTTGCGATGGCCAGAAACTTGACGGGTGAATCGAGAGTCTGGAGGGTTAGCAGTCGTTTCGCCATGGCGACTCTTTCGTCGCGAGGATCGTTAAGATCACGATTGGCGAGAATGTTGAGGCCTTCCTTCATCTCGACGGCATTAACGTCATCGCCGGCATGGACGACCCAACCACCTTCGCTATCGGCACAAATGAAATTGGCACCGTTGTATTTTCCTTGCATCACTTCATCCATGCAAAGATCAACGGCTTCTCGTGCCGAACCTGTGCGTAGCATGTCGAGGGTAAGCAGGCCTCGCGATCGCGAGATGAATGTTGGTGTGATTTTTCGACGCGATGTATAACCGACGAAGAGTCCATTTTGGTTGACGCCCAGCCACGAGCCGCCCGAATCATCATCTGTTCCACAGAGAACACGAGGCTTTCCAGACTGGATGGAAGGGGTGGCCGAAGCGCGATCGAACCGCTCGTCGCGATTCGCTGCGACGAGGACCGGTGCCTCTGGCACCAACTGATATTGGATTGCTATTAAGCTCATACTGTATATCGACTTACGTAAAATCTGCGGGTTTCCGTCCACGACGCATGACAAGAATGTACCGCTTGGAAATTCCGGCTGACACCCCTTAATTGTTTTTCGTCACTAGAATTCGCGAATTGGGCGTCAGTTATTCTATGTGTTCACTTGGGCGAAAGTAGTAAAACGACGACGCTGATTTCAATTAGGTCAATGGGGTGTAAGACTGGGTAATATCTTCGGCTGGTATTCCCTACAATCCCCGCATTTTCACGGATGGTGTGGTGAAGAAACTTCCAGCTCGAAACAAAGTAAGCACGTCAGACACTTGGGATTTATCGACTCTTTTTGCGTCAGACGACGAATGGGAAAAGTCGTTCCGCAAATGGGAACGCGAGATTCAAAAGTTCAAACCGTTTCGCGGCACACTTGGCAAAAGTGCCAAGAAGTTGTCTGAGTGTCTTGAGCTGGATCTGGAATTTGACCGGTTGGGTGAGCGGCTTGGCGCTTACGCGTTTCTCAAGACAACGGAAGACCAGACGAACGCGGACTATCAGCGAATGGTCGGGCGCTTTCGGAGCATCGCTACCAAAGCCGGCGAAGCAACGAGCTTTATTAGACCCGAGATCATGGCGATCCCTACCGCCACGATGAAGAAGTTTCTCGCGTCGAGCTCTCTGGCAGAGTACAAGCTTCTGCTTGAGCGACTTCGCCGATACCGGAAGCATACGCTTGGTGAGAAGGAAGAGCAGTTGCTGGCCATGCAAGGCGAGATGGCTTCCGCGGCCGGGAACATTTTTCGCAAGCTGCTCGATGCGGATCTGAAATTCGGATCGGTCGAGGATGAATCCGGCAATGAAATTGAGCTGACGAATGCGACTCTATCGCAACTGCTTCAGTCACCAAAGCGTGCCGTACGCAAGAAGGCATTCCATCAGTTTTACGGGCAATTTGAGGCTCATGAGAATTCCCTGGCGGCGGCTCTTGCCGGTTCTGTTCAGAAGGATGTTTACTACGCCAAAGTTCGTGGTTACTCCGGTGCGCTCGACCGTGCCCTGTTTCCGGACAAGGTGCCCCAGTCGGTATATGACAATCTGATTGCGAGCGTCCGCAACAATCTGCCAGCGGTTCATCACTACCTTGAGGTGCGGCGCAGGAAAATGAAGCTGAAGAAGATTCACATGTACGACACGTACGTGCCGCTTCTTCCCGGCTTGCGAAAAAAGACAACATGGAAGCAGGCGAGCGATACGATCATTGCGGCGCTTCAGCCGTTGGGTGAGGAGTACTGTAGCGTGCTTGCCGACGGCTTCAACGGGCGATGGTGTGACCGGTATCCCAATCGCAACAAGCAGAGCGGGGCGTTCAGCTACGGTGTCTACCAGAGTGTGCCATTCATCATGATGAACTACACACCGGAAGTGCTCGAAGACATGTTCACGCTGGCTCATGAAGCCGGCCATTCGATGCACACGTATCTGTCGTCAGCCAATCAGCCGTTTCAGTATTACAACTACACCATTTTCGTCGCAGAAGTCGCGAGTACGTTCAACGAAGAATTGCTCAGCCACCATCTTCTGGAGCACGCGGACGATGACAAGCAACGCGCGTTTTACATCAATCGAAATATCGATGCGATTCGCGGCACGATCATTCGGCAGACGATGTTCGCCGAGTTTGAAAAGATCGCGCATGAAATGGTTGAGGCAGGTGAGCCGCTAACCGTTGCATCGGCGAAAGATGCTTACGGAAAGCTTCTTCACGATTACTTCGGGCCCGACTTTGTGATTGATGAGCAATTGCAACTGGAATGCCTGCGAATTCCGCATTTCTATCGCGCGTTCTACGTTTACAAGTATGCGACGGGGTTGTCGGCAGCCATTGCGCTTTCGCGGAGAGTGCTGAACGGTGGCAAGAAAGAGGTCAATCAGTACCTTGGCTTCCTGAAAGGTGGTTGCTCGAAGTATCCGCTGGATCTATTGAAAGGAGCCGGTGTGGATATGCGAAAGCCAGCACCAGTGGATGCGGCTCTGAAGCACTTTGGGGAATTGGTTGCTGAGCTGGATCAGTTGGTCTAGCGAGCAGTCGGTGTAAAGGCTCTAGCCTGCGTCAGCATCTGTGGGTTGGTTTTGGCTGAATGCCTTCAGTGTTGAACGCGTTGTCATTGCCGACAATTGCAACAAAACAGCGTGTATGGAGACGCAAAATCATCGAGTCGTATTGTTGTCGGACATGTGCCTGGTTTTTATTTTTCTGCCAATCCATCTTTCTGCCAGTCCAATGAGTCGCGTTCGGACTTATTGCTCAATGATGGCCGTTCGTCCGGTGAGTTCTCTGCTTCTGGTGGCATGCTGTTCCTGCCGAATTGATTTAAGGCAGAAATATGATCTGGCAGAAAAATGAAGGGAATGCATGCAGGCGCAGGCTAAACTCGTTCCCGAAAACGCAGCCCTGCTTTCGTACTTTCAAAACCGGTGCGTGGACGCAGGCTAAAGCCTTTACACCAACCAACGCTATAATTTATCCATGATTCTGCACGTGGACATGGACGCCTTTTACGCCTCGGTCGAGCAACGCGACCGACCAGAGTTGCGATCCATGCCAGTCATCGTTGGCGGATCGGCCGAAGGCCGCGGAGTCGTTTGTGCCGCCAGTTACGCCGCCCGCAAATTTGGCGTTCACAGCGCGATGCCCGCCATCACGGCAAAGCGTCTGTGTCCGGATGGGATCTTTATTCCGCCCCGGATGTCGCACTACGCGAGCATCTCCAGAGAGATTGGTGCGATCTTTGGCGACTTTACGCCTTTGGTCGAACCGCTCTCGCTCGACGAAGCCTTCCTTGATGTCAGTGGCAGTCGCGAACTTTTCGGCGACGGCCCACAGATTGCCCGTCAGATCAAGGATCGCATTCAGGATGAACTTCGGCTGGTCGCTTCGGTCGGAGTCGCACCGAACAAGTTCCTCGCGAAGATTGCCAGCGACTTCGACAAGCCGGATGGCCTGACGATCGTCGATCCGGAAAAGGTTCAGGACTTTCTCGACCCTCTCCCTGTGGGCAGACTTTGGGGAGTCGGCAAGGTGACGGGCGGTCGGTTTCGCGACCTCGGGATTTCGACGATTGCGGATCTTCGGCGACTGAAGCAGGAAACGTTGCACGATTTGTTTGGAGAGCAAGGCGATCACTTGTGGCGGCTGGCCCGGGGGATCGACGAACGCAACGTCGTTCCTGATCGAAAGGCCAAGTCGATATCTCATGAAACAACCTTTGCTGTCGACATCGACGATCGTGAAATACTCGAAGCCTGGTTACTGGAGCTCGCTGATCAGCTTGGCAGTCGTCTGCGGCGTTCGCGCAAGTTTGGGAAAGTGCTTCACTTGAAAGTTCGATTCAGCAATTTTCAGACGTTGACTCGCTCGTTGACGCTCGACAATCAGACGAACGTAACGCAGGAGATTTTTGATGCGTCGATAGAGCTGTTTCGCAATCGAGTCGATCGTCGCTTGCCGATTCGTTTGTTGGGCGTTGGCATGAGCCGTTTTGACAATTCATCCATGCGTCAGCAATCACTGTTCGACGAACCTGAGCACGAGCAACAGTCGCAATTGGACGAGATGTCCGACCAGATTCGCTGCAAGTTCGGCCACGACGCGCTTGCTCGCGCAAGCCGCCTGTTGCACGACACTCGTCACAGGCCGCAGCCGCGTGCAAAGGATAAGTAGCAAACAGCCTTTTTGGCAAAAATTGCACCGTATGATTCTGATACCGGTTGCAGCAAAATCTGGAGTTCGGCGCGTAACGCCATCGCGAAACGAGTGGTTGGTTTAATTCGTTTCAACTAAGATAGAATATACGTATTGCAGGGGGCTTGTCCGGTGGTCGGCCCCACTTCCTTTTCAACTTTCTTGCCGACCGTTTCGGTCCGCAGAGCCCGAAGCGAAATCAAACTGATGAAGAATTCTGTCCGCAGCTTTACGCCCTTTGCAATGATCGTTGTTGCTGTTCTGGCAATGGTTCTTGCCTGTGCGATTTTGCCAGCGTGGGCAGACAAAGACAGCAGCGAGAGCAGCAACAAAGACAATTCGGCGCCGGAGGTCATCACGACGCTCACACCCGCAGAAAAGCAGCGTGTCGATCGAATGCGACCGGAGTATCTTCAGCCAACTCCTGTCGAAGGTGAACCGCAACCGACCGCCATGCCAATGCAGCCAGCGGATGGCGAAACGATCGCATTCATCGGCAACGGGCTCGCATCGCGAATGGAACACTTCAATTTTTTCGAAACTGCGCTTCAGAGACAATTTGCCGGCAAGAATTTGACCTTTCGTAACCTGGGATTTCCCGGACACACACCTGCTTTTCGGCCAGAGGCCGGTCGCAAAGATCCGTGGGCATTTCCTGAGGGTAAAAAATTTCGGCCGGAGATCAACCGTCATTTTGGTGAGGGACACTATCCCAAACCAGACGAGTGGCTGACGATTGTCAAAGCCGACACGATCGTCGCCTTCTTCGGGTTGAACGAGTCGTACGATGGCCCGGATCGCGTCGAGAACTTTCGAGATGAGCTCCGCGCGTTCGTTGACCATACGCTTTCGCGATCCTACGCGAGGTCCAGTAAATCACCGCGACTTGTCCTGGTGACTCCGATTGCGATGCAACAGCTTCCGGGCTACCTGTTGCCCGATGCGGGCGAGAGGAATGCGCTTCTGGAAATGTATGCAACGGCTGTCGGCGATGTCGCACGGGAGAAGAAGGTTGGGTTTGTTGACTTGTTCACACCCACGAAAGCCTGGTTCGAGCAGTCGACAGCACCGCTGACGATTAACGGAATCCACCTCTCCTCCGACGGATATCGAAAGCTGGCTCCGCTGCTCATGCGTGAGTTGTTTGGTAGCGGCTCGGTGGAAATTAAAGAGGGAGATTTGCTGCACAAAGCCGTCCAGGACAAGTCATGGTTCTGGAATAACGACTATCGCATGCTGAATGGCGTGCACGCATACGGGCGGAGATGGGAGCCCTATGGAAATTTCAACTACCCCGAGGAGATCGAGAAGATCCGGCAAATGACGGTCCTGCGGGATCACAATATTTGGGCCGTGGCACAAGGCAAATCGTCGAGCATCGAAGTCGATGATTCGAGGACCCGCGATCTTACCGCCGTCGAAACCAACTTCGCGATCAGTCAAAAGAACGGTACCCGCGATTTCATCAAGAGCGAGAAAGAGGCTCTGGAGAAATTCACGCTTCCCGATGGCTATGAGGTTTCACTGTTCGCGTCGGAGCAGGATTTTCCAAACCTCGGCAACCCGGTGCAGATGCGATTTGATAACCGCGGCCGACTGTGGGTTTCGACGCTTCCAAGTTACCCGCATTACAAACCTGGCGATCAAAAACCCAACGACAAGATCCTGATCTACGAGGACACCGATGGGGATGGTCGAGCCGATCGTGAAACAGTGTTCGCCGACGGTTTGCACATGCCGATCGGATTCGATTTTGCACCAGACGGCGTTTACGTCTCACAGGAGCCGTATGTTGTGCGACTGCAAGACACCGATGGCGACGATCGGGCGGACCGAAAAGAGTACCTGCTGGACGGATTCGATTCGCACGACACCCATCATGCGATCTCGTCATTCGACGTCGATCATGGCGGCGGAATTTACATGTGCGAAGGCCGTTTTCTGCATTCGCAGATCGAAACGCCATGGGGGCCGGAACGTATGACGGACGGGGGCATCTGGAGATTCGATCCGACTTCGTGGAAAGTCGAGCGAGTCATGCAGACGGATCTCTCCAATCCCTGGGGCGTTGTACACGACGAGTACGGCCAGACTTTTGTGAATGATGCTTCTCCCGGTTTGCACTACTGGATGCTGGGATACTCGATCAAAATTCCGCACTCAAGGGAAATTGCGAAAGTCGCCAAGTTCAACTACGAACATCATTGCCGGCCCACATCGGGATCGGAGTTCATCTATTCCCGGCACTTCCCGGAAGAAGATCAGGGTGACTACATCTACGCGAATACGATCGGGTTCCTTGGCATCAAACAGTACGACACGATTGAAGACGACACGCAAATCAAGGGCCGGCATTCTCAGGACCTGATCCAGTCGTCGGATGGTAACTTTCGGCCGTGCGACCTGGAAATCGCGCCCGACGGAAGCTTGTACTTTGTCGATTGGCACAACACGCTGATTGGTCACATGCAGCATAGCGCACGCGACCCTCTGCGCAACGCCGAGTACGGGCGAATCTACCGCATCACTTGCAAAGATCGTGCATTGGTGGAGCCGGCGACTGTTGCCGGCGCGTCCATGGAGCAGCTATTCGAGAATCTGAAATTGCCCGAGCTTAATTCACGGAAGCGGTCGCATCGCGAGTTGCGAGGTCGTGACAAAGCCGCCGTGCTGGCCGCCGCATCCACGTTTGCCGGGCAAAATTCATCCGATGAACGACTGGTCCTCGAAGCCCTTTGGGCCACCTGGGGCCAAAATGCCCCGTCCGAAGAACTCCTCAACACCTGCCTGGCGGCGGAGGATCATCGCGTCCGCGCTGCTGCTGTGCGAGTCGTGCGTCATTGCCTGCATATTCTGGAGGCTCCCAACAAGTACCTGTTGAAAGCCGCCGCTGACGAGCATCCACGTGTTCGGCTTGAGGCGCTATCGGCAGCGTCCTGGCTGGGTGGCGACTCGGGTGCCGACATCCTGCTGACTGTCGCTTCACAAGAGACAGATCCGTGGATCCGCAACGCGCTCAACAGTGCCATGTGGACGTTGAAATCGAATGTCAAAGTGGCTTTGCAAGACAAGCGTTTTGGCATGGATGACCTGACAGTTGACTACAACAAGCTTGCGGCCAGCAGACTGCAGGGCGCGGTAAAGCCAAAGAACTACCGAACGAAGTCTGAGAAATTCGGGGAAAAGAGGTTTGAGAAAAAGTACAAACTGGGAGAACGCGTCTTTCATGAAGAAGGTTCGTGCAGCACCTGTCATCAGGACCACGGTGAAGGCGTCGTGAGAATCTACCCTCCTCTCGCAGGTAGCGAGTGGGTGAGTGGCGACGACGAACGACTGATCAAGCTAACATTGCATGGCGTATGGGGCACAATTCAGGTGAAAGGAAAAGAGTATCGGCCTGACAAGGGTGTGCCGCCCATGACAGCCGTAGGAAACATGTTTAGCGACGAGGAAGTCGCGGCCGTGCTTTCCTACGTGCGGAGCAGTTGGGGAAATGACTCGGACGAAATCACTGCAGAGCAGGTCGGAGCGATCCGTGCTGCAACGCGCGATCGCCGCAAATTCTACGATCCAGCCGAACTCATTGAGATGCATCCGTTTCCGGAAGGCAGTCGTATGGAACTGGTCGAGGAAAAACAGAACAAGGCGCTGGAAGCGGCATTGCAGGCCGAGCCGTTGGCCGACCTTGTTCGGGACGCATTGGCGAAAGGAGATGCGATCCGCGGTGCAAAACTGTTCTACAGTCAGAAAACCGGCTGCGCAACATGCCATGATTCCGCAGCTGAATATCAGCTTGGTCCAGCCCTTACGACTCACCACGAAAAGGTAACTAACGAGTACATGGTGAATTCCATCCTCAATCCATCATCCGAAATACTCGCCGGCTATCAGTCAGTAAACGTGTACTTGGATGATGGGCGCACTGTTTCCGGGCTGCTGGTTGAAGAGACAGACGACAACATCACGCTCAGCCTGCCCGCCGAAGGCGGGAAGCGTCGGACCATTTCGTCCGACGAAGTCGATGAGGTTGACGTCTCCTCCGTTTCTACCATGCCCGCCGGACTTGCAGCTTTGCTGAAGGACCGTGATGAATTTTTGGACCTCGCAAAGTTTATCCTCGATGTTAACAAGGGAGGCGAGAAGCAACTGAGAGCCTTGAAACGCCAGGCAAAAGTCAAAAGCCCGTAGTCTCTTGCCGATTCGTCTGTTTGGGTGTTGGCCTAGCTTTCTCGGTCCAGGAATTCACGATGAAAGCCAATCAAATCAGCCAAGTCTCCTGTGTCAGCTTTTTTGACAGCGGAAAGATAAGCGTCCCTCGCGACACTCTTTTCAACGCCGATCGTCTCTTCTGGCCATTTAACCAATGGATGATCGTTTTGCCTTAGAAAGATGTTTCCGAGCAATCGAGACCAACGTCCATTGCCGTTCGGGAAAGGGTGAATTCGCACCGCTTCGAAATGAATCCGCACCGACAACTCCAGCAATTCATAAGTCTTGTTCTCGATCCAGTAAGCGATGTCACCTTCAAGCTTGTACAGCTCAGTTTGGATATTTTGCCATTTGCACCCGATGTTTAAGTCTTCTTGTCGAAACTTACCTGCGTATTTCCATACATCGCAGAACATTTCTTCGTGAAGTTTTTGAAACCAATTCAAATCAAAGGGGGCGAGTTTTACCGAGGGCTTGCTCCCCAGGTATTTGACAATCGGCTTAAGAATATTTTGTGCTTCCGCGATGTTTAGTTTTTCGCGGGTCTTGATCGACTTGTCTTTTAGACAAGACGGGTCAACCGGCGTTTCGCCCTTTATTTGATCCCATGCTGCCATCTCTCAGGCCCAGAGCTTTCGACGTGAGCCGGCCATCAACTCATGAACCAGTTGCAAAATCATCTTTTCGATTTGATTTTGTCCAACAGCTTGAGACTCCAATCCCGATGTTCCCTGGACCATCCCGACTAACTCACGTGCCTTCTTGACAGCTTGTTGGTGAAGCATTTCGTAACTGTCCACTTCGTTGGCAAATTCAATATCCACGCCGAGAGCATCGGCAATTGCGGCAACATTCGCAAAGGTCGCGTGTTCAACGCCCTTCTTAAAGATGGCTTTGAGCGTAGAAGCCGGTACTTCACTACGTTTAGACAGTGCTTCAAAAGTCATTCCCAACTCTTGGCGTCGTTTATCTAATTTGTCAGTGAAGTTCATTTGAAGCTCTTTCTTAGCTCATAAATTGACTATGATACTGCATAAACATACCATTAAGTCGACTTTTAGTACTAAAAATCGTACAGTTTTAAGTCGATTTTTCTGAGGCAAGGTTCGCGATAAGCATAAAATAGAGGCATTTTTAGAGATTTGCGGTTTCCTTAGTTCTTTTCAGATCTCGGAAGACTAATGATGTGAATCACGCTCAGAATTGCGCCGCGATTTCGGCAAGGAGCTTCAAAGGAATTCCATTGAAGGATCTCGATCAGAATTCACATCAGGATCGTTTTCGACGAACCAGAGCACGAGCAACAATCGTGGTTAGACGAGATGTCCGATCAGATCCGCAACAGGTTCGGCTCGATGCGCTGGCTCGCGCGAGTCGCTTGCGAATTTTTGGGTGGCACTGGCGGAGCTTTGCTCCAGCCAGTGTTAGGAAGAAAAAGTGGCTTGCAGGATGGAATCGCCATCAACACATTGAGTTGTAAAGAAGGTGCCTTGGTCACAGCTGGCGTAGCTGACGAAGAAAGAACAATGGGCACTCGAAGCGTGGTTGCTGGACCGGGTGCGAAGGGCAAATAGCGTGCGGGCGCAAAAGGTAATGGTCTAGTGCCCGGAGCCTTTCTTGCGGCTGCGAATCAGAAAGGTCCGAATGTCGGAACGGCGGACGACGCCTTCCATCTTGCGAGGCGGCTCGCGCGAAACAATCGGAATGCAGTCGTCATTGGACGACGTGAAGAAGTCGAACACTGTCGCGGCAGGATCGTCCGGGTGTACAAGGCATTCGACAGGTGTTGCGATATCTTCGGCGCAAACCAGATTGCTGACAGTTGGATCGAAAAGCATTTCGCTCAGGTGCGGATACCGGATAATCCCGACCACCTCGTTCTGCTTGTTGATCACGGGAAACGTGTTGTCAGGGCTGTGTTCGACGTGTGAAATGATCTGTTGCAAGTTTGCTGTCTGCGCGATGCCCGAAATTTTGGACCTGGCAAGTGAAGCAACTGTCAATTCAGTTTCTTGCGCTTCGGTGAATTCGCCCGTTTCAAAACCAAACGACGACCGCAGCTTCGCCCACATAGTCATAGCCTGGTTTTTCAGCAAATCGCCTGGATGACGCGCGACGTGGGCGATTGGGACTTCTCCAGAGTTGAGAACGGCGGCTCGAATCATCAGCGGACCCAAAATCTCAAAAACGATCACGGAACCCAGAATGATCGTTTGCACAGGCCCGAACGTTTCCGGGTCGCGTTCTACAGCGGCGGCCGCGAGTGCGATTGCAGCGCCTGCCTGGGAAAGCATGGTGGCTCCCAGCCAGTCCCGCATCGCAACAGACTCGTGAGTCCAGCTCGCAGCAATGCGAATTCCCAGGTATTTGCCGGCAGACCGCAACACAATGTAGGCGGCGCCAATCATCCCCAGTTTCAGGAACTGGTCCAGCTGCAGTTCGGCACCGTGAATCGCAAAGAACGCGACACATAGCAACGTGGTGAACTTTGCCGATTCCACAAGGTCCTGTTCCTTGTCGTGCGTCGAGTTGGAATAAACAAAACCCGTTACCAGAAATACGAGCATGTAGGAAAGTGACGACACTTCACACGCACCAAGTCCAATAAGGCACGCCGCCAGCAGTACAACCATCCATTGGCTTGTCGATAACATGCCGGCTGAAAACCCAAGCACCAACCCAAGGATGGTGCCTACGAGAACGGATCCCAGTATGGTCCAGGCGAACGATCCAAACTGCATCATCCACGAAGTTTCGACACCCGAAAAAGCCATGAAGAGAATCATCAGTAGCTCGAACAGCAGTATGGTGGCGAGGTTGTTGATCGCAACGAGAGCCTGCGAGGATTCCGTGACGCTGCCTTCGGATTGAAGTTCTTTGAGAACGAGAATCGTCGTGGCCGGCGCTGTCGCCATTGCAAGACAGCCCAGCATAATCGCGGGTGTTGCTCCGATTCCGAAGAACCACAGTCCACCGGCAACCACGGTGAAGGTGCAAAGTAAGTCACCGATTGCTACAGGAACAATGTGTTCCCTGATCTTCATCAGAAGTGGGATCGAAAACCGTGCTCCCAGATTGAAGAGCACCAACGCCATCGCCGTATCGGCAACTGGCAAGAGGTGGTGTAGATCATCGTGCCCGATTGCTTTCAACACGCTCGGGCCAAAAATGACACCCGCGAGCAGGTACGATGTCACTCGCGGAAGTCTGAGTTTTTCGCCAAACAGACCTGCCAGAGACGCAAATGCAATGAGTCCCCCAAACGTCAACACTAAAGAGCCCATCCTGCAGTTCCTCTTCGCATTCCTTTGACAATCTGACGTCGGGATCGTTTTGCTTTGTGACGCCGATTTTCACTTCATGGGGAGCCATCAATGGTGTGGCGGAACTGCCTTCTGCAACAGTAACTGTATGCGGAATTGTATCTGATTACCCATAAATCATTAAGGATCGTTCGAGAAATTACTGGCTGATCATCCTCCGTCTTTCCCGCGCAGGCGGGAATCCATTGAACCGGATTGGCTTTTTGCTGCTGGTAAAGACATTGAGCGTTCATACGCTTCGAGTGGATCCCCGCGTTCGCGGGGACGACGGCCATAGGCCGTCAATTGAGTCGCCATGAACGGAGATTCCTCCGTCTTTCCCGCGCAGGCGGGAATCCATTGAATCGGATTGGCTTTTTGATGCAGGGAAAGGCATTGAGCGTTCATACGCTTCGAGTGGATCCCCGCGTTCGCGGGGAAGACGGCCATAGGCCGTCAATTGAGTCGCCATGAACGGAGATTATTCCGTCTTTCCCACGCAGGCGGGAATCCATTGAATCGGATTGGCTTTTTGATGCAGGGAAAGCCATTGAGCGTTAACACGCTTCGAGTGGGTCCCCGCGTTCGCGGGGAAGACGGCCTTAGGCCGCCAATTGAGTCGTCATGAACGGAGATTCGACACAAATTGATCGAACGATCCTTGGCTTGGCGATGGGGTCCGGTGGCTGCGCCGTCGGCAGGGGTTGTGTCGCCATTTCGTTGCTGGCTGTTCTTGAAGTCGGAGTGGCGACATGATGTTCGACTGGGGCGGGTAGAGTCGTCTTGGCTCTGCCCGCTTTGCTTTTTTGAAGTCTCAGAACTGTCGATCGGCTATGCGACAAGCTCTTTGATGACGTGCGCCTGTTCGACACCAGTCAGTCGCTGGTCCAGTCCCTGGAACTTGTACGTAAAGCGTTCATGATCCATCCCGAGTAAATGCAACACGGTTGCATGAAAGTCGCGGATATGGAGTGGATCTTTAACA
>CALHZT010000276.1 GCA_938040995.1 uncultured Pirellulaceae bacterium | reverse complement strand
AGACGTTTTCCGCAATCAGATGATTCACTGCGAACCCGGCAAGAATGCTGTGCTTGCGTATCCGGTGACGAAGGACGGTGCCGGTTATTCAGCGACGATTGAGAATGTGATCGACGGTAAGAGGAATAGCTGGTTCCGGCCTGTTGACGTTTGCGTGGCGGGCGATGGTTCGCTGTTCGTTGCCGATTGGTATGACGCGGGCGTCGGCGGTCATCGGGCGGCGGATATCAAACGCGGTCGGATCTTTCGCGTGACGCCGAAGGGGAACGACGGCTACGATCCGCCGAGGTTGGATCTTGAGGCCCTCAGTACAGTCGCCGGGGCCATCGTTGCGCTCGGCAGTCCAAATATGTCCACGAGATATTTGGCGTGGGAGACGCTGCATGAGAAGCAGGCGGAGGCTGAATTGGCCCTGTCTGATCTGTTTCAATCGAAACGGAATCCATTTCTGCGGGCGCGGGCACTTTGGCTGCTCGGCAGTATTAACGGGCGCGAGTCTCACTACGTGGATTTGGCGATCAAGGACAGCGATCCCGACATTCGGATTGTGGGATTGCGGCTCGCGCGGCAGAAGCTTGCCAAGTCTAGTGACATCAATTTGATCCACGTCATCGAAAACCTGGTTGAAGATGATAGTCCGCGGGTCCGGCGGGAATGTGCAATTGCGCTGCGGCATTTGAAAAGTGACACGGCGCCGCAGCTCTGGGCCAGGCTCGCGATGAAGTACGACGGAAAGGACCGTTGGTATCTCGAAGCGCTTGGCATCGGAGCCGCGTTGCAGTGGGACGCCTGTCTTGACGCCTACTTCGCTGAAATGAGCAAGACCAGCTTGCCAGAATGGGTCGATAACCAGGCTTCGAGAGACATCATTTGGCGAAGTCGCGCGAAACGGACGCCAGAACTGCTTTCCCAAATGGCAAGAAATTCTGCGACACCAGAATCGGAAGTTCCGCGAGTCATAAGATCGTTTGACTTTGCTGCCGGTTCGGCGGGCGAAGGTGATCCGCTTCGCAACAAAGCCCTCACCGGGCTGATTCTTGCGCATGCCGACCTCCCGGCGACTCGGCGATCCATGGTGGCATTCGAAGCCGCCAAGCGACTGCCGGAGAAAGAGCGATACACCGAAGAGATTGGTCGCGCGATGGAGTCCATCGTCCACGATGAAGAAGGGACGTTGGAGTTTGTCAAAATCGTGGAGTGGTTTGGGATGCGGTCGCAGTTCCCAAAACTGTTCGAGCTAGCGGCCGATGCTTCCAGCGGGAGCGTTGGGATCCAGGCGGCTCGCGTGCTGGCCGATCAGGATGCGGAAACGGTGGCGAAGCGGTTGGTTGACTCGGACGAAGCCGCCGCGGCTGGCCTCGCGATGGCGCTAAAGAACGCAGGGAATGGCGAATGCATGAAATTACTGCTCGCCGCCGCGATGAATGAAACATGTCCACTGTCAGTTCGGTCGACGGCAGTTCAGGCGGCTGCGACCAGCCCCAGCTTTGCCCAGCCGCTGATGGAGCTTGTTCGCAGCGGCGAACTGGAGGACTCGCTCAGGCCAGTCGTGGCGGCGGCGTTTCACAGTTCGGATGATCAGGGAATTCGCGACTTTGCGAGGGAGCACTTTCCGCTGCCACCCGCGAAGGAGCAGGCCATGCCCGAGATTCGCGAACTCGTCGGGCGAACGGGCGACGCCGAGCGTGGAGCCGCGGTATTTGCCGGCGTGGGCACTTGCAGCAAGTGTCATATCGTCGGGAAAACTGGATCTGAAGTAGGGCCGAACCTGTCGGAGATTGGCGATAAGCTCAGTCGCCAGGCGATGTACGAGTCGATTTTGTTCCCAAGTGCCGGAATCAGCCACAACTACGAAACCTGGTCGGTGTTTGTGGACGACGGGACCGTGGCGACTGGATTGAAGGTTTCTCAGTCGGACAAGATGGTTTCGATACGCAACAAGGACGGCGTGCAGCGGGATATCCCGAGCGGAGAAGTCGAGGAAATCCAGCGATTGTCGACTTCTCTGATGCCGTCCGACCTCCACACCCTGATGACGACGGAGCAGCTCGTGGACCTTGTCGGGTATCTGGAGTCACTCAAGAAAGGCGCCGGAAACGCCGAATAGAACCGGCAAAGATCGCCCAATCCAGTCAAAGCTCGCCAATTCGGCGGAGTTCCACCAAAACGGCCAAGACTGCCAATGGTGGCGGGGCGAGCCGCACGAGTTGAACGGTTTGACTGTGATTTTTGGCTTACCTGCACGGTCAGCCCAAACCTGTTGTCTTCCCTGTGGTTTTAGGCCAGTTTGGGCCCCATGGCACTTGTGGGGGACCGCGGAAAATAGATATACTCAGTCGCTTCCACTTAGACCAAATTATGTCGAGGGTAGTGCCATGAAAGTCCGCGCCAGCGTAAAGCGGATTTGCGAAAAATGCAAAGTCGTGCGACGAAAAGGTCGCGTTTATGTCGTGTGCAGCAACCCACGTCACAAGCAGCGACAAGGCTAGTTCGTTTTATCAAACGGATCAACCGAGCTACCGTTCGCGATGAAGTAAATAATTCGTAGTCGTCGTCAAAGATCGAATTAGATCAATCAGACAAATAGAAGAGTAAAACATGCCACGTCTTTTGGGTGTCGATATTCCAAACGATAAGAAAACGCACATCTCGCTGACTTACCTTTATGGTGTCGGCCACAATGTCGCGCGCGAACTTTGTCACAAGGCTGGTGTTGATCCGGTCAAAAAAGCTCGTGACCTGGCAGAGGACGAACTTGGTCGCTTGGCGGCTCTGTTGGAACGCGACTATGTCGTGGAAGGTCCACTGCGTCGACAAACTGCCCAGTCGATTTCGCGACTGAGAGATATCGGCAGCTACCGCGGACTTCGCCACCGGCGTGGCCTTCCTGTCCGTGGGCAACGAACAAAAACAAATGCACGCACCCGCAAGGGACCAAAGAAAACGGTCGCCGGTAAAAAGGGTGTTAAAGATCTGCGATAACTTCATCGCAATCACAAACCGCATCAAGCCAAAGTAATGCAATCGGAGACGATCTGTGGCAAAGGGAAAGAAAAGAAAAACGCGACGAAGCGTGACTGTAGGAGTGGTTTTTATCAAAGCCACCTTCAACAACACCGTTGTTTCGATCGCCGATACTCGCGGTGATGTCCTGTGCTGGTCCAGCGCTGGAACTTGCGGATTTAAAGGCTCACGAAAAAGCACTCCGTTCGCCGGTCAGTGTGCAGCACAACAGGCTGCCGAGCGAGCCATCAAGTTTGGCGTGAAGGACGTTGATGTTCGCGTTAAAGGCCCAGGTTCGGGTCGCGAAAGTGCGATCACAGCATTGCAGGCTGCCGGTCTCAATGTGAAGTCGATTGAAGACTGCACACCCATTCCTCACAACGGTTGCCGTCCGGCGAAGAAGCGCCGCGTCTAGACTCGCGGCCGGATTGTGGTGGCTTGGCTTTTGAAAAGTCATTCGCCGCTCGCCGCCAATTTTCAGAATACACGCAAAGCAGATTGCAACGGGCGAACACGGTCGCGTTGCACAACAATAAAACGGAGACTACCAGATGCACATTCGTTGGCGTGGACTAGAACTGCCCAGTGCGGTTACTTGCGACCAGGAAAGTCTGACATCCGACCACGGTCTGTTCGTTGCCGAGCCATTTGAGCGCGGTTTCGGTTCGACCGTCGGTAACAGCTTGCGACGCATTCTTCTTTCCAGCCTGGAAGGGAGTGCGATCACGCAAATCAAGGTTCGCGGTGCCCAACACGAATTTACATCGATTCCCGGTGTCCTCGAGGACGCAACGGACATCATCCTGAACGTCAAATCGCTGGTCGTGAAGAAGCACACGGATGAAACCCGCGTCATCACGATCGAAAAGAACACTGCCGGCCCGATTACAGGTGCCGACGTTCAGACAGATGCTGATGTGGAAGTGATCAACAAGGATCACGTCATCGCCAACCTGACCGAAGACAAAGAGTTCTTCATGGAAATGGTTGTCGAGAATGGACGTGGTTACGTTCCTTCGACAGAGCATAGTGTGCAGGATCACGAGATTGGTGTGATTCCCATTGATGCTGTCTACAGTCCGATCACGCGTGTTCGATACGAAGTCGAAGAGACTCGCGTCGGTCAAAAAACCAACTATGACAAGTTGACGATGGAGATCTGGACGAACGGGTCGGTCGAGCCGCAGATGGCCTTGGTCGAAGCTGCGAAGATTCTTCGCAAGCACCTCAATCCATTCGTTCAGTATCAGGAGTTGGGCGCTCAGGTCCACTCGCCAGACAAGGGCGATGGTGGTGACCCGGTTCTCGAAGCCAAACTGAACATGAACGTGTCCGAGTTGCGATTGTCGGTTCGGGCATCGAATTGCCTCGAAGCCGAAAATATCGGCGTGATTCGCGATTTGGTGACTCGAAATGAGGACCAGTTGCTTGAGCTTCGCAACTTTGGCGATACGACGCTTACAGAGATCAAGGAAAAGCTTGGTGAGATTGGCCTGCATCTCGGGATGCGTGTGCCTCAGCCAAGCAATTAGGCCGGAATACCAGAAACAGTTGATGCAGTAGTAGTTTAAGCGAGTTTAATCATGCGACATCGTAGACGCGGCCGCACCTTGGGACGTAGTCCAAGTCACCGAAAGGCCATGTTGCGCAATCTTGCCAGCAGCCTCTTCCTGACAGAGCGAGATGCAGAGTTCGAAGAGAATGCTCCCAAGATCAAGGGGCGCGTGATCACGACGTTGCACAAAGCGAAAGAAGTTCGCCCGCTCGTTGAAAAGTGCATTACGATTGCCAGAAAATCCCTGATTGCCGAAAAGGCTGCCGGCGAGTTCGCGGTCAGCGCTGAGCGAAACAGCTCGGAATGGAAATCATGGCGTCAAAGTGACAAATGGCAGCAATGGAATAACGCGATGGCTCCAGCCGTCGCCGCACGTCGCCGGGCATTGCAGTTGCTTGGTGACAAGCAGGCGGTTCGTGTGCTCTTCGAAGAAGTCGCACCGAAGATGGCTGATCGCGATGGCGGTTATACGAGAATCTTGCGTCTGGCAAAGCCGCGATTGGGCGACGCTGGTACACGGGCGATTATCGAATTCGTTGGCCGCAACGATCGAGTCACCGTGAAGAGCGAAAAGCCGGCGTTTGATTCGGATCCCGTCGATGAGGCGCCAGCACAGGAAGCGCCAAAGGATGAAGCGGTAGAAGAGAAGAATGAGGCTGCCGAAGAAGCTCCAGCAGAGGAAGCTGCTGCGGAAGAAAAGGCGGACGAGTAAGTCTCACTCAACGTCGCGAAGTAAATCATGTCAGGCGGCATCTTCGGGTGCCGCCTTTCGTTTGGAGTGATGCAAAGTTTGAGTTAGTGCGGGTCGCACGGACGTGTAGCGTTTCTGGCGGGGTGAATCCCGAGCGTGAACGACGAATTGACGCTACACAAAAGTCGAGTGCGCTCCAGGGAAGCAAGTCGGGAAGGATTCCATGGCATCAACACCATCTCGGTCTGGTCGCAGTCGCCGCGCACATGGGACTCGTGGAGTTTCCCGGCGGCCCGTCAAAGCTGTCCGGGGATTCAACTTCACGGAACATATGCGGCGGCTCTGTTCGGATGCAACGACTCGAACTCCGGAGTTGCGGCACATCAACATGAAGCTGGTGGCGGTTTCGTTTAATCAGACAAGGAAGCGGGTTCGCCACGGGATGTGGGCATCGCTGACGCCCATGCGGTTCGAAGGCGGCGCCCGCGAGACGGTACGCAACGGACGGAGATATACCGCCCAGCGTCTTTATGATGAGAATCAGACGGAGATGCTCTACATCCTGAGCTTCTATCTTCCAAGGTTTATGCAGTTGTCGTTTCAGGACAAGCTGACCACCGTCTTTCATGAGCTTTGGCACATCAGTCCCGAATTCAACGGGGACATCCGTCGTTTCCCGGGTCGATGTTATGCTCACTCCTGCTCCGAGAAAGAATACGATGAGCAGATGGAGCGGCTATCGAAGAAGTGGTTGCAACTGGAGCCACCGCCCGAGCTGTATCTGTTCCTGAAGCGCAAGTTCGGTGACCTGGAACGGGACTACGGGCAGGTGATTGGTTCAAGGGTTCAGCATCCAAAACTGATTCCGCTCGACGGTTGATTACGGTTGGGTCGATTGAACTGCTATCGCACAACGCTCCGCGGTGCAGTGCACGGATGAGCTGCTCCCGGCCTCTTGCCCCGTTCCGTGGTGAAGCTCGCTTGTCATAGCGGGTGTGAGCCCCCATTCTGCGGCTTCGAGCTTGCTGCCAGTCCCTGTATTTCGCTACAGTTCTGCCCTCAGTCCTTCGGCTGGCTAGCAACTTTTCTGAGCAGGCGACAATGAACTTGCGGCATGCTATTCCGATGCTCTTCGCGCTTGGCTTTCTGTGGATTGCTCAAGTCGGCTGTTCGCGTGTTGCGACTCGAGCCGACAGGTTGGGCGGCTTGCCGCAGTTGCCATTGGCCAGAATGGCGGATGAAACGGTGGTGCTCGAAGTCGCCCTCGTCCAGGTTCCTCAAAGTTCGACCTGGGACGAAAAAGTCTGGAGCGAAATTGATGAACAGCATCTGCCGCTTGATTCACGCCACCGGATGACATCCAACGGGTTTCGTGCGGGTATCGTCGGGATGCAATTGCCTGAAGGGCTTCGGCAGCAACTCGACGCCCGTCAAAGTAGCGGAGCACGCGGCGTCCTGGCAGAACTGAGCCCTGGTGAAGACCATGTGGCCGGTGCCCGTCGCATCCAGCTGCGTGATGGCAATCGCTCCGACATTGTGACTCGTTCCTCGCAGGAATCGCTGGTCGTACTGATGGATGAGGGCGACGGTGTAGTTGGCAGGACATTCAAGGAAGCGCAGCCAACATTCACCTTGCGGGCATTTCGCATGGCGGACGGTCGGGCTCGTCTGGAGCTCACGCCGGAAATGCGATTCGGTCCGACTCGACAGCGGTGGGCAAGTGGCGAAGGCGCGTTTCGGATGGAGTCGGGGCGGGACCGTCGGACGTTTGATGAGTTGACAATCGATACGGTGCTTTCGGCTGGCCAAACACTGGTGGTGGCGGCATCGGGACCCGCCCGGTCTCTGGGTGGCAGTTTCTTTGCGAGTAAAGTCGATGGGCAACGGGAAAAGGCCTTGCTGATCCGCTTGTCAGAAACAGGCTATAGCGACTTTTATCCTGACGATTTTGCAACCGTCGCCAGCGACCTGGCAGATGCCGGTGCGGACGCTGCTCCCGAGTCCCCGGTTGTGCAAGTTATCGAGAGCGACAGCCAGCAGTTTTCAGGTACGGGTGGAATGTCGCTCACGACTGAGCTGGACTGACAGCTGCCCCGGTAGTTTTGACGATGGTATCGGCAACGTCCCTGATTTGCCACGTTCATGGTGGTAATTCTTCATCATGACGTTGGTGTAAATTCGACGTGTCATTTTTTGTATTCGTGGCCCAGAATACATTCAAAAAACATGACTATTTCGAATCCGAATTTCAACTCATCGGGAGGATTCGGGACTTAGGGTTCTCATAGGCAATGATTCTTGCAACTGAGGACTTCGGCAAACTATGACACTTCACAAGAAGCGCGGACCGGTCATTGGAACTTTGGAAGATCGGGTTCTTTTCTCGGCAAGCCCGCTCGTTGCACTCGATGCTGGCGTTCTTTCGATTGAAGGAACGGATCAGGCCGACGCAGTTCAGGTTCGAGAGACTGCGGATAAAGTGGTGGTCCAGTCAACGGTCGACGGTGCTCCGGAATTGCAGGAGTTCGACAAATCAGAAGTTTCCGAACTCTTCTTCAGCGGAAACGAAGGCGATGACCTGTTCATCAACAACACGAGCCTGCCATCGCTGGCGTTTGGAAATGATGGCGATGACGTGCTCGTTGGTGGCTTTGGGGAAGATGTTTTAAGAGGCGGTCAGGGCAACGATTTTCTGAACGGGCGTGACGGCGACGATAGTCTGCATGGCGACCACGGCAATGACAGGTTGGTGGGAAACGGAGGTAATGATGAGCTCTATGGATGGTTCGGCGACGATCTCCTGATCGGCGGCAGTGGCGACGACTATCTGTCAGGTTTCGAAGGCGATGACCTCGTGTTTGGTGGAGCCGGCAATGATGAACTCCAGGGGTCAGTCGGCAATGATACGCTCTACGGTGGAGCCGGTAACGACGAGCTCTACGGTTGGGTTGGCGAAGATCGCCTATTCGGTGACAGCGGGGATGACTACCTGTCGGGCTATTTGGGTAACGACGTTCTCTACGGCGGCGCTGGAGATGACCTTCTGAAAGGCCACGAAGGAAACGACAAACTGTACGGGAACGAGGGCAGCGACGAACTCTTCGGCTGGCTCGGTCACGATGTGCTCAATGGTGGTGCTGATGACGACGAGCTATGGGGCGGAGATGGCAACGACGCGTTGGTCGGAGAGCAAGGGAACGATATCCTCCACGGCGACTCCGGGAATGACTGGCTGCATGGTGGTTGGGGCAACGACACGCTGATTGGATTTGTCGGTGAAGACCGGCTGATTGGTTCCCTGGGCGTTGATCGCCTGTGGGGTGGCGCCGATCTCGACTCGTATGTCAGCGTTGAAGAGGATGATCGACCGTACGACTCGGGTGGCAACGGGATTGATGATGTGCTGAATGACGTGGATGTCGAGTTCTACTATTCCGCAACAGACCCATCCGGCCAGCAGACGGCGCAGATCCGTGCCGAGTCAATTGACCGACTCTAGTTTTTGGGCGCGACGCGGCGCCGGGATGCGAACACTATTCCGTCGCTGGCTCTTTGACTGGTTCTTCAGGTGATTCCAGTTCTGTCGCGGTTTCTTCTGGCGTTTGCCGTTGTGGGATTTCTGGTTGGTCAACCGCCGCATCGTCTTCGGTAACGGGAATCCAGTTTGGCGTGATGGAAATATCTTTCCTGGCGATGACCAGAGCTTGCATCTTATGTGGCTCGAAGCCAAGGCGTCGGAGTTCGATCTCGTGAGCTCCCGCAGCAAGCACCATTTCGATTTGTCCGACTCGATTGATTTCCCTGTCTTCGCCGTCAACAAACAGGACGCATTCACTTCGATGTTCGACGGGGATGTTCACGACCACCGTTCCGTTTTGCGGACCGCGAGTCGATAACCAGTATCCGACACCAGCCAGAATCGCGAGACAACCCAGAAGTGCGAACAGGCCAAGGATGAATCCCATCATGCCTTTTAGTCCGGACTTGCTACGTCGTCGAATTTTCCTCGGCGCTACCACGCCAACTTCCGGCATCGCATTTTGCGCTGTCGTTGGCTCGATGACGGGAGTCGCCATGGGAATGGAGCCAGTCGCCTGATCGACGGGCACTGCCTGAGCAACAGGAAGCGTTGTTTCGTTCGGCGCGACATCTTGCGGTGGCCCGATGGAATCCGGCGCGTTGGATGGCCCGGTTGCAACCGCATCTAACGGTTCAGGAGTAGATGGCACGGTCGGAGCAGCTATCGGCGGATCGCGATCGGGTTCGTCTATTTGCTGGTCCACCGGCGGGGAAGCCGGCGGCTGCGCGATCGCCTCCGCTTCGACGTCGCCTTCGCTCGCGGGGATCAGGAAGACGTTTTTGCATTTGGGGCAACGCGCCTTGCTACCCGCCAGCCTGGCCGGCAGCTTCATCCGGGTTTTGCAATGTGAGCATTCGCAGTGAATCGTCATGGCAAGAAGCCCAGGCTTTTCCGGGCGCTGAGTTTTTGCTTCGAACGGATCTGCCAACGTGCGATGAGCCGTTGCCGGCTTCAACGAACATGGGCGTGTCCTGCTTTCCATTCTATCCAGCCGAAACGGGAAGGAAGCGGGAAAGCGACGAAATCAAAAGTCGCGGAGAATCTCTTCTGCCGCGTTTTTGCCGCACGCCCCCATGACTCCGCCGCCCGGATGGCTTGCCGCGCCGCAGAGATACAGTCCTTTTACCGGGGTTCGGTGATCTGACCAACCAGCGACTGGCCGCATGGAGAATAGCTGATGAGGCACCATGGCACCTTGCATGATGTTTCCGCCGGTAATCCCATAGACTCGCTCGAGATCGAGCGGGCTAAGGAACTGACGGTGTTCGATCGCACCTGGCACGTTCGGCGCGTAGCGTCCAATCATCTCGACGCAGCGATCGGCGAACTGATCCTTGATGTTGTCCCAGTTCCCTTCCTTGAGGTTGTACGGCGCGAACTGCACAAAGACAGACAGGATGTGCTTGCCGGCGGGAGCGATCGAGTCATCAACGCTCGTGGCCATTGTCATTTCCAGAATCGGCTCCTCGCTCGGCCGTCCGTACTTGGCATCGTCGAACGCACGCTCGATATAGTCCATCGTTGGCGAGACGTGCATCGTACCGCGATGATGCGGCATGATCCCGTTGCCTGTGGTTGGGTCGGCGGTGAAGTTCGGGGCTTCGCCAAGCGCCAGATTCAGCTTCGCGGACGCCGACGCGTAACTGATGCGCGAGACGGCTTTGCGAAAAGATTCGGGAAGCTGTCCCTCGTGCATCATTTTTTCGAACGTAACATGCGCATCGACGCTTGAGGCAACAATCGGAGCTTCGAGCTGCGTGCCGTCCGAGAGAGCGACTCCGGTGATTTTGCCGTCGTTGGTGAGAATGCGATCTACCGGGGCTTCACGTCGAATGTCGACTCGCATGTCTTTGCACGCCGCAGCGATCGCTTCGGAGAGCATGCCCATGCCGCCTTTTACATATCCCCAAACGCCACGTGCTCCGCCGGCTTCACCCATGACGTGGTGCAAAAGCACATAAGCGGTGCCTGGGCTGCCGATGGAATCGAATGCACCGATGACCGCATCCGTTGCCAGAGTCGCACGCAATACTTCGGATTCGAACCAGCGTTCGAGAATGGGGCGTGCAGCTCCCGTGAGAAGTTCGATGGCTTCTGGCAGATCATCGCCAAGAGTCGCCATGCTTCCCCGCAGTTCCCAGAGCTTTTTCGCATCGCGGACTCCTTTGCCGACGCTTAACTTTCGCCACTCAGCTGGAAGCGGAAGCGGGTCCGGAGACGATTTCGAAAGGACTGGTTCCAGAATCTCGGCGACTCGTTCAAGCAGTCGGTTGTACTCCGGATAAGCTTGTGCATCCTTACGGCTGAATTTGCTGATCTCGCGCTCACACAGCCCCGGGTCCGGCCCGAGCGTCAATGATCGGCCGTCCGGCAATGGCGTGTAGGAAGATGGGGTGCGTGGCAATATTTCGAGTCCGTAGGACTTCAATTTGAGATCGCGCGTGATCTCGGGCAGAAACAGACTGATTACATAAGCCGCCGTTGACACTTTGTAGCCCGGCCACAGCTCCTCAGTCGTCGCGCAACCCCCGAGCACATGCCTTCGCTCCAGGACGCAAACGGACTTTCCGGCTTTGGCCAGGTAAGCCGCGGTGACGAGCCCATTGTGACCGCCACCAATGACGATCGCGTCGAAGCGTTTCTTCTTTGGCGCGCTGCCGCCGGAACCACTGTGCCCTGCTCCGTGCCCGTGACCCTGTTCGCCGTGTCCTGAGTCTGCCATCCTGTATCCTTCTAAATCGCAATCCAGAGTCGCCCGGGATCGTCGCGCCGTTGTGATGGACGCTTGCTATGCTGTCAGCTTCGACGGAGATCCGTAATCACTTGCATCGGCACGAATGCCACAAAATCCACATCAAAACTCGACTCCCGGCGACAGTGACCAGCCAACCGGGACGTTGCATCATCCGTCGGAAGCGAAACTTGCGGTCGGGAATCGCGGCCGCTGGCTGATCGTGCTGGCGACGATATTCTGGAGTATGTCCGGCTTGTTTGCAAAAGCCCCGTTTCTTGAACAATGGCCGGCGTCGGAACGTGGCGTCATGCTCGGATTCTGGCGAGCCGTTTTCGCGTCGCTCGCATTGCTACCGTTCATCGGCCGACCGATCTGGAGCTGGCGACTTGTGCCAGCCGCCATTGCCTACGCGATCATGAACGTAACGTTTCTTCTGGCCATGAGCAACACAACGGCTGCCAATGCGATCTGGTTGCAGTATACGGCACCGGTCTGGGTGTTCCTGGTCGGTACGTTTCTGTTAGGCGAAAAATCGGTGGCTCGGGACCGCTGGATGGTGTTGTGCGGTATGGCGGGAGTCGCCGTGATTCTGTTTTTCGAATGGCAGGCCAGCGCAGTGGCAGATACGAGCCGGATCGGAGTGGTCTACGGCCTGATGGCCGGCGTCGCTTTCGCAGCAGTCGTCCTGGGATTGCGGCAAGTGCGCGACATGAATCCCTTTTATGTGATCGCGATCTGCAATCTTTCCTCCGCGCTGTTGCTGCTGCCGTTCATTGTCAAAACTGGCAAAATGATCAGCCCCGGAACGGGGATCTGGATGGCCGCATTCGGCATTCTTCAAATGGCAGTTCCGTACATACTCTTCACGAAAGGGTTGCGTACCGTGCCAAGTCACGAGGCATCATGCATTACCCTTCTGGAACCACTCCTCGTTCCCGTGTGGGTCTTTGTTTTCTGGCGACACACAGCCGGTTATGAGTTGCCGCGCTGGTGGACGTTGGTTGGCGCGTCGCTCATCCTGACCGGACTTGTCGTTCGCTACTGGCGTGTTGGCACGAGAGAAGGCAACGCCAATACATCAGCATCAGATGACGACGGGAGCTCGCACTAGCGTCGTTTTTTTATTGACTTGGTGGTGCGTCACCGGCCTGTTCGATCCAGCCGACGTCGTTAAGCAACTTGACGAAACGTGGGTCGTCCCGCAGTGGATCAAGTCTTGGGTCCACTTTTAACCAGACCAGTCGTTCGTCGCGGATCTCCTTGCCTTTTTCCAGCCAGTGAAATGCGCTATCAAAATCGCCCAGACCAATATCAATCAGTGCGATGTTGAACGGGTGCGTTGGGAATGGCTCGTTGTCGATGCACTTTTGACGGATCTTCTTTGCTTCTTCGGCACGTCCCAGCCTGGCCATCATGTAAGCCTGCCCGTAACGTTGCCCTGTTCGTTGATAGTAGCTCAACGCTTTTTCGGCCTGGCCTTCACATTCGCTCAAAACCGCCATCCCCCAAAACGCCAGCACCGACTTGGGGTAAACCTTCAGGGCTCTTTGATACTCACGCTGTGCTGATTCATAGTCGCGGCGAAAAAGGTGAGGCGTCCCCTGAAGGCTGGCAATGACTTCGGACAGCGGGTCCAGTTCTGCGGCCCGCTTTAGCTCCTTAATCGACTCGTCGAATCGAGATCGAAAGTAGAGTGTTTCTCCAAACCACTGGTGAGTCGTCGCGTAACTTGGGTTAAGTTCGATCGCGCGTCGAAACTCTTTCTCCGACTCTTCCCAGTTCCAGTCGTGATAGAACAAAACAAGCGCCAAAGTTGCGTGGGCGTCGTGCAGATCATTGTCGATTTCGAGAGCTTTCAACGCAGCAGCGCGGGCACGCGGAAGAGCTTGTTCATCCATCGCGGAGGACCATGCATTCGATAACGCATACGATTCGGCCAGTCCGGACCAGGCTTGCGCGAACAATGGATCCGCATCTATCGCCGCTTTGAAGTGCCGAATTGCCTTGCCGATTGACAGAGATCCTCCATTGCTTCGCTGGTTCCAGTGGTAGCGACCTTTTACGTACGCCTCATGAGCAACCTGACTATCCGTCGGGCGCCGCTCCACACGGATTTTTTCGTCGGATGGTAGCTGCGCCACCAGGGTATTTGCGACCTCGACAGAAATCGTGTCCTGGATTTCGAGAACATCCACGACGTTATGGTCAAATGATTCTTCCCATAGTATTTTTCCGTCGGTAACCTGAACCAGTTGAACATTCGTTTGCGTCCCAGTCCTGGTTTGATGAACGCTACCTTTGAGGACGGCGTCAACTTTCAGTCGCCGTCCCAGTTGCCGGGCATCTCCGCTGGATTCCGACAGGTCCTTGATCGAACGCGTCGGTCGGACAACGATTTGCCGCAGTCGACCCAGCCTCGAGTTCAGGCAATCCGCCATCCCCATTTCGTCATAGTCGTCGTTGTCCCTCTCGCCGGTCGAGCCAAACGGAAGGATCGCCAGTGACCGAATCTCCGCTGTTGTACTGGCCGTGCTGACGGGAGTCGCGAACTTCTGACGAATCAGGAATACCGAAAATGTTAACAGGAGAACTGCAGCCGGCAGCCATCGTGAATAGCCACGCCCGGTCGTCGGTGTCGATTGGCAGCTTCGCAGTTCTGCCGCCATCTCCCGCGCCGACGAAAACCGGTCGGTTGGCTTCTTCGCAAGCGCCTTCAGGCAAATGCGTTCCAGCTCGACAGGAACACCGTCGTTCAACTCTCGGGGCGGTTGCGGAGCCGTTGCCTGGATCTGTTCGAGCAATGATTCCAGCCCGGGTTCGGTAAAAGGTCGCCGCCCGGTCAGCAACTCATACAACACGGCTCCCAGCCCATAGACATCGGATCGGCGGTCGACGCTTCCGGCATCGCCTCGCGCCTGTTCGGGGCTCATCGAGGTCGGGGTGCCGGCGAACCCTTCGCCCGCTGCGATATGTTCTTGGCCAACGGCCAATCCAAAATCAGCAATAAATACTTCCCCGTTGCCGTCGCGAAGGATGTTGGAAAGCTTGACGTCGCGGTGAACCAGTCCCTGTTCGTGCGCGTAGTGCAGGGCCTCAGCGATGCGCGCCACGATGGTGGCTGCCTGATGCGCGGGAATGGGCCTGCCGTCAGCATGTAGGGCGAGATTGTCGCCTTCCATGAACTGGGACACCACAAAACACGAAGAGAGTCGGTCTGGATCGAAGTGTACGTCGAACACGGGAACAATCGCCGGGTGTCGCAGCCTCGCCACCGTTTGCGCTTCATTGCGAAACAGCTTGCCTGCCTGAACGTGACCATCCAGTCGGGCATGCGGTACCTTGATCGCGACGTCCCGTTTTAACTGGCTATCGTGCGCGCGATAAACGACACCGAACCCGCCCTCACCGATCAATTCCATCACACGATAGCGTCCAAGGAACTCGGGCAATTCTCCAGAACTGTCTTTGTTCGCAGACGTGGCGAGACTCAGATGGCGCGTGCCACGATGAGTCGACATATTCGCCTGTGCGGATGGATCAAAAATGGTGTCGACAAACACGACGCCGGTCGGTGGCAGGCAGTCAACATAATCAGCGCGAGATGGCGACTCACCACGGGATCTTCGATAGTCAACATCCAGCAGGATCAGCTCCCGCAAAAGTGCCATGCGTACTTCCGCATCGACCAGCGACAGATGTGCATCAAGATTGGGGCGACTTCCCGTTTTCCAGACTCGCTCAAACTCAAGGCAGACGCCGTCGATTTTTTCGAGTGCGGTGGAATTGAGATTGAACGGATTGTCACTGTTCTCGTTCTCGAAAAGATGATGGTCAGAATCGGTTTTCATGGAGACTAACTGGACACCGCGAGGTTTGTTTGTCGTACCGACTTTTTTCGGAATAAAGGCAGTGGACGTTGTATTCTTTTTGCGTCGGCTTGCAGATCCAGAGTTCGCGAGCCGTTTCCACCCGGCAGCTTACGCAGCCGGTTCGCCTGAAGCCGATTGAACATATTGGAATCGAACATGGCACTGCCAATTCACTGTTCGGAGTCCGACTCGTCAGCGTTCAATCGCTCGGAGCACTTGACTCGAATTAGTCGTAATCGCCGCTCGATCGTTCTTAGGGAGCACCCCAGACGCTCTGCCATTTCATCATTGGAATATCCCTCCATCTTTCCCAGCGCCAGTTCTTGCAGTTGGGGATCATGAATCGACTGTAAAAGCGAATCAAACTCTTCGGAAATCATCGCGCAAAATTCAGGGGTCGGCTCATCACCGACGACCTCGGCAAACGCCTGCTCATTGTTTCCGTTGCTGGCACTTCCGAAAACCGACTCACCGCGCAGCCGACCACCGCCCCGGCGTTGCCGGCCGGACTTTCGCATGTGATCGACTGCCTTCTGAGCCGTCATCTTTACAAGTAAACGCCAAAGGCTGTCGCGATCCGCCAAATTGGGAAAACGCCCCGCTTCGGCAGCCTGAAAGAACTTGTCAAACACGCTAACAGCGACGTCTTCTTCGTCAGAAACGCGGCGGTTTGCTGTCCCCAGATTGGACCGCGCCAGCCGCACCAATTGCACAAAATACCGCTGCCAGAGCTGCTGCGCGGCGTCAGCGTCGCCCTCTTTAACCTCATGAATCCAGTGAGTGACAGAGCCGTCGGAAGGCATGGAGTGTCCATGTTGCAAAGTCGGTGGGAACGAATTGATTCGTCTGCCTGATTCTAATCGATCGCATGACCGAAACCACATTCCGCTTTTTTGCACAAAGCGTTGCAGGAAAAGCGTTGACATTCGCCGCCAGAAAACATCGCCGGCAGAAAACACAGCGCCGGGTGGCGGGCGTCTCGACGATTCATCGTTTTGACTGTTGTGTCATTTACTCAATCAACAAGGACAAACGCAATGATTCCGAAAAAGTGTCGATGGCGCGAGCCGCTCCTGTCGAACGTTGAACGGCTTGAAAAGAGGCAACATCTCGCCGGGAATGTGGTCGCCACGATCACCGCCGCTGGAAACCTCGTCATCAAAGGTGACGCTGCTAACAATGATTTCTTGGTCCACATCGGAGCCAACAACGTGGTTACGGTGACGGGAGCTCCAGGTACGTCGGTCAATGATGATGGTCTCGCTGGATCCACACTGTCAGGCGATGTCATCATCAACCTCAAGGGTGGCGATGACCGCCTGGCGATCAATGGCGCCGGACTCACCCCTATCCTCGGACTTGAAAAGATCACGGTGAATGGTGGCACGGGAAACGATCGAATTTCCATGAATGAACTTGCGTTCTGGCGCGATGGCTCCGCACTCAACGGCGGGGCGGGCAACGATCAGATCTATGTTACTGACGGTCGCGGATTCGGGGAGCTAACTGTATCAGGCGGTAGCGGTAGCGACATTCTTCAAGTCGAGTCGACAGAAATTTTCGACAATGTTTTCATCGGCGACCCTGGAGAGTTGACGGTCCTGGGTGGCGGCGGTAACGATTTTGTCGTCGTCAGCGACGTCGAAATCCCAGAGTTGGCTGTCAATCTTGGCGGCGGCAATGATGCGTTTGATCTTTTCATGAGCACCGTGACGGGCGACACCTCGGTGCTTGGTGGCGGCGGCAACGATGAGCTATACGCCATCCAGTCTGCGACGGGAAATGCAAACTTCAATTCCGGAGCCGGAGAAGACGCGATCATCTTCGATTCATTCGCGGTGAAATACGGCGAAGACATCGCCATATCCACCGGCGGATCGGATGATCTGGTTGTTATGCATGACTCCTTTGTTCTCGGTGAATTGAAGATTATCACCGGTGGAGGTTCCGATGACGTGCAGTTGAATGACGTCACGGCCGATTCGGCAAGCGTCAACACCGGCGGTGGCGCTGACCGCCTCGACGTTTATTCAAGTGACGTAGGCCCGGTCGATTTTCTGCTGGGTGCGGGAGCCGATCTGCTGGTGACTTCGGACTTCACCGGGGGTGGGAATGCGAACGGCGGCGGAGGCTTTGACATGTTCCTTGTTCAGTCATGCGCCTTGCCGCAGGTTTCGTATCTGAATTTTGAGGAAATTGAAACGCCAGCGATCTGCTAATGATTGCGCTTTGTCAGGGGCAATTTTCAGATTCACCGGAGAACAGACAATGAATACACCACAGCCACTATCGAATTATTTCCAGTCGCCAAGCCCGCGGTTCGTCGCCACATGCTGGTTCGCGTTCGCGCTTATCCTTGCGGCATTTGTCTTTCCGCACCGATCCGCCATGGCAATCGACATCGTTCTGGTCGAGGCGCCGGCTGGCACAACGGAAACGCCTGTTTACGATCCCAATCTCAACGAGATCGGAGACATCATGCAGGCGGCGGCCAACTACTGGGAATCCATTCTCCTGGATGACCATCAGTTAACCGTAACCTACGGCTACTTCGACCTGCCTCCGGCCGTCCACGGAATTTCAGAGGTCACCGGGAACATTGGTGCACGAGCCACCTCCGGAAATGTCGCATTCGACATTGAATCAAACAGTTTTGGTGACTGGTACTTTGACCAGACGCCGACGGACCACTCAGAATTTTCGATGCGTCAGGTCCTCCATCGGGACCTGACTCCAGTGGCGCAGGATCTGTACTTCAATGGCACACCCAACGATGTGCACGAAGTCGGATATTGGGGGAACTATGTTGGCGCTGACCAGGGCCGCGATGCGCTGACCGTCGCAATCCACGAGCTGGGCCATATTCTCGGCCTCTCTGCAGCGTTACCTGGTTTTGACCTGGCAACTGCCGACGGCGATTACGACTTTAACCCGTTCTATACCCAGGCGAACCCGTACGCGGTGAAATTCCACAGTCCGGACAACGACGAACGCAATCATGTGCGTGCATCGGATGCAGCGATGGCTGTGGGAGCCGGTAATGGCGATCGAAACTTGCCTGGTGCCACGGACGTGTTTGCAGTGGCATCGATATCAGGCTGGAATCTTGTCGACTTGCCCCGCAAAGACTTCTGGGGAAATGGCGCGACGAACTGGCACAATGGTCTGAACTGGCCCGGCAATCGACTGCCAGATTCCGAAGATGAGGTTCACGTCCGTAACGGCGCGACAGCTTCACTGTCAGGAGCCAACGGGGCTGCCGGCAATCTGTTCATTCAGGAAGATTCCTCAGTCAGTACCGGCAACAACACGCTGGTTGTCTCGGACAGTGTTGCGATCGAAGGTGTGGACGCCGGCAGTCAGGCAAGCCTGGTCGTCAATGCTGGCGGCCGGCTGATTGCAGATACGATCGACGTCAACGATGGCGGAATACTGACGGTTACCAATAGCGCCGTGTTGGAAGTTGACGCCGACGTCGTCGACATTAACGAAGGCGGTCTTCTCCTTGGTAATGGCTCCGTCCGGTTCGACTCGCTGCTGCAAAATGACGGAACGATCACAGCGCTCGCTGGAGCCGGTGACGAGCTGTCTTTGTTGACTGGTTCTGTTGATCTGGATGGAGGGTCGGGTGACGGTGAGGTCTTTGCGACGCTGGGGAACCTCCGCGTTTCGGCGAATATGGCAGACGGGTTCGATGGCACGATGACGATCGGTGCTGGAAGACAGGTCGAAATCTTTGCTGGTTGGGACTTGGGAGAGGCGATTTCGAGTGGTGGTTTGATTCGACTGAACGGTGGAGCCAGTTCGCCGGCAACATTGAGGTCATCGCTTGCCGGCGCGCATTTTCGCAAGGGAACAATCGAAGTCGATGGATTGGCGGAGATTGCCGGGAGTCCGACAATTTTTGAATCGGATGTCACGACCGATATCGAATCCGACGGCGAACTTACGATCTCTGCGGTTTCCAGAATGCGTGGCGCCGCGTTTGAGGGTGCCGGCAGCCTTGTTTTTGACGGGAATGTGAATGTCGAGCAGTCGACAACGCTGAATCTTGGCGTTGTCGATCTGGACGGCTCCGTTGGGACGACCGTCGTAGACATCGACGCTTCGGTACTGACGATCAACGCAGATCGCGTAGAAGATTCCGCCAACAATCGTTTCGACGGGACGATCGAGATTGCCGGGCTGGCCGGCTCACTGGTCGTCAATTTGTCGGATCCGCAAGCAGCTTGGCAGATGGATGGTGAACTGACGGCGAACAATGGTGGTTCGCCAGTCTTTTGGCAGGACGCGCTGGTTGGTAGTCCGGTGGAAGTCTCGGGCACCATGAACATCAGTACGCTGGTCAACATTTCTGCACCGATGGACTTGAGCGGTACGATCAACCTTTCAAGTGCAACCGTGCGATTGTCAGGAGGCCCACACGTTATTCGCAATGGAGCCAGCGTTACGGGCACGGGGCAACTGCGAGTCAACACATCCGGGAGTCTGTTTCTTGAAGATGGCGCCTACGTAAACAACCATGTGAACAATCGTGGCATGATGCAACCGGGGACTTCCGTTGCCGGCGCAAGAATTGGAACCGCAGAATTCGGTGATGGCTATTCACAGTCATCAACGGCCACGTTAGGAATCGAACTGGCGGATAATGCGGCGACCGGTGACTATGACATTCTGGTTGTTGAGGAGGACGCGTCGCTGGCTGGCGGGTTGCGGATAACAGCGATCGACGGGTTCGTTCCGGATGTCGGTCAGGTTTACTCCGTCATTCAGGCGGATTCCGTTACCGGTACGTTCGACGAAGTAACGTTTCTGTCGGAGAGTATCATGAAGTTTGATGCGGTGGTGACTTATCCGGGAACACGAGTGGCCGTGCGGATTGTTGACGTGTACATGTTCGGTGATTTCAATGACGACGCGACGCTCGATTGCGCAGATATTGATGCGCTGGTTGCTCAAATCGCGAGTGGGGCCGTTAGCCTGGAGTTTGACCTGAATGGTGACTTGTTTGTCGATGAAAACGATCTGAATTTGTGGCTTACCGAGGCGGGCAATCACAATGTAGGCGGCGCGTATCTTCCAGGAGATGCCAACCTCGACGGGGTCGTTGATACCTCGGACTTCAATATCTGGAACGGCGCGAAGTTTACCGCGGACAATGGGTGGTGCGGTGGCGACTTCAACGCGGACGCTGTCACGGATACTTCGGACTTTAACATTTGGAACAGTCACAAATTTGAGACATCCGACATGCTGGCAGTGCCCGAGCCGACGACGGCATGTCTGCTCTGGGCGGTGGTAGTGTTGGCCGGTTTTTTCCGAAGAATGGGAACTGGGAAATAGTCGATAACGTTTAAAAACGCGGCAAAACCAGTGCAAACAGCCTCTGAAGGTACCAAGCCAAAAAATTCGATAAATCGTCCGTGACATTCTGTTTGCCATGCGACCTAATGGATTATGGAACAGAGATGGTGACCATGGAAGGCTGCGCAACAAGACGTGGCAAGGAACAGAATCATGCTCACGGGAAGTAGTGCATCAGTCGGACCGGCTGAGTTGCTCAAGGCGGCTCGCGAAGGGCAACATGATGCGATCGGGCGACTGCTGTCGCAATATATTAACTATTTGAAGATTTTGGCATCGACGCAGCTTGATCGAAAGCTGCGGCATCGAGTCAGTCCGTCCGACGTCGTGCAGGAAACGTTCTGCGACGCGCATCGTGACTTTCATATGTTTCGCGGTACGTCGGATCGCGAGTTTAGTGCCTGGCTGCGAAAAATCATGATCCACAATCTGGCACGGATTGTGGAGCGTCATGTACTCGCCGAGAAGCGAGACGTCCGCAAAGAGTTCTCGCTGAACGATATGAAAAAGTCGGTGGATCGTTCCACGATGCAAATGGACGCTTTGCTCGTTGCGAATCAGCGATCGCCAAGTGGAGAAGCGCTGCAACGGGAATCGAGCGTTTTGTTGGCTGATTGTCTCGCCGAATTGGCTGAGGACTATCGTCAGGTTGTAATGCTTCGCAACTTTCAGGGATTACCTTTCAAGGAGGTTGCCTCGCAGATGGGCCGTTCGTCCGGCGCCGTTCGGATGCTTTGGCTGCGGGCGCTCACACAATTGCGTGAACTGATCGAAGCCAAAGAGCACGAGTCACAACCCGGGAACGACGATTGAATAGCGGATCCTCTCCATCCCCGAACGATCCGGAAAGGGATCGCACTCAACCACCGCGTTCGGTGGATGTCTCGCGGTCCGCAACGACCGATATTCAGCATCGCGTATCCAGAATCCTGGATCAGTACCTGACGGCTCTTGAGTCTGGCATGCTGCCTGACGAGCAAGCCATCATGGAAGCCAATCCGGATTTGCACGAATATCTCGCGCCTCATTTCTCCAGCTTGCGAATGATGCATCGCATCAAGGATGGTGGCAGCAATGAAGAAGTAAATCATGCCGCTTACGATCCACCAAAAGAGCTTGGCGATTATATCTTGCGTCGCGAAATAGCACGCGGCGGAATGGGCATCGTCTTCGAAGCCACCAACAAGACGCTCAATCGAAAAGTCGCACTCAAAGTGCTCCCGTTTGCTGCGGTGCTGAACCAGAAGCAGATCGACCGCTTCCACAACGAAGCCCAGGCGGCCGCCCGTATGCATCACCCGAATATCGTGCCGATCTATTCGGTAGGAGTCGATCGGGGCGTCAACTATTACGCGATGCAGTTCATTGAAGGCCGTTCTCTCAGCGAAGCACTCGATGAACTTCGCCAACAATTCCAGAACGGCTCGACCCGACCCGAACGTCATGATTCCATCGGCAAGGACGTATCGACTTCGCCGTGGCTAAGCGGTTCCACCTCAGGTGAAGCGCCAGTCCGGATTGAATCTGACCCGTCAAACGATGGTGCCGGCAAGAGCTATGGCGACGGCGACTATTTTCGGCAAGTCGCCAGGCTGGGTGTCGAGGTCGCAGGTGCGATACAGCACGCGCACTCGCTCGGCATCATCCATCGTGACATCAAGCCATCAAATCTGCTTGTGGATCAATCAGGGAAGGCGTGGGTCGCGGATTTCGGGCTGGCACATATTCCCAACGACTTGTCGATGACCAAAACGGGCGACGTGCTGGGCACCATCCGCTACATGAGCCCTGAGCAAGCCGCCGGTAGTGGCTTTGTCGATCATCGAACGGATATTTACTCGCTTGGCATCACGCTCTACGAACTGATGACGCTCAAGCCCGCCTTTTCCTGTGACGACAGCGCATCGTTCCTGCGCCAGATCGCTGATGTCGAACCGAAGCGGCCAAAACGCATCAACCCGGCAGTGCCGTCCGACCTAGAAAATATTGTTCTCAAAGCGATATCGAAAGATCCTGCCGACCGCTACGTAAATGCTGCGGACCTGGAAAGTGATCTGAACCGATTTCTTGACGGTCACCCGACGCTGGCCAAACGACCTTCTGTACTCGATCGAGCCAGCAAGTGGGCGCGACGCCATCGCCGGATGGTTGCCGTCGCGGTCATTGGGCTGTGTATGTTGACCCTTGGGTCGGGCATCGCGACGGTTCTGCTCGTCAATGAGCAGTCAAAAACCAAAGCCCAGTATGCAAAGACGCTTCTTGAACAGAAAAAGACGCGTGCGAGTCTCGAGAAAGCCCGCGAGATCGTAGACACGCTCGGCGTCGGTATCGACGAACAGCTGGCGTCCATTCCTGGCTCGGAGCAGGTGCGTTATGAACTTCTTCGTCAGACGCAAACGTATTACGACGCACTCCTTGAAAATTCGATAGTTGCTTCGGACGAAAAGGGCACGCTTGCCAGCGAGTCGATCAAATGGGATCGCAGTGTTGTCCTGAACAACGCCGGGAAAATTGCCAAGCAACTTGGCGAAACGGACAAAGCGCTCCAGGCATTTCGTGAAGCCCGTGAGTTGCTGGAAAGTCTGCCAGCGAGTTTTGAATATCAGCAGGAGCTGGCTCGTTGCCTGAACGATGAAGGTCTGTTGCTGGCGGGAATTGGCCAGATTGAAATTGGCAAAGACCGGCTGGATCAGGCGTTGGAAATTCACACGCGACTTGCGAAAAGTCTGCAAAGTGGTGAAACGGATCTCGCCGTCAGCGAGATTGCGAGTATTCAGAGTGACTTTGCCTGCACTCAGGGGAATCGTGCCTATCTCCTCAATCAGCTGCGAGATTTGCCGGCCAGTCGTCAGGCTTACGAGGCTGCGATTTCCTGGCATCGCAAATCACTGAGCGCCGGCGGAAATAATTTCGAAGGTCGGCGTCAGTTAGCGCTGAGTATTCACAACCTCGCGAGTTCCATTCACCAGGAGGATCAAAAGCAGGCGCGCAAATATTGCCAGGAAGCGATCCAGATTCAGAAACAGCTCAGCCAGGAAAGGCCGGCCAACACCTTGCTCCGACGTGATCTGGCACTTAGCTACCGAAGCCTCGCCGGCTATGGTGCGCGGGACAGCCAGTGGGATCAGGCGATGTCACACTACAAAAGTGCCATCGAAATTCAGACGCGTCTGGTAGACGTCGCTCCGGCGGTTGTTGAATATCAAAGCGACCTCGCCGTCAGCTACAACAATCTTGGGGAGGTGCAGTTGCGATCCACCCGCAAGAACGGAGCAGCCGAGGCGCTGGAGTCGTTCGCGAGCGCAGAAAAGATTCTTCGGCGACTTGTCAGGAATGTTCCCGACGATGTCGCCTATCAGAGCAGTCTCGGCGGAGCACTTTACAACAAGGGCGAAGCGCAGCTGATCATGGACCAGAAGGAACAGGCGATTGCCAGTTGGCGAGCCGGTCTGGCTCATCAAAAAGCTGCTGTGCGTCGTGAGCCGCACGTGCCTCAATTTCGGGAGTTCCTGGCGATTCAGACTCGCCGATTGAGTGACTTGGGTGAGGTTGTGGATTGAGAGCAGGCTGTGGGGACAGGGCCCGAAGCAGCCAGCGACGATTTTGTGTCAAAAATGTTCCAGGGGCAGGCAATACGCGTTATCATCGGTTAATCATCATGTTGAACAGAATTTCAAAAACGGTCGGTAATCGCAAACTTCGCGCCCGGCGTTCGCTCCATGTGGAGCGGCTTGAGTCGCGTGTCGTGCTGTCGGCGAATTTTGTCAGTTCGGCACCGTTTCAGGCGACAATTTCCGATTTCGATTTTTTCTTGCAACAGTTGAATACCTCGATTGCAAATCCGCAAACAACCGGGCCGCAGACGATCGATATTGGTGCAAACGGCTCCCTTCCATTCAACGGCAACAGTCGAACCGGGACGATCAACACGGGAGCGACGCCGACCGCTTCGCCTGGCGGCTTCGATCCTTTCGAAGATTCATTCGGGTACGATTCTTCATCCGTGCATGGCTTCAGTGCGCCGGCAGATGACGTGTTTGATTCACCCGCTTTTGTCTTTGGACGTGATTTTGAATCGTTGTCGGTTGGCGATCCAGCGAATTTTGTCGACGCATGGACGGCCATTGATTTCAGTCGCCCGATAACGGTGGACTCGCTGAATCTGGAAAGTCTGGAAAGTTATTCATTCAGTTCATTTGATGCGACTGGTGGGGTCAGTTTGTCAACATCGCTGACAAGCGTGAAGGGTGAGTCGTTTTCCGGGTTTGACCTGCAGCTGATTGATGCGTCCGATGCACTGGTGCCACAGAACAATCTGGAATTGGGCATTGGATCTCTTGATTCGTTGGCGAATGTGAATCAGGGTTCCATCGTCAGTCGGTCGATTTCTGATTCCGTCGGTCCCGAAAGTGTGTTGGTGAGCGTCAACGCATCTCTGAGTTCGGTCGCTGAAAGTACGAGCATTGAATCTGGCAGTTCTGATGGCGGTGAAGGATCTGGCAGCAGCGATGGATCTGGCGAGTCAGACCAACTGGCAAGCGATGAATCCGGTACTGGCAATGTTGGGCAAGAGAGTGAGTCCGCCAGTCGTGAAGTGACGACGATCGACGTCGCGGTAAATCACATGCAGCTCAAATCGACGGCTGATTTGTTGGCCGCGGCCACGGTATCCGATGCGGCGAGTACTCAATCGCATGTTGCCGACAGTGGATCCGGTGATGATTGGCAGCCGGAGATGGCTTCGGCCAGACACCAAACGTTTTCGCTGGCATTCGACCGCGGCGCTGGTCGCGGCGAGTTTTCCGCCGACAATTCTGAATCGCCAAGTCTGGATGCATCGAGTCTCGACCGATTCAAAACAAGTTCGAGGAAGATTGGCCGTCAACAGTCGTCAAGACTTGGCGGAAATATCGAAAATGTCATGCTGGCGATGGGACCTACAGTGGATTCCATTCGAACATTGAACGCATCGGCTGCTGCCGGTGAATCTTACAGCTTCTTTCAGGGTTCCACATTTCAATCGTTGAGTAACGTCTTTCCGAAAGGGATGAGCAACGGCTGCAATCTCGAAGTTGTGATCGTGGCGACGTTTGTCGGCGGGCTCGTCGTGCGTCAGTTCCCCGGTCGCAAAGACGAAGACCAGTAGATTGGTCGCTCGAAGCTTATTTGCGGATTCGTGGAAAGCTCACAAGACCCAGCAACGCGAGCAGGATTCCCGACGGTTCTGGGACAGTGGCTGTGTCGAGCGAAGTGAACTTGTTGGCATTCCAGATGTTGAAGTCAGATCCGTCCACGACATCATCACAGTTAAAGTCGCCATCGGTCCAGTGAACGTCGCCTGATGTGAATTTGTTTCCATTCCAGACGTTGAAGTCGGATCCATCGACGAATCCGTCGAGGTTCGCGTCGCCTGGCAATGCGACTGATCCGGTGACATTCAACGTGAGACCTTCTCCCATTTCGATGCCTGGCACATCTTCGTCCGTGAATTGAAGAACAAATGTGGCGCCGAAAGATCGGCCGGAATTGCCAGATGTATCAAGCGTGATCTCAAACGACTGGCTGTCACCTGACGCCAGATTGGCGAATTCGGCGAGATCATTGGGAAAGACCGCCACGTCGCCAAATTCAAGAATCGCATCGAGATCCAGTCCGGCTCCGATGGCATCGAACAGATTGTTGATGGATACCGTTTCGGTCACCGTATCGCAGCGATTGGTGAATCCAAAATCAACAGTCAACGAATTCTGGTCCACGTTGGGATCGAAGGAGGCGTTCGCGTGATTGAGCACGGTGTAGTTTGCATTGCCAGCGTATGATCCGTTCATTACCGACTGGCTGGAAGAGTTTACATTGATCGTGCTGCTCTTTACTCCAGGCGAGCTCGTGTCGAGTCCGATGTCGTGCGTGATGCCGCCGCCGAGGGCAGGAGCGACTCCCGTGATACTGCCCGGTAGTGCCGATGAAGTGATGCTGTAGTCGAGTTCGTCGGCTCCATTGGTAGCGACAACATTTGCAACATTCGTGACCGTGACCGGCGCCTTGAGAATCGCACCGGGAAGAACGCGATTCGGAAAATTGCCGATCGCGACATTCATCGATGCTGGCAATTGATAGTCGGCAACGACGGGAAGGTGATCGCTGGTGGACGCGAGTGCGTTGAGCACGTTGTTTGGCTGAGCCGTATTGGAGCTGTCGTTGATGAAGTCGTTGACGCTATGCGAACCGTTGTTGCCGAATGCGCGGTACGATCCGTTGATGTAGCTCAGGCCTTCGTTATCAAGAAACTCGCCAGACGTTAGCTGAAAGTCAAAACGGTCGTCCAGTCCGCCGCTGACCAGCGTTGGATCATTGAAGCTGGGGTTGTAGGGGCTTTGTGTGTGGATATCGCGAAAGCTGGAGCTGTTATTCCAGTTACCGGGCCGGTTGATGGGATCAAACGCCTGTCCATTTCCCGAGCTAAGAAGTTCCTGGTACATCGCTTCGTTCGCCGACCGAATGTTAAAGTCGCCGGCGTAAATGATATGTTGCCCGTTGCCCAGAGCGTCCGCGTTGTTGCGAACATTGGTGGCTTCGACCAGTCGCCGGGCTTCGTTGTCGGCACCGGTGCTGGCCTTGTAGTGATTGTTGTAGAGAAAGAAATCGGCGGTCGAGTCATAACCAACCGGCCGCACGCGATAGCGAAGGCCTTGCCTTGCGGCTCCGCTACCGCTCAGGCTACCGACAGTAGTTTGTTGCAGTAGCTGAATGGAGTTGGTGTTGTAAACCATGCCAGGGCTTCCGGCTCCGAACGTGCCGCCGTTCAGCGTGGCCCGCGCGTAAGTGCCAGAACCGTAAATGCCATTGAGCAAGTTAACAATCGACTGGGTAGTCGATGCTGAGCTATCCTGTTCCTGGAGGAGAAGAACATCGATAGGCTTGGCAATGCCACCGGTGGATTCGTTCCCGATGGCTTCGAGAATGGTGCTCATGCCGGCTCGCGGGTTGGTCGGCGCATCATTGTCGCCGCTGGTTGCCGTGTTGTAGCTGACGATGCGCAGCTGCGCGATTGCGTGATCCGGTCTGGCGAAGGCGAATAGCAACAGAACGATACAGATAATGCCCAGTCGCTGGAAAGAGTTTGTCATTCGAATGGTTGCTCTTGGGCGTCTACGACAGTCAGTTCGTTCGAGATTATAGCGATGACGATTAGCCCTGATTGTAAAAGCGACGCGCAGTTTCGTCATGCGAATTTGCCATCCGGCAGGTCGAATTCGGGTGAACTCGCAGGGTTTTCATGTTTTACCGTTCGTCGATTAGGATGGTGAGCAAGCCAACATTTGGGCTCGTCCCCAATTTGCGGGAAAACCGTTTCTCATCTGCGATATCAAGACTGCCGGAACAATGTATGGATGTGAATGCATTCGCAAAAACGATCATCAACAATGTCGAGCAGGTGATCGTTGGTAAGCGGCCGCAACTTGTTCTTGCGTTGGCGAGCTGGCTGAGTGAGGGTCATATTCTGCTTGAGGATGTGCCCGGTGTCGCGAAGACGATGTTGGCACGTGCCATGGCGAAGAGTGTCGGCTGCTCATTCAAACGAGTGCAATGTACACCCGACCTACTCCCTACCGACGTGACGGGTGCGTCAATTTTCAATCAAAAATCGTCGGAGTTCGAGTTCCGGCCGGGGCCTCTCTTTGCGCAGCTCGTACTTGCGGACGAAATCAATCGCACGACACCGCGGACTCAGGCTGCGCTACTTGAAGCGATGGCCGAAAGTCGCGTGACTGTTGACGGGACAACGCACAAGTTGAAGGCTCCGTTTCTCGTCATCGCGACTCAGAATCCCGTTGATCATGAAGGTACGTTCCCATTGCCCGAGGCGCAACTGGATCGTTTCTTTATGCGGTTTAGCCTCGGCTATCCGTCGCTCGAGGACGAGACGTCGATGCTGGAGCGATTGCAGCACGGGCATCCTCTCGACAAACTTCAGCCAGTAACGAAAGCCGAAGATCTGATTCTGTGTCAGCAAGCGGTGCGGAAGATTCACGTCAGCCCCAAGATCCGTCAGTACATTACGAAGATTGTGCACGGCACGCGCGAGATGGAAGATCTGAGTTTGGGTGCCAGCCCGAGGGCTTCGATTGCACTGTTTCGCGGCGGTCAGGCGATGGCGGCGTTGCGCGGCCGGGACTACGTTCAGCCGGATGATATTAAACGGATCGCCGGGCCGGTGCTGACTCATCGGGTGATCGTTCGTCCGGAAAGTCGTTTGAGAAAAGTCACGGCTGAGTATCTGATTTCCGAGGCGGTTGCGGAGGTTGCCGTGCCCACGATTGACGCGCCGCGATAGTAAGCGCAGTTCATCGACCGTTGGCATGTCCGGAACGCGACCGTCGAAACAATCATAACCCGCTGCGTGAGCGAGGGACGAAAGTCTCCATGCTGAATCCCTCGCTCACGCAGCGGGTTGGGATTGTTGCTTGGGGCATCTCATCACTTAATGAGCCACTGGTTGCCGGCACTGCGCGGCATTGGCCGTTGCGTCCCGGCTGAGTACCTGATTTCCGAGGCGGTTGCGGAGGTTGCCGTGCCCACGATTGACGCGCCGAGATAGCGAGCGCGGTTCATCGACCGTTGGCAAGTCCGGAACGCGACCGTCGAAACAATCATAACCCGCTGCGTGAGCGAGGGACGAAAGTCCCCATGCTGAATCC
>CALHZT010000275.1 GCA_938040995.1 uncultured Pirellulaceae bacterium | reverse complement strand
AGGGTATGAACACCAAAGCAAAAGTCGCGCTCAGAAAATCGTATGGCTTTAAGACCTTTGAGGTCTACGAAACCGTGCTATATCACGAACTGGCCAAGCTCCCAGTACACGAAATCGCCCACCGATTCTGTTAACGAGGCGACTTTTGAAGGAGAAAGTTTGGGGTTTGGTCCAAGAGGCACCATCGCCAATGCGACGCCCCCGTTTTCGTCTGCCATGGTTTTTCCCCGAAGAGTGCGAGTTGGATGAGAGACAAGATTCACGATTATAAGCGAACCCAGAAATGTTCACAAAATTGTGAAGGCGCAAGAATTTCAAGCGAGAAAGACGGAATGACGCTACACCAAAGTCGAGTGCGGTCTAAAGCAAGTGTCTCGCCTTGATCTCGAGATACCGGTTCACCAACGGAGCCGTCATTTCTTCCGGGAAAACATCGACCGAAAGGACTCCCTGATGTTCGAGTGCGGTGATCACCTGATGCCGCCAGGTAAGAATCTCCGCAGCCGCCGCACTGCTGAACAATTTCTCCCCCGAAGGGAATCCCTGGTCCGCGGCATCAAACAACCGATGGTCCCGCATCAACACGCCTAGCGGTAAATGCCGGCCTGCGATGGATCCAAGATACTGGTGCACCTGATTGGCGTTCACTTCATCGATCACGTTGGTCATCAGAACCACGAGCGACCGTTTCTGACAGCGTGACGAAAGGTAGCGGAACGCATGGTCATATCGCGACTCGACCAGCCCCGGAAACCGGTCAAAAGATGCGTGAAGCAGCTGGTTCATCTGATTCATGCCTCCCTTCGGCGGCACGAAACTGTGAATCGAATCCGAAAACGCAATCATCCCGACACTGTCACCACGCTGGAGCGCAACATAACTCAGCATCAGCATGGAATTGAGAGCGTGGTCGAGCAGGCTAAGCCCTTCAGACGACAGGTTGCTCATCATTCGCCCGGTGTCGACGAGAAAAATGACTCGCTGGCTCTGACTAGACTGAAAGTCCTTGACCGTCAGTTTGTTGCGTCGCGCAGTGGCTCGCCAGTCGAGATGTTTGTAGTTGTCATCCAGCGTATAGTCGCGAAGCCGTTCGAATTCGTTGTCCTGCCCAATTTTTCGCGTTCGCCGGACACCAATCTGGCTAAGGCGATTCGTTCTCGCGAGGAGCGCATACTTCGAAAGCTGTTGCATGTCCGGATAAACATGGATCGATGAATCGACTGGCAATTCCAGATGCCGTCGCCACAGTCCCAGCCGGCTGCGTGTCCGGATGTAGACCCTTCTCATTTCGAACGCACCGCGCCGCGTAGCGGACAGATCGTAATGCAGATGGGCTCGCACCCGCGGCTTAATCTGAATCGTAAACTCATCGGGACTCGATTTGAATTCCTGGGGAACGTCGTCACGGACCCAGATCAGTTTGGAATTCCGCCCGGTATGCGTCACCGTCAATTCGACTGGATGAGGTTTTTGTAACGATGCAATCCGCATACAGTTTCGCGTGACGCTGAACGATTTTTTGCCTGGCGTTGTAAAGAGATCCCAAAAGGCAACCAGCGCAATGACGCAGTCGAATGCGATCACAAGCGGAAGCAGGTCCAGCTTGGCCATGAGTAACGCGGAGAGTACCGTCGGCACGGCGAACAATGCGACCAGCGGCTTGTTCGGATAGCTGCGACGAAACACAGCCGCGAGTACCAGAGGAATCGTGCACAACGTGAGCAACAGGATGGGGCGAGCCCAGATACTCATGATTCCCGAGCGAAGGAACTCAAAAGTAGTGGCTGCAACGACTGGCATCACCGAAGTCACGGGTTGCATCAGATTCTTGGCACCTCGACAGAACGCAGCAACCCGTCCAGAATCCCGTCAACCGTCAGTCCTTCGACTTCGGATTCGGCATTCATGATGACGCGATGTCGCAGTGCGGGTTTCGCCAGTTGAACCACGTCGTCGGGAACCGCATAGTCGCGACCATTGAATGCGGCGAGCGTGCGGGCGCCCTGCATCAAGGCAATCCCGGCGCGAGGCGAAGCCCCAATGTGAAACTGCGGCCATTCGCGGGTGAGTCGAACGATCTGGTTGATGTAGTCAATCAACTTGTCGTCCATCGTCACGTTGCTGTTGTCTTTGGTGATCTGCAGAATCTCCGCGGGCGTCGAGACCGTGGCAATTTCTGATTCCAGCCGTTCGTCGAGATCGACTTGCCTGCTGTGCATTCGCAAGATCTCGGCTTCTTCCATTTCGCCAGGATACTCGGCCATCAACTTGAACATGAAGCGATCAAGTTGTGCTTCGGGCAAGTTGTAGGTGCCTTCCGATTCGATCGGGTTCTGGGTTGCCAGAACCAGAAACGGTTTTTCGATCTCGTGACTGACTCCATCCACCGTGACGCGATACTCTTGCATAATCTCCAAGAGCGCCGCGTGGGTCTTGGCCGGCGAACGGTTAATTTCGTCGGCGAGTAGCAATTGCGTGAAGATTGGACCGGGTCGGAACCGGAATTCGGACTCCTTCATGTCGAAAATCGGCGCGCCAGTAATGTCCGATGGCATCAAGTCGGCAGTGAACTGAATTCGCCCGAATTCGCATCCAAGCACTTTGCCCAGCGTTCGGATAAAAAGCGTCTTGCCGAGTCCGGGGACACTTTCAATCAGAACGTGCCCGCTGGAAAAGAGGGCAACGAGAGTCCCAAGTACCATTTCTTCCTGACCGACGTAGATCTTGCTGACCTCGCCGATAATCCGGTCGAAAAGTTTTTTCGTTGGCGTCTCGACCGCAGGCGGCCGCGCTGGTGGGCCTGGTTCCGATTCCGTCGGCTCGTTCGTAGGATTCACTTGGCTCATCGACTGTTGGTCTCAATAGTTAGGTTTGGGCTTGTTCGTAGCCGGAGTGGCAACACTTCGAGGTTCGCTGGCAATTCTCCCGAACTGTTGCCAGTCCGGCTACCTCGCAGCTTTCTGTAGCCAATCTAAATTGGCGAGTCGGTCTCCGGGGTGGTTGCTTCACCGGGTTGGTCAAGTCGTTCGGCGGGCAATATTTCTGTACTGGTCGCGGGTAGTGCAGCCTTTGCTTCGGATTCAAGCTGAGCCGTATCTTTGGCGACTCGTTGCAAATAATAGGCGCGTCGCTGTTTCGCATAGTCCCGGTCGGCGGTGCGATACATGAGCTGACCGAGGGCTTCGATGTGCTTGCCAAAGTCAGACCTTCTCTCACCCGCCAGCTCTTTGGGGCGACCGAAGATTGGAAAGACGCAAAAGCACAGGATAGTGCCCAGCAAACACAGGTGGATAAGGATACAGTTCACCGGCCAGACCGTGAAGGCTGCGAGCCCATGATGCTGGTTCGGTTCGTTACTTGCGAGCGCCGGTTCACCCGGCCCGCTTTCAAGAAAGACGGCGTTGTCCAGGCCTATTCCGCACTCATCCACCAGCCGTGTGGCAAGCTTTCGGTGCTCGTGATTCAGCAGCGGCAGGTTCAAAAGCCAACTACCGTTGGCGACGACAATGATCTGGCTATTGTCCCAGTGCTCCCGCGAGTATCGGCCGACGATGACGTCATCATCCGATGTCAGTAGCGACTGGAACTTTGCGTTGCCACCGTTCCATTCACCGTCGGTTTCGGACATGTCAGAGGGTTTGATTCGCGCCCCGAGCATCATCTCTACTGCCGAAGCATCAATGCTCTCGCTCCACGGCCCCTCCAACGAACTGATTTTTCGCGGTGTGGATTCCCGGTCAATGACATACCAGTCGCAGTCTTCATTGCGCGGGTATCCACTTCGTTCCCGAGCGAACCCGGTTCGACGGCGAGCGGACCTGCGACGGGTCTCAAGCTTCTCCCCGGCTGGCGACATCTCCAGCGACTTTCGCCAGTACTCGACGCTCGCATCAAAGTCGCGACCCACGATCACCAACGTCCGGTTGGGCGAATCGTACAACCACTCTTCGAGAAATTCGCGAGTGTCACTGCCAGGCGGTCGATAGCGATCCGGGAACCAGACGATGACGTCGGCTCGCGCGGCCATCCGGCCCAGCCGCGAAGTGGTCCGCACCCGATAACCGCGGTTTGCGAAAATTCTTGCGAGCACACCGGTACCATTCACGCTGCGGCCCGTCGCGTTGCCCCGCCGCTTCCCGTACTCGGTATGGATGCCATCCATCGAGCAACCAGTGGCGAGGAAAATGAGCGGCAACAACAGGAAGCTGCGGAGGAATTGCGTCATGCTGCACCTCCGTCGGCCAGTCGCTCATGAAATTCATCAAGGCGATCCCAGCATGTTTCAAATCGGGCTCGATCGATTGCATGATGACCAAAGAATGAATCTTCAAACGTTACCATCGTCTCACGAGTCAGCGACTGGAGGTCTTTCCATGACGATCGGTCGCGCCGTTTGCGAATCTCTTTGAGATACTGCCGATTGGTTTTCCCTTTCGTCAACCGGATCCACTGCTGGCGGTCGAGCTGCATCAGCTTGTAGCTGAAGAGATAGACGATCGCGGCGGCGAAATCGCCAGCCTGATAATATTGCCTGGCAACCTCGAGGAAATCTCCATCCGCGCGAGCGACATCAATGGGAAGATTCTCCATGCGTTCGGCATCGGTTCGCTGCTCGTCTTCTTCTTCGGCACTGGCGGCAAGCTGGATTTCGGTATCCATCAGCGACTGAATCCCAAAATAGATTCCCACGATAAACAGCAAGGCCAGCGCCGCCCACGCCGCGTACTGAAGCATTCGGGCAAACACGTCACCCATCGACCAGTTCCAGTTGGTACCCTGGCGTTGCCTGGTCGCTTTGACCTTTTCCTGCCAGGCCTTCGCCTCTTTCGGAGTCGCCGGGGTGCGAACCTCGACTCGGGCAAGACCGTCCGTTTCGGCGTCGTACCATGGAAAATTCGCCTCGCTCTGCAGCGCATCCCGTACCGAGTCAACGGCGGCTTCATCAATCGGCGCTACCACGGGTTCATCTGCCGGGGCCCTTGATCCAGTCGCCATGCAAACGGAGATTGCGAGCCCCGCTACAAAGGCGAGCCAGCGCGTTCGACGAGAGTGGCGTGCGAAACGAATCATCCAATCGACCCCGCCATTCGTGCCGCGGCGGCTCGCATCACCAATTCGACTTCCCAGCCCTCCCGGCGGATTCGCAAATCGAGATAGCTGAGGAATCGAACGATCGAAAAATACGTCGCAATGATCCACAACGTCAACGGGTAACAAATGTGAAACATGACCGGTCCCCAGTTCCAGTCGAAGGTCATCATTCCCCACAGAAACCAGATCGTGCCGAGAATGGAAATCACAAGGAGCGCTGCGATCATCACGCAGCCCATCCAGCGGGAAATCAGGTCGCCGGAATTGGGGCCGTGCAAAGTCTGACTGCGCTTGCCGGCTGAAATCACGTTCGGGTCCTTTGACCGGAACGGGTTCTTTTCCAGCAGGATAATTTCGTTGTTGAAGGGACGTGCAGCCCGAAAAATGAATGCATAAATCGCCAGTACGATCAGCCAGACTTCCGGCGTGGAGAATTCATCCCCGTTTGGAATCGCCCACGCGATGTAAATTCCCAATCCGACACCGCGAATCAAAAGGTGCGACATCGTCAACTGAAAAGTCGAGTTCCATGTCGCCCGCACAACCTCTCGCGGTTCAATCTCATCCTGAAACATTACCTGACCGAGGTAGGGAGTCACAAAAATGGAGATCAATGGCGCCTGAATCGCGACGAGAAGAATCATGTTCCAGAAATAGCGAAAACTGCCCTCGCTAATATCCCCGTATTCGGTCATCCAGCCGATCAACCACCAGTTGAGAATCATCAGCGGCAAGACAACGGCCATGGCACAAAGCAACACCGGCCCCAGGTAGACGAACAGCACCCGCAGCGCCATGTCCAGCAAGTCGAACAGGCTTCGTTCGCGAATCGCAATTTTTGTACGGTCAAGTCGCAATGGAGGGCTCGTTGAATTCGCGTCAGAGTTCGTCGAACGAAACGGTACTGGAACTGTCAGGATCGGCGGTGTCGGCGCCCGTCGGGAATCCAAGCACGACGAAGTACACCATCAAAAGACCGCTGGAGATCACGGCCACCGCGGCTTTGATACCGTACGGCAATGCGGAAGGAGAAAGGAATCCTTCGATGAGAGCCGCAAGGAAGAAAAGTACGATCGCCGCGCCCATGAGCGGCATGGTTTCCTGCGCCGTTCGTCGTAACGATGCGATCCGGCTGTATCCGCCGGTCTTGATCCAACCCATTCCCAGTCGCATGCCGGCACCCGCAGACAGGACGATCGCAGTCAGCTCGAACGGACCATGGGCCGTCACAAATTCAAAAAAGTTGTTGCCCGCCGCAACGTCGGGCCTCGCGAAGTATCCGAACGCGGCTCCCAGATGAGCCGCATTGAATATCGTCACGACCAGTCCCGGAATAAGCAGCAGTCCGCCAGCGAAACATTGCAGTCCAATACTGGTGTTATGTTGAATGTAGAAACTCGCCATGATCGGGTTGTTCCTGGCGGCTCGGCCCTTAATTGGCTGCGAAAAACTCTCGTCCATTTGCTCCAGCATCGCATCGCCAACCATCTGGTTGGCGTACGCCGGCCAAAGGTCGGTCCGCATCGCCAAACCAGCCGACGCGAGAAAGACAAACCAGAATACGGCGAACGCTGTTTGAACGCAGCGATCGTTAAATATCCTCTTGGGCACATCGTGCAGGAGAATATCGGCCCATGTCTGAACGTCAAACCGGCGACTGCGATAAAGCTGATTGTGCGAACGACCTACCAGCCGATGAAGATACTGAACGGTATTGGGCGGCAGCTGATAGGCATCGGCCAGTGCGAGGTCGGCACAAGTCGAACGATACAGGCTGGCGAACCGCGAAATGTTCTTGGCACCCAGTGTTTTCTTGCGCCGATTCTCCATCTGGGCGCACAGCTGTTCCAGCTCCTGCCAGTTCTTTCGGCGCTGCGTTACCAGTTCGGCGACTTTCATGACGTGCTTTCCGTACTTTCGGCGGCTGGAGTCGGATTGTTGTCTGGTACGGCGGGAGCGGTAGTTGTCGCTGCAACGGCCGGTGCGCTAAATGGCGACTCACCAATCGCCTCGATGATATCCTCATCCGGCTCACGGCCAAGTTCAGCGATGAACGCCCGATGATACAACGCACAAATCATCAAGTCGTAACTCGTATCTTCCGGGAGGTTGAAACGCTCCAGCAACGGTTCGGCAAGGTGACGGGCAATTTCCCGGCGTCGAGCCGGAGAAAAGAAGCGACGTCTCTCCACATAAGTCGCCACCGCCCGGCTGAGTTGGCGACGAATTTCGAAATTGGCCGGGATATATTCCGCAAGCTGTGCGGCTCGCGGATCTTCGATCTTTGTGACGCCAAATAGCCAGCTGCGATCCTCGATGACCACCATGGTCCCGCAGACCATGTCGCCCAGTCGCTGGAAGCGGGGGTTCAGCATCGGCGTTATCAGGCCAATCATGCCGGTGGGAATCGCCAGTCCTGCCGGCGTGCCAGTGAGAGCCGAAAGTGGCAGCGCGGGCATCAGGTCCGCGAAGCGGAGAATGTTTCGCATGACGGCCTGCAGGCCATTGATCGGCTTGCCATCAGTACACAGAACGCGGATGCCAACCATGCGTTTGCCGGGCGTTTGTCCGTTCCAGTACGTCTCGAATAGTCCGCCATAGAACCACTCGAGTACAAACCAGAGCAGCAGAAGCATGCCGATACCGGCAAAGCCATTGAGCAATCCGGCCATGCCAAGTCCGAACATACACAATAGCCAGAATCCGAACCGGATCGCATAGTCGATCAGGAATGCAGGCATCCGACGAAACGGTCCCGCCACCTCATATCGAAAAGCGATATTTTCGGGCGTCACAATTTCAATCGACGAATCGAGTTGTTCCGTCGGGCGCACGAATAAATCGCCTTGGGCAATGGTTCAAGTGTCGGTGATTCCAGAAGTACCAGATTGTACGCACCGCAGACCATGGCCACAAACCAGGTTTGGAATCGCGAGCCCGGGATGCATGGATTCCAGAAAAAACAAGGCCCAATTTGTGCGTTGAGTCTGCGGAGAGGTGTACGGAGAGCCGGATTACAAACGGGGTTCGAGCTTGAGGAATTGTCTGGAATGCCGTCAATATTTTGTAAGAAGTTTTTCCAGCGCCCGTCAAATCTGTAACGAACGCATGATTACAGGAGCAACCAGATGGACAACTACTCGACATTTGATGAACTGGATGAGTACCTCTACAGACAAGGGTACAGTCGAACAGAAATCAGACAGATCATCGGCAAGTTGGAAGACTATGAAAAAGCCACCGTTCACGACTCGATCTTCGACTCCCTGGAAAACGGTACTTTTTCCCTCGAGTCGGTCATCCGCGAAGCGATCACCGAGCCTGAAACGTCGACCGCGGAAGTCAACTAACCGCCAAACCCGTATCGCGTAAGGATCGTTCGATTCTGGATTTATCAATTCCAAATTAGTGTCGAACCTCCGTTCATGACGACTTAATTGACGGCCTATGGCCGTCTTCCCCGCGAACGCGGGGACCCACTCGAAGCGTATTAACGCTCAACGTCTTTCCCTGACTCAAAAAACCAATCCGGTTCAATGGAATCCCGCCTGCGCGGGAAAGACGGAGGAATCTCCGTTCATGACGACTCAGTTGACGGCCTATGGCCGTCTTCCCCGCGAACGCGGGGACCCACTCGAAGCGTAATAACGCTCAACGTCTTTCTCTGAATCAAAAAGCCAATCCGATTCAATGGATTCCCGCCTGCGCGGGAAAGACGGAGGACTCTCCGTTCATGACGACTTAGTTGACGGCCTATGGCCGTCTTCCCCGCGAACGCGGGGACCCACTCGAAGCGTATGAACGCTCAACGCCTTTCCCTGAATCAAAAAGCCAATCCGATTCAATGGATTCCCGCCTGCGCGGGAAAGACGGAGGAATCTCCGTTCATGATGACTCAATTGACGGCCCATGGCCGTCTTCCCCGCGAACGCGGGGACCCACTCGAAGCGTATTAACGCTCAACGTCTTTCCCTGAATCAATAAGCCAATCCGATTCAATGGATTCCCGCCTGCGCGGGAAAGACGGAGGAAGATCAGGCAGTAGTTTCTCGAACGATCCCAAGCAGGAATTTCAGGATCGGGCAGTTTGGAATACAGAAACGCAACCGTTCACGGCACCTGTGTTCTCTCTTGAACTTCGCTGATTCGCAAGTCGGCAAAATCGGCGCTCCCTTTGCGAGTGCCGATCCGCAACGCGTCACCTTCGCGAGCCGCATAAGCTACATGTCCGAGCAATTTGCCGTCGACGAACACGACGAGCATCCCCTCGACCGCGAGAAAGTGGCAATCGTGAAAAGAGTTCCCATCGGGATCCTGCCTGAATTGAATTTCTTTGCTGCGAGGCAAGATTCTGCCAGTCTCTTCGACCAGTACTGACGCTCCTGAAGCGGTAATACGTACCAGCCTTCGCGGATCAGCTGCGTCATTTGGTAAGTGCAAGTCGACTTCGCCGCCATCTGGAATCGCCACAGCAACCATCACTCTCAAATCGCTGGCACCGGATTTTACTTCCATCGGCAGATCCATCCACGCGCCCTCCATGCCACGCAAAACCGATTCGCCTTCCGGGCCTTGCGCGGGCGACCACGATCCGAATTTGCTCAATCGCACTGGAAGACTTCGTCCATTAAAGAAGTACTCCGGTGCGCCTGTCAGTCGCCAACGTTGTGCTACAGAATTCAGCTCAGCCGCTTTTGCTCCTGAAAACTGTGCGCGATGAATGATCGCATTTCCGGCGAATGCCAATACAGCCAGACCGGCGACGGCCAACAGGAGCATCCTGGCACGAGACAAGCCCGGGCTCTTGGTTTGAGGCAGCACCGTTGTGGCGGTGACTGTGTTTTCTTGCCCGTGGGAGTATTCCACCGTATCAAAATGCGGATCAACTTCGCGATCATACGTTAATACCTGCTCCACAAAGCCGACTGGTTCGGCGAGGCCACTCAATACCTCATCAATTCGACTTAGCAAGTCCCTGTACGAATCGACGCGACGTTCCGGATCTGTTTCCGTCATGTCGCGAAACAGTTGAGTCGTCGGTGCACTCATTTCAAACCAGAGTTCATCCCTCCATTCATCTTTCCCAATGGTCTTTGCGACGATGACTTTCATCGCGGACTTGCCCTGGTAGGGCGCAGCCGACTGAAGCATCTGGTAGATGGTCGCTCCCAGCGAGTAAATGTCGGCTCGATGATCAACATGCGTATCGCTCAGTTGCTCAGGAGCCACGAAAGCCGGAGTACCCAGCGTCGTTCCAGGCTCGGTGATATTTGAGTCGGCTGGCAATTTTGAATGAAATGCCAGTCCGAAATCAGCGACTTTGGCAAAGGGGACGCCGTCAGGTATCGCACTCCCTTCCGGGACTTCCGTCAGCAATATGTTGGCTGGTTTGATATCGCGATGAATAATGCCACTTTGATGCGCGTGCGACAGCGCCGAAGCGACTTGACGGGCAATCCACCACGTGGTCGCTTCGTCAAGCTTGCCAGCGCGGCGACAGTAGCTTGCCAGGTCTTCACCGTCAACAAGTTCCATGGCAATATGGAAATTGCCCTGATGAAACCCGCAATCGTACGCGGCGACAATGTTGGGGTGCTGTAGACTTGCAATCGATTGGGCTTCGCGCCGCATTCGTTCCCCGACGATCCCACCGGACTGAGTGGTTGTATTGATCGTCTTTAACGCAACATCCCGGCCCAGCCGTGTTTGCGTGGCCCGAAATACGATTCCGTTTCCGCCGTATCCAATAAGATCGCGAATGCAATAGCCTGGTGCCAACTCATTCGGATGTAGCAAGTGTTCAATGATGTGGCACTGAACAGCGCGGAGAAGATCGAGGTCTCTTGCAGCATCCAGGCAATCGATCGAATCAGCATTCGCCTTTTGAACGATCCTGGAAACCTGGTCCTTGTTGATGAAACCCAGTCGTGTCGCGATCTGCAGGCGCTTATCCGGCTGGTCGCGTGTTTCTTCAATCATGTCGTGACAAAAAGAGGCTTGCCGTCAATTCAACGGACGCGGGGTATGGGTGCCGTCATTCGATTTGGCAGTAGTTCCTGCTAGTCTTTCTCGAGTACCTTCAGCATCGCACTGATGCTGGGGCGATCTGAAGTCATGTCTTCACCGACATAGCCGAGTTTGACGTTCCCGCTCTTGTCGATGATGAACGTAGAAGGGTGAGCCAGGTTGGAGCGGATGTTGAAGAATGACGTCGCCGAAAAGTCTTCATCAAGAACAATAGGGAATGGGACATCATCGACATTCGCTTCCTGGGTCCTCGCCGCGTCGACGAATTCATCGAGGTGGTCCCTGGCTCCTGGATAGACAACGAGCACTTCGGTTTCCAGATCCTTGAACTTGTCGTAGTTGGCGACCAGCCGTGAAGTGTGTGTCTTGCAGAAGGGACACAGCATTCCGGCAAAACCCTCGGTGAATACGAGGACGATATTCTTTTTGCCGATATAGGACTTGAGGGCAATGCGTTTGCCGTTCGTGTCAATAAACACCAGTCCATCCAGTCCGTCCGGAATTTCGGTGTTGGACTCAACGGAATCCTTGAACACAATTTCCGGTTTGTCCGGTGAGGAGTCGGCGACCGCTGCGGTGTCTGTTGAAGTTTCCCCGCAACCGGTAACAAAAAGCATCCAGGCTGTTAAACATCCGACGGCCACGGCGCGACGAAACATGGGTATTCCTCAATTCAAATGTCTGTTTTGCGCCGCCAACGCAGCGGCAGGGTAACGCCATGGTTTGCGCAGCAATCATTGGCGGATAAGAAGTATACGCTATAAGCTGTACGCCAGCCTGTCAGTCGGGTTCCGGGAATCCCTGGTATTTGGGGTGCAGAACAACCCGTCTATATCGCAAGCACGTTACCAAAGTGTTCACCGTCCATCGGTACGTATGCCAGGTGACAATCTGGATGCCAAAAAGGCGGTCTGACGGCAGGCGGGGCCACGTGAGCTATGCCGACGCGACTCGTTCCGAAAGGTATCTGAGGATGTCGCGGACGGAGGTGACGCCCGACGGTTGGCCGGATTTGTCGAGAACCAGAATGTGCCGGTAGCCGCCCTGATCCATCATCTGGACGGCAAAGGCGACTTTCGCTTCGTCGGTCAAACTCTTTGGTTCCGCCGTCATGAATTCGGAGATTGGTTTTTCGCGATAGTCGCCGGAATCCAGATCCAGCCGCATAAACGCGTCACGCTCGGTGAACACGCCAACGATGTCAGCACCATCGGCAACAAAGACGCAACCGATGCCTTTCTCGACCAGAAAGTTGAGGACCTCCGAGACGGTCATCGTATTCGGCACGACGATCGGAGCTTTGGGCTGCAGCGCCTTCATGCGATCGATCAGCAGCGATTTTTCAACTTCGCTCGAAGGCGGCGACAGGTGCAGTTCGCGAAGGGACTGACTGCAGCCAGAACAAAGGTCTGCGCCTTCGATATTTTCGGCGTCACAATACGGACAGTAAATCATGATGCTCTCCGATGCGAAAATCTGTGCCAGGATACCGTCAACGACGGAGCTTAATTTTCGGGTAGTGGACGAGGCTACGAGTCCCAAAATTTGAACCACGCAAGGACTCGTT
>CALHZT010000274.1 GCA_938040995.1 uncultured Pirellulaceae bacterium | reverse complement strand
CGGGGACTCAGTCTCTCGAAAACAACTTCAGTGAAGTCGCCGTGAACTTTACTCCGGCAGTTTTACCGCCGCCGGTGGATCCGCGAATACCGTTTACGCCCAACATTCCGACGACTCCGCTGCCCCCGGGTCGAAATCTTCCCCAGGCCAACGTGGTTCCGTTCGCCGGCAACCCGCCGGGCCGCAGTGGCTATTCGCCTTTGGCGACGGGAGGCGGTGATTCGCTTGGCAAGCCAAGGGCGTGGCACCTTAGCATTATTAACGGCGGCCAGCCGCGTGGCGAAGGCGTCACCGTGCAGGAAGTCACATCCGTCTGGTTCGCTGCGACAGGTGCGAACCCCAGCAAGGTGACGACTCCGATGAACACCGGCGAATGGGTGATGCCCAATGGCTATGGTGACAACTCGACATCGACCAGCATCCAGTTCGGGACTCGCGGCGCGATTCCATTCGCGGCTGATTTTAATGGCGACGGCTATGACGAGATCGGCGTCTATGTCGATGGCGAATGGTTCATCGACAAAAATGGCGATGGCAAGTTCGACGCGGGCGATCTTTGGGCCAAACTTGGCACCAGGTTTGATATTCCTGTAACTGGCGACTGGGACGGCGACGGCAAAGCCGACATTGGAATCTTCGGTCGTGAATGGCTCGGCGATCAGGAAGCCATCACCAACGAACCCGGCTTACCCGACGCGGACAACGAGACGGCAAACGTGAAAAAGAATGTTCCACCCGGTGAGGAATCCGCCGACGCAAACGGCGAGAAGAAGTATGCCCGCAAGCGAACGCGAATCATGCAGGAGCAACCATCCGGGCGAGTCCGAGCCGACGTGGTCGATCACGTCTTTCGATTCGGCAGCAAGGACGATATCCCGGTGACTGGTGACTGGAACGGCGACGGCATCACGACCATCGGCGTATTCCGCAAAGGCACGTGGCACCTGGACGTTGATGGAGACGGCCATTGGTCGCAACTGGATCGCGAAGTTCCGTTTGGCGAGAAGGGTGACATTCCGCTCGTTGGTGACTTTAACGGGGACGGCCAAGTCGACATGGCCGTGTATCGAAATGGCGAGCTGATCATCGACAGCAATAACAACGGCAAGCTGGACTCCAGCGACGAGCGTCGCATGATCGGTAAACCGGGTGATCTTCCCGTCGTTGGCGATTTCGATGGAGACGGCAATGACGAAGTCGCCATGTATCGTGGTTCTGGCGACGAAGCCGTGATTTATCAGGCTCGCAAAGCGAGCTGATCGATAGTAGCACGGCTGTCCCCAGCCGTTTATCGATAGTAGCACGGCTGTCCCCAGCCGTTTATCGATAGTAGCACGGCTGTCCCCAGCCGTTTACCTGTGGCGTCAGGCACGAGAGCACGCTGTGCATGCCGTTCACGACTGGGTACGAACATCTGAGTATGAACAGCTGAGGACAGCCATACATGAACAGCTGAGGACAGCGGTTCTACGATCGATCAAACTTCCATCTTGCCGGCGGCTTCCAACTCCCGAATACCATCAGCGATAATCTCCAGCCCCATGGCCGCCTCTTCGCGCGACAAATTCATCGCGGGCAGCAATCGAATAACGTTCTTCTGCGTGCAATTGATCAGCACGCCCTTCTTCAGGCAATACTCAACGACCGCCGCACCTTCGACGTGCAATTCGATTCCGATCATGGCACCGAGCACGCGGACTTCCTTGATGATCTCGATCTCTTCCGCGAGCGTTGTCAGTTCTTCTTTCCAAAATTCGGCAAGATCTTTGACGTTGGCGAGCAAGCCTTCCTCTTCGATCGTTTGCAAAGTCGCGATTCCGGCAGCGGCGGCAATCGGGTTTCCGCCAAACGTTGCCGCATGCATTCCGGGGCGCAAGCTTGGCGCAATTTCTTTCGTCGTCAACATCGCACCGCCGGCGACTCCACCGCATAGCGCCTTTGCCAAAGTCATCACATCGGGCGTCACGCCAAAATGTTGGTAGGCAAACCACTCGCCCGTTCGCCCACATCCGGTCTGAACTTCGTCGAAGATCAGCAACAAATCATGCTCGTCGCAAAGTGCCCGTAGACCTTCGAGAAAACCTTCCTGCGGAATGTTGACTCCGCCCTCACCCTGAATTGGCTCGATCATGATCGCGCATGTTTGCTCGTCGATCAGCTCGCGGACTCCGTCGAGATCACCATGAGCCGCATATTGGAAACCTGCGACGAGCGGCCCGAGGCCTTCGTGATACTTCGGCTGCGCCGTCGCTGTCGTCGTGGCGATGGTCCGACCGTGGAAGCCGCGAGTGAAGGTGATGATTTTGTATCGGTCCGGACCGTGGTGCAGGCGAGCCAGCTTGATGGCGGCTTCGTTGGCTTCGGCACCAGAGTTACAGAAGAACGCCTGCCCACCAAAGCTGCGATCGGAGAGCATTTTTGCCCACTGTCCCTGCGCTTCAACATGCCACGAGTTCGGAACGTGGATCAGAGTCGCCACCTGCTCCTGCACGGCCTTCACGACAGCCGGCGGGCAATGCCCAATCAGGTTGCATCCCCAGCCGGGGAACAAGTCGAGATACTTGTTGCCTTCGCTGTCCCAGACATAGTTCCCTTCGCCTCGAACGAGGTTTACAGCGTACCGACCGTAGTTGGGAATGACGTATTCGGCAAACAAGTCGCAGGTTTCGGATGAGCTAAGCATGGAAAGATTTTGGGTATTGGATTTCAGATTTCAGATTTCAGATTTGAGATTTGAGAAAGTGATCTCGCCACTCGCCACTCGCCACTCGCAACTCGCAACTCGCAACTCGCAACTCGACACTCACTTCACCATCAACGTGCCAACGCCAGTATTCGTATAAATTTCCAACAGCAACGAGTGTCGCAACCGCCCATCAATAATATGGACTTTGCCGACACCCTGCTCAAGCGTTTCGAGGCACGCTTCGACCTTGGGAATCATTCCCGTGCCGATACTACCGTTCGCGATCAGCTTACGAGCTTCCGCAGCCGGCAACGTGTGAATTATCGAATCTTCGGCATCCTTGTCACGGCGAACGCCATTCACATCACTCAGGAACACGAGCTTGTCGGCGCTCAATGCCTGGGCGACAGCCGTCGCAGCCGTATCCGCGTTCACATTGTACTTCTGACCCGCGGAATCAATGCACATCGACGGGATGATGGGAACCCGCCCGTCGGCACAGATGTTCTTTATTGCGACTGAATCAACCTTCGTCACGACGCCGACGTTGCCGAGTTCTACCGGGTTTCCATCTTCGCCGGTGAGCGTCAACTTTTCACCGAACAGCACATTTTGCGTTGCGAAATTCAGCGGCGCCGACCGACCGCCAAGCTCTTCAGTAAATTGATGCAGTCGATTGTTGACGGTTCCCGCCAACACCTGCTCGACGATCTTCAGGGCCGGATCATCGGTGACTCGACGCCCCAGCACGAACCGGGCCTCCAGCCCGGCATCCGTCATGGCTTTGGAGATCGCAGCGCCGGCACCGTGAACGACGACCGGCCGCATACCCACCGTCTCCATAAAAACGATGTCCAGCAGAACATGACGCAAGGCATCTTCGTCCTGCATCACGCTTCCGCCCAGCTTGATGACGGTAATTTTGTCGCGAAACCGCCGGATCCAGCCAAGGGCTTCGATCAGAACATCCGCCTTTTGGATGGCTTCGTGCAATGTACTCTACGCCTGTGCAAAAGAGCGAATGGTGGGGTGTAACTGAAAGTCTAACCATAAGGACTGGGCGATCATATCGTCTGGTTCGCGATGTCCGAATAGCATATGCCAAGCCGCGATCTTACTTCCCGCAAAACCGGAGTGTCAAACGATTTCATCCACACCACCTGACTCGCGAACCGAACTAAGCACTGGCAGGTGCCTCGCGTTCGTGGGATGATGTCCGTCCGCACAGCCACATGGACTGGTGACGCGAAACCGAAGGGCAAGCGTAGGACAAGCGCAGGACAAGAAAACGAAATTCCCGACAAAATGAACGAACATCTCGCAATCGTAATGGCAGCCGGCAAAGGTACCCGTATGGAGTCCGATTTGCCAAAGGTTCTGGTTCCGGCGCATGGACGCCCGCTGGTTGAATATGTGCTCGATGCCCTCGATACCGCCGGCGTTGCCAAAGTTGTCGTAGTCGTCGGATACAAATCAGATCTCGTTCGCGAAGCACTAGCTCACCGCGGGAACATTTCATTCGTCGAACAGACCGAACAGCTCGGAACCGGGCATGCCGTCCAGGTTTGCAAGGCCGAACTGGAAAAGCACGAGGGTGCGGTCATGGTTCTGACCGGCGACTCGCCCCTGACCCAGTCATCATCGCTCCGGGCCCTGCTGGATGTCTTCGAAAAAGAAAATCCGGCGTGCGTGATGGGAACGCTTATCAAAGACGATCCCACGGGACTTGGCCGCATCGTGCGTGACGCCGATGGTGAGTTCTCCGCGATTGTCGAGCACAAGGACGCCACGGAAGAACAGTTGGCCGTCAAAGAAGTCAACATGAGCACGTATGTGTTCGATTGCCAGTCGCTATTACCGGCACTTGATCAATTACAAAGCAACAATGCCCAGGGTGAGTTTTACATCACCGATTGCCCCGGGATTATGAAGAACGCTGGCAAGTCAGTAAAAGCGCTGCCGGTTTTGAAACCGTGCGAGGCGTTGAGTATCAACAACCTTGCTGACCTGAAGGCCGCCGAAGACGAAATGGAACGATTGAAGGGCTAAGATGCGCGAGCTCAAAATATTCAGCGGTCGGGCGAATCCGGAACTTGCTGGCAGTATCTGTGAATTCCTGAATTTGCCAGCCGGCGGGATCAACCTGTTCGATTTTCCGGACGGCGAAATCGGCTGCAAAATCGAAGAGGATATTCGCGGTCGCGATATCTTTTTGATTCAGCCGACTTGTCCGCCCGTCAACAAGAACCTGATGGAGCTGTTGGTCATGATCGACAGCTGCCGTCGCGCCAGCGCGGCAAGAATTACCGCGGTGCTGCCTTACTATGGCTACGCGAGACAGGACCGCAAGGACGAGGGGCGAACGCCGATCACGGCCAAGCTCGTCGCCAATCTCATTACGCGTGCGGGAGCCGATCGGGCTCTGACAATGGATCTCCACGCGGCACAGATTCAGGGCTTCTTCGATGTTCCCGTGGATCACCTCTACGCGGCGCCAGTGCTTAACCGTTTCTTCCGGTCGAAAGGACTGACGAGCGAAGATATTGTTGTCGTCAGCCCGGATGAAGGGAGTATTAAACGAGCCGTCGGGCATGCCAAACGAATCGGCGGGAGCCTCGCCATCGTCGATAAACGTCGAACGAGTGCTCACGAAACCAGACAGGAGAATGTGATCGGTGGCCCGATTGAAGGGCGCGTCGCGATCCTGTTCGATGACATGATCAGTACGGCTGGTTCAATTTGCGGTGGAGCAAGACTGGTGCGCGACAAGGGAGCCCGCGAGATCTATGTGGCTGCGACGCACGGCATTCTCTGCGGGCCCGCAATCGCGCGGCTGGAGGATGCTCCGATTGATGGCGTCGTTGTGACAGATACCGTGCCGCTGCCGCCAGAGAAACGGATCGACAAGATGACTGTCCTTTCCGTCAATCAGATTCTTGGCGAAGCCATCAAGCGCATTCATCACGACGAATCGATCAGCGAGATCTTCCGCGAAGAAGGCATTTAAACGCGTAGTGGACGAGGCAACGAGTCCCTCCATAAACGCGTAGTGGGCGAGGCGACGATTCCCTCCAATTCAGGAATTTGGCGCCTCGTTCTACCCGGAAACGTCTTCGCGAATCCCCTTCACTCGCTTACGCTTTTTGCCGGCATGACAACACCTTCGGTGTAGCACCACCAATGCTCCACCGCGCCTGCAAACAAAAAGAGCGCTCCAAGCGCGGCACCTACCGCATAGCCGGCAAACGCTCCGCCAAACAGGCATTCGAGCGGTCCAAATCGTCCCATTCCCAGCGCGGACAACGTAAACGCTGCCGCGATACCTACCACGGCCGAAATGCGACGCGGCACATGATTCAGGAAGACCTGCCCGAAGGCCACCAGTCCGACAAAGCCCAGAATCAGCAGCGAAACATCCGTCGCCAAACCAATCGACTGAAGCGCGCTCGACAGCAATGCAAAGACCATCGTCAGGAAAACAATGGACCGGATGCCAAACCGCCGGGGAACTTTAAATGTTCGCGGCGAAGCAGGCTGCTGGTCTCGATGAGCCGCCACGTCATCACCTTCCATCGCCTGCCGAAAAAACTCCGGGAACTTCAGCTGGAACAAAGCCATAAAGCAGCCAGCCGCCACCGCCATCCCCACCAGCGCGCGTTCCGCAAACAACCGCGACGCAGGAATGAACATGAACGTCGCGAGCCCGGCAAACACGCAAGACAGCGACTCGATCGCCATCTGAATCTGGCGCCGGAACTGCGATGAGAGCGGTTTTGCTTCTGCCATGTTCCTCTTTCCGCTCCCAATCGAGAGCAAGCGTGGCTTGATTGTAGATTCACCGCTGGCAATGGTAGCGGCGACAATCTTTCTGTTTTCGTCACAACCGGTATTTTCGGAAAAGTTTACCAGGATCGTCAACCGAATCTTTGAAACAGCGAACGTCGTGGACGTTCTGCGCCCACGATCCATTAAACCATCCGGACCTCGATGAAGTTCTTGCTCAATTCAATAACGCAACGCTTCGCCATTTTTGTAGGCCTGCTGGCAATCTCATGCGCCTGTACCTCCGCATTGGGACAGCAGATCTGGGAAAGCAATGGGCATCCAGGCGGGCAATCGTTCGATCAGGCAGGATGCCTGAGCTGTGGATCCAGTTTGGGCGGATGTTCGTCGTGCGGCACAGTCATGCATGGCATCCCGGCAGTTCAGGGTCGCCCGATCGCATCGCTCTTTAATCGCTACTGCGTTCGCTGTCACGGTGTTGATGGCCGCGGAGTCTGTGATTACCCCGACATACCAGACTTCACCAATCCGGACTGGCAATCCAGCCGCACAGATGAGCAACTGGCTCGCCTGACTCATGACGGCCGCGGAGCCCTCATGCCGGCTTTTCGCGGAACACTCACCAAAGCCGAATGCGCCGAGATGGCGTACTACATTCGCCGCTTCGCTGGACAGCCGTTCGCACAGCAACATGACGTTTCGAATTACCAAAGTTTCGAAAGCTTCCAATCCTCGGGCGTAGGTTCGGCGGTGCAAGTGCTTCCGCAGACGACTTCGAGTCTGGCTTTCCCGGCTTACGAATCCGCCCCACTGGATAAACCTCTGGTTCTTTCGCCAAACCAACCGCTGACAACGAACCCGTCGTCCACTGAAAAGCGCCCGGCAAAGCCAGCAACAAGCACGCCTTCGCCGACTCCAG